>DATBLG010000031.1:0-13543 GCA_036555485.1 Gemmatimonadales bacterium | reverse complement strand
CGAGCTACCATGCCTGGGAACAGGTGGCGGCGGCCACCGCCACGGTTCGCTAACGAGATCGCGATGACGACAGCCACCGTCCAACCGGCAGAAGATCAGGCGCAGGCCGAGCTACAGCGGCGGATGCTGCGCGAGATGTTGCTCATTCGGCGCTTCGAAGAAAAGACCGCCGAGGCGTACGCGCTCGGCAAGATCGGCGGCTTCTGCCATCTCTATATCGGTCAGGAAGCGGTCGCGGTCGGCGTGTCCGCCGCGTTGCGCGCCGACGATTACGTGATCTCCTCCTATCGCGAGCACGGCCAGGCGCTGGTGCGGGGTATCCCGGCGAACACGGTGATGGCGGAGCTGTGCGGTAAGGCAACGGGGTGCTCGGGCGGCAAGGGCGGCTCGATGCATTTATTCGACGCCGCGAAGCGGTTCATGGGCGGCCACGGCATCGTGGGCGGCCACCTCCCGCTCGCCACGGGCCTCGGCTTCGCCATCAAGTATCAGGGCGGCGACCAGGTGTGCGTTTGCTTCTTCGGTGAGGCTGCAGTGAACATCGGCGCGTTTCACGAGGCGCTCAACATGGCGTCGGTGTGGAAGCTGCCGGTCATCTTCCTGTGTGAGAACAACCGCTACGGCATGGGTACCGCGTTCGAGCGGGTGGCAGCCGTGACGGATGTCGTCGAGCACGCCTGCAGCTACGACCTGGCCGGTGAGATCGTGAACGGGATGGACGTGCTCGAGATGCACCAGGCCGCGCAACGCGCCGTTCAGCGAGCCCGCAAGGGCGGCCACCCCACCTTGCTCGAGGTGCGCACGTACCGGTTCATGGGTCACTCGATGTCCGATCCGCTCCACGGCGTCTACCGCACCAAGGAGGAAGTCGAAGAGCAGAAGAAGAAGGACCCGATCTCCCAGCTGGCGCACCGATTGATGGAGGACGGCGTGCTCGACCAGACGGCGATCGATGCGCTCGACGCCGCAGTGCACACCGAGGTCGAGGCCGCGATGCAATTCGCGGACGAGAGTCCCGACCCGGCGCCGGGCGACCTCACCACCCACGTGCTCGCGGACTAAGGCACGATGCCGACCATCACGTATCGCGATGCCCTGAATCAGGCGCTGCGGGAAGAGATGCAGCGTGACCCAAAGGTGTTCCTCATGGGAGAGGAAGTCGGCCTGTACCAGGGCGCGTACAAGGTGAGCCGCGGCCTGTTGGAAGAGTTCGGAGCGCAGCGAGTGGTGGACACGCCAATCGCCGAGCTCGGCTTCGCCGGCGTCGGCGTGGGCGCGGCGATGGGAGGCCTGCGCCCGGTGATCGAGTTCATGACCTGGAACTTCGCCGTGCTGGCACTCGACCAGATCGTGAACTCGGCCGCGAAGATGCTCTACATGTCGGGCGGCCAGATCCCCATCCCGATCGTGTTCCGCGGACCCAACGGCGCCGCGCTGCAGCTCGCGTCCCAGCATTCCCAGGCGTGGGAATCCTGGCTCGCGCATATCCCGGGACTGAAAGTCGTGGCCCCGGCGACTCCCCACGACGCGAAGGGACTGCTCAAGTCGGCGATCCGGGACAACAACCCCGTGATGGTGCTCGAAGGCGAGATGTTGTACAACACCAAGGGAGAGATCCCCGAGGGCGAGATCCTCGTCCCGATCGGCCAGGCGGACGTGAAGCGTGAGGGGAAGGATGTCACGCTGATCTGCCACTCCAAGACGGTGACCGTCGCGCTGAAAGCGGCCGACCAGCTCGCCCAGCAGGGCGTGGCGGCCGACGTGGTGGACCTGCGCACGTTGCGACCACTGGATGTGCCCGCGATACTCGCGTCGGTCACCAAGACCAACCGCGCCGTCGTCGTAGAGGAAGGCTGGCCCCATTGCGGAGTGGGAGCACAGGTCGTGGATATCATCCAGCGCGACGCATTCGACCAGCTCGACGCACCAGTGCTGCGCGTCACGCAGGCGGACGTTCCCATGCCGTACAACAAGCAGCTCGAGCGTCTGGCGAAGCCCTCTCCCGAAAAAGTCGTCGCGGCGGCGCGGCGGGTCCTGTACCTCGACTAGCCCATGGCGACCAAGGTGGTGATGGAGGCGCTCTCGCCCACGATGGAGGAAGGTCGCCTCGTCAAATGGACGAAGCGCACGGGTGACGCCGTGAAAACCGGTGAGACGCTGGCCGAGGTGGAGACCGACAAAGCCATCATGGAGCTCGTCGCGCGGGCCGATGGACAGTTGTTGCAACAGGCGGTGCCCGAAGGCGCGACGGTTCCGGTTGGGAATGTGGTCGGCTACATCGGAGCGCCAGGGGAGTCCGTCGCCGCGGCCGGCGCGCCGGCCGCTACCAGCCCCCCGCCGGTAGCCGCTCCCCCAGCGCCAGCAGCCGCGCCTCCCGCACCGCCACCGCCAGTTGTCAGTCCCCAGCCCGCCGTCGCCCAGCCGGATCGCCCTGCGGTCGCGGGCGTCGCAGCGGTGGCCCGGGCGCCGGCCGATACCACCCGGGTCAAGGCATCGCCACTCGCGAAGCGCATCGCCCAAGACAAGGGCGTCGACTTGCGCCTGATCCCCGGCTCCGGGCCGGGTGGTCGCGTGGTCATGCGCGACCTCGATGCGGCCGTCCCCCTCCTTGCCCCAACGCCGGCAGTGGTGCCGGCCGAATCGCGCCCCGCCGCCCGCGCACCGGCGATCGTCACGAGTGGGGCGGCCTTCGACGACGTCCCCCTGACGCAAATCCGGAAGACGATTGCCAAACGGCTGGCGACCTCGATTGGCCCCATCCCGCATTTCTTCTTGACGACCGAAGTGGACATGGAGCGGGCGGCGGAAGCGCGTGAGGCCCTCAACCAACAGCTCGGCGAACAGGGCACCCAGGCCGGCAAGATCAGTTTCAACGACATTGTCGTGAAGGCGGTGGCGTTAGCCCTCACGCGGCATCGGGCCTGTAACGCCTGGTGGCAAGACGACCACATCCGCTACTGGAACGAGGTGCACCTCGGCATGGCCGTGGCCGTCGAGGACGGTCTGATCACGCCGGTCATCCGCAACGCGGCGTTGAAGTCGCTGTCCCAGATAGCCGCCGAATCGCGCGAGCTGGCCCAGCGGGCGCGCGACCGGCGACTGAAGCCCGAGGAGTACACCGGGGCCACCTTCTCGGTTTCGAACCTGGGGATGTTCGACATCGACGAATTCACCGCCGTCATCAATCCGCCGGAGGCCGGAATCGTCGCCGTCGGTTCGATCGTGCCCAAGCCAGTCGTGGTGAATGGCCAGGTGACGGTGCGCCGCCGCCTGCGCCTCACGATGAGCTGCGACCACCGGGTGATCGACGGCGCCACCGGAGCGGTCTTCCTCAGGACGCTGAAGCAGATGCTGGAGAATCCGTTGGCGATGCTCCTCTGACTGTGGAAGGGGGATTCGTTTGGCGACCCAATTCGACCTGATCGTGCTGGGCGGCGGACCGGCGGGCTATGTCTGCGCCATCCGCGCCGCACAACTGGGGCTCGCGACCGCCGTCGTCGAAAAGGACAAGCTCGGCGGTGTCTGCGTGAACATCGGCTGCATCCCCACCAAGGCCCTGTTGCACTCGGCGTACATCGCGAATCTCATGAAACACGCGGCGGACTTCGGCGTTCAGACGACCGGGGTCAAGACCGACTACGGCGTCGCGATGCAACGCAGTCGCAAGGTGGCCGATCAGAACTCGCGCGGCGTCGACTTCCTGATGAAAAAGCACAAGGTCACCGTCATCAAGGGCACGGGCGCGCTCCAGCCGGGCCGGAAGGTCAAGGTGGGCGGCGACGTCTATGAAGCGAAGAAGGCCGTCGTCATCGCGACCGGGTCGCGCGTGAAAGGCATTCCGCAGATCGGCCTCGAGCTCAACAAGACCACGGTGATTTCTTCGGACGAAGCGCTGCTTCTTGAACGCACGCCGGCCTCGCTGGCGGTGATCGGCGCCGGAGCCGTCGGCATGGAGTTCGCGGACATCTTCAACGCGTTCGGAGTGACGGTGACGCTCATCGAGGCGCTACCGCGTATCCTCCCGCTCGAGGATGCCGACGCCTCGACCGAGCTGGTGAAGAGTTACAAGAAGCGCGGCATCACCGTAATTGCCGGCGCCAAAGTAGCCAAAGCGACCGTGGGCAAGGACAATGTGGTGCTCGACGTCGAAGCGGGCGGGTCGAAGCAGCAGGTTGAGGCCGCGGCCGTGTTGATGGCCGCGGGCCGGGCCGTGAACGTCGAGAACATCGGCCTCAAGGAGTGCGGCGTTCAACTCACCGACCGCGGCTTCGTCAAAGTGGACCAGAACCTCCAGACGACGGCGCCGGGCTATTACGCGATTGGCGACGTCGCGGGCCCGCCGATGCTGGCCCACAAGGGGAGCCGCGAAGGCGTGGTGCTGGCCGAGCGGCTCGCCGGTCGCAAGCCGCACGCGATCCGCTACGACAACGTCCCAAGCGTGACGTATTGCCACCCGGAGGTGGCGAGCATCGGCCTCACCGAGGACCAGTGCAAGGAGCAGAAGCTCGAGTACGTGGCCGGCAAGTTCCCCTTTTCCGCCAGCGGCCGGGCGCGGGGCACCGGGGAGACCGAGGGGTTCGTGAAGATCCTGCGTGACAAGCAGTACGGCGAGATTCTCGGCGCACACATCGTGGGGGGCCATGCCTCCGAGATCATCCACGAGCTCGCGGTGGCCCGCGAGAACGAGTACACCGTGGAAGAGGTCGAGCTGGCGATCCACGCGCACCCGACGATGTCGGAGGCGGTCGCCGAGGCGGCGCTCGACTCGCTCGGCCGGGTCATGCACATCTGAGCGAGCCCCCGAAGGACCCGCTCGCCGTCGGGCTCGGCGCGCTCGCGACGGGGATCGGACTAGGCGGGGCGGTAGGTACACTAGCTCAAATGCTGGTGAGCCTGCTGCGCCAACACCTCGAGAACGTCGCATATCGGGAGGCGGCGCCCGACCCGTTGTTCTACGGCCTGCTCGCGACCATCGGGTTGGGCGCGTTTTTCGGGTGGCGCCGCAGTCGCCCCATCGACAACCTGTGGCAACGCGGCGTGATCGCCGTCCTCTCCGCCATCGGAGGATTGTTGATCGGTTTTCTCGGGGCGATCGCCGATCGGTTACTCGGTGTGCCCGGCCTGATTGTCTGGGGTGCCGCGGCGGTCGCCTTCGGCGTCGCGGGCAGCCGCTGGGCCACGCGGGCGTCAGCATGAGCGATCGTGTGCTGCGGGTCGTGCAGGCCGGACGCGTGCCGTATGCTGAGGCGCTCGACTGGCAACGGCGGCTGGCGGAGGACCGGATCGCGCGCCGACTCCCGCACGACCTCCTGCTGCTCCTCGAGCATCCCCCCGTCGTCACCCTCGGGCGGACTTCGCACCAGGCGAATCTGATTCGTCCCGATGGGATCGACGTGTTCGAGGTCGAGCGCGGCGGCGACGTCACGTTCCACGGCCCCGGGCAGCTCGTCGGCTATCCGATCCTGGACCTCGCCGACCACAAACAGGACTTGCACTGGTATCTCCGCACCCTCGAACAGGCGCTCATCATTGCCCTGACGGGGCTTGGCATCCCAGCCGGGCGCCACGCGGGTCATACCGGCGTGTGGACCCGGGGGCGCAAGATCGCGAGCATCGGCGTGCACGTGAAGCAATGGGTCACGTGGCACGGCTTCGCGCTCAATGTCACCACCGACCTCGCCCACTTTGACCGGATCGTGCCATGCGGGATCCCGGGTGTGGAGATGACGTCGGTCGAGCGGGAAGGGGGAAAGGGAATGGGGGAAGGGTCGTTGTGGGATCAGGCGGTGGCCGCGGTAGTGACCGGATTCGAGGAGGCGTTCACCGTCAAGGCATCGAGCGCAGCCGTCGAGCAGACCGTATGACCGATCGCCTGCCTCCCGGCCAGGTTCTCACGACGAAGTGGCCGGTGCTGCACTATGGGCTGGTCCCCAGCGTGGAGACCAAGACCTGGACGTTTGCGGTGGACGGACTGGTGGAGCGGCCGCTGACCCTGACGTACGACGAACTGCTCGCCCTGCCGCGCACCACCACGCGCTGCGACATCCACTGCGTCACGGCGTGGAGTCGATTCGACAACAGCTTCGAAGGGGTTGCGGTGCGGCTGCTGCTCGAGCGCGCTATGGTGAAGCCCGCCGCCCGGTTCTGCCTGGTATCCGCCGAGCAGGGATTCACGACCAACCTGTCACTGGCCGATCTCGACCGCCCGGGCAACCTGGTCGCCTTCAAACATGACGGCGAGTGGTTGACGCCTGAGCACGGTGGGCCGGCCCGGTTGCTCGTGCCGCACCTGTACTTCTGGAAAAGCGCCAAATGGGTGCGCGGCTTCACCCTACTCGATGAGGACGTGCCCGGCTTCTGGGAGCAGAACGGCTACCACATGCGCGGCGATCCGTGGACCGAAGAGCGATACGGCGGACGCGGCCTCACGCAACACGACATCAACCGGTTGAGAAACGCGAGCAAGCGAGGCGCCTAGGTCAGCAGTTCGGTCATTTCACTCGCAACTGCGGCCTGTACCCGACTCTCCGCATCGAGCTCCCGTGTCAAATCCGCCAGCGATGCTGCCGGCGACGCCGCGCGCAAGGCGGAATCCCCGGACACGCGGCTGAGCGTCGCTGTCGCGTCGAGTAATCGTTGCACCATGGCGTCGCGGCCGCGCTCGCATCGTGCCAACGCATCCAGCCACCTGGCGGATGGGTCGGTCAGGCGGTCGCGCTCCGTGTCGAAAGCATCGAGATGCTGCTCGAGCGCGGCCAGCTCGCGGGCGGCCGCGCAGGCCGCGATGACCAACGGTCCGACGCGGTCGGCCGCCCCGGGCATCGCGCTCGCGCGACGGAGCAGGTCGATCAGGAGCCGACGCGCCGCCCCCGCGGGAAGCGCGGCGAGGGTCCGGACGGCATCCCGTTCGACATCCGCCGGCAACGCGCTGCGTGCGGCGGGCGGCGGATTCCACACCGGAGTGCGCCGCCCCAGCGCCGCGACGCTCGCGAGTCCGGCGGCCATGACGGGAGCGCTGAGGAGCAATACGGGCGTGGCGGCCGCCACGCCGGCCGCCGTTCCCGCAGTCGCCACCACACCCGCCAACGCCGCGATCGACGCCGGTACCGGCGCCCGCCAGCGATTGGTCAGCGCCTCGGTGCGCGCCGGGATCCCGTGGGCGTCCAGCAGCTCCATCACCCGCCCTGCCGCGTCGGCCGGGACCCGCAGCAGCGGCCGCTCGCCGCCCGCGGCGGCCTCATGACCTGCCGCCCGTGCCGCGGGGATTCGCTCCCGCAGCCGTTCGAGCACGGCCTGCCGCGCCGGGCCGGGGGTTGTGCGCTCGACGAACACGAGCACGTCATCGTCCCCGCTGGCCCGTCGTGCGCAGCGCGGGCAGACGCCCAGTCCGAACGGCTCGGTGGCGCGGCAAAACACACACGTCCCCTTCGGCGGCGGCGCCAGCAGCGCGTCCCGGTCTTCCGGCAGGAGCGAGGCGGCGAGCAGCGTGACGGAGGGAAAGCGGTCGTCTGGATCCGACGCAGTGGCGCGTGCCACCGCTGCATCGAGCCACACGGGGACGTCCGCCCGAGGGCCGCGGGGGTGGTAGCCGTTCGGCTCAGGCGCGGGCCCCGTGCGTAGTGTGGTGCGCTCGGGGAGCACACCCAGCAACGCGAAGTACAGCGTCAACCCCAGCCCGTAGCAGTCGGCGCGCGCGTCGCCGCGCGCGCCGGCCACGACCTCGGGAGCCGCGTATGCGAGCGTCCCGACGAGTCCACCGGTCTGGGTCACCGTCGCCATGCCGGCGAGCCGCGCGGAGCCGAAATCGGTGAGACGGGCACGACCGTCGGGATCGATGAGAATGTTCTGCGGTTTGACGTCGCGGTGCAGAATGCCGCGACGGTGAGCCGCGTCGAGCGCGGCGGCCACATCCCGTCCGAGGCGGGCCGCTGCTTCGGGATCGAGCGGTCCGCGGTCGCGGACGCGCACCGCGAGATCGGGGCCGGGAACGTGTTCCATCACCACAAAGCTCCATGGCCCGTCGTCCGCGACGTCGTAGACCGTGACGATGTTGGGATGGCTCAACTGGCGAACGGCCTGCACCTCGCGGCGCAAGCGCTCGCGAGCGAGCCGCGCGGCCGCCGGAGGGGGCACGAGCAGCTTGATCGCCACGTCGCTCCCGATGCGCCGATCCCGCGCCCGGTAGACGACCGAATACCCACCGCGACCGAGCTCGCCCGCAATCTCGTAGCGATCCTGGAGGACCGTCCCGGCGGCGAGATACGTGGGTTCGGCCACCGGACGTCCGGGCCGGAGGACTAGCGCAGACGCGCGAGTGCGTCCCGCGCGTTTTGAGTCCAGCCGTCGTCCTGGTGGTAGAGCGACAGGAACGCTTCGAGGTGAGAACGGGCCAGCGCGGTTTGACCGAGCGCGAACTCGGACATGCCGGCGTGGTACAGGGCCATGTAGTTGTCGGGCCAGTAGTCCACCACCAGCTCCATGATCGGTCCTGCGGAGCGATCGTCACCGGCGTCGGCGACTGGATGCGCGACGTCGAACACGATCCCGGCCGCCCGATAACGATCCTCGGCGCGGAGGCGATCGATCACGGCCCGCGCCGCGTCGATTCTCCCACCGAGGGCGTAACAGGCCGCGCTGTACCCCTGCCCTTCGACGGTCGCGGGTGCGGGGTGCTGGCGCTGGGAGACTTCGACTTCCACCGCGTTGCAGAAGGGTTTGATGGCGGCGAACCACTGATCGGCCGGGCCATCGAACCGGACCATGCTCGGAGCGGTCTGCGGGGCCGGCGTCGGGGTGCGCGGCTCGTACCGCACGACCACGACGGCACAGACGGCGAGGTAGCCGATCCCGGCGAGGAATAGAGGGCGATGCATGGTTTGGTCAATATAGAGACGACGGAACAAGCCAGATGTGCACTTGGTCACATTGCACTAGACGTAGGGACAACGGCGTACGGGCAAAGACGTAGGGAGAGGACGTACCACGGTTTACTCCTTACGTCGTTCCCCCTTACGAATTCCTCCTTACGCTTTTCGCTTCTCCGAGCAGTTCATAAAACCTCCCAAATACCTTTATCCCGTCCCACAACTGCTTGAGATCGAGCTTTTCGTCGGGCGCGTGCAGCCGGTCGTCCGGGAGGCCGATCCCCGTCAGCAGTACGGGAGCACCCCGGGCCCCGAGGGCCGGCACGACGGGAATCGACCCGCCGGCCCGAGCGGGCACGGTCCCGCGGCCCACGACGTCGCGAAACGCGCGGTCGAGCAACTTGAAGGCGGGATGGTCGATCCGAATGCGGGCGGGGTCGGCTCCGTGCAGGAAGCGAACAGTGGCGGTCACGTGTGGCGGGGCGAACCGCTTGACGGCCGCGGCAAGCTGGTGTTCTACCGTTTTCATCTTCTGATTCGGCACGAGGCGCAGGCTCACCTTGGCCGTCGCCTCAGCGGGAATCACGGTCTTCGCGCCGACCCCGGTGAACCCGCCGGTGATGCCATGGATCTCGAAGGTCGGCAGAGCCCAGAGCCGCTCGAGGACCGAGTACTTCCGCAACCCCGTGAGGGCTTTCGCCTGCACGCGGCGCTTCAGGAAGTCCTTCTCCTTGAATGGCAAGCGTTTCCAGGCCGCCCGCTCGGCCGACGTCGGTGGTTTTACCGCCGCATACAGTCCCGGGATTTTGATGCGCCCGTCCGGTCCCTTCAGATGCACCAACAGGCGACACAGCTCCTCGTGCGCGTTGGGTGCCGCGCCACCGTATTCCCCCGAGTGCAGATCGGACTTCGCCGTTCGCACGGTGATCTCGGCATAACACATCCCGCGCAAGGTGGTGTACACGGCCGGCCAGCCCGGCGCAACGAATGACATGTCAGCCACCAGCGCGACGTCGGCCTGCGTCCGTGCCGGCTCGCGCCGCAGCACGTCGAACAACACCTTGCTGCCGTACTCTTCCTCGCCCTCGATCAGAAAGCGAAAGTTGACGCGCGGCGCGCCCGACTCCTCGATCGCCCGCAGTAGACAAAACACCTGGCCCTTGTCATCGGCGGCACCCCGCGCATACAGCCGGCCATCGCGTACCGTCGGCTCGAACGGTGGTGCGGTCCATTCGTTGACCGGATCCGGGGGCTGCACGTCGTAGTGGCCGTAGATGAGCAGCGAGGGTGCGTTGGGAACTTCCGGGCCGACGCCCCAGACAACCGGGTGCGTGTCGCTGCCGAGAAACTGCACATCGCGACACCCGAGGCGACGCAGGTCGCGCGCGACCCACTCCGCCGCGCGCCGACAATCGGCGTCGTACGCCGGGAGCGTGGACACCGAAGGTATCCGGAGAAACTCCGACAAATCGCGCAGCAAGCGATCCTGGTCCATAGAGCGACAATCTAGTGTCGGGAGGGTGCGGCTAGCCAGCGTGCGAGCAGGGCGTACATTAGCCGCATGCGCACCACCGCATCGTACGAATTGTTCCCGGATGCGCCAAGCGAGCGAGCGATGGCGCGCGCCCGGTGGCTGGCGCGCGAGGGACGCACCGGCGATGCCGAGATCGCGTATCGCGAGGTGCTCGCGCAGCAACCCGACCTGAAGCCGTGTTGGGCGGAATACTTCGAGCTCTTGCGCGGTCAGGGCCGCGCCGACGAGGCGCTCCGCGTCGCCGAGGCCGCACAGGTGCAGTTCGCGGACTCCGCGTTCGCGCTCGCACTCACCGGCGCAGCGTTGATCGAGCTGGGGCGCTTTCGCGACGCCCTGGGCGTGCTCGAGCGCGCGGTCGAGTCCGACCCCGATCTCGGGTTGGTGTGGCACGAGCTCGGGTGGGCAGCCTATCGGCTCGGGGATCGGAACCGGGCGCTTCTGGCCTTGGACCGCGCATTCGCGCTCGACCCTCACACCGAAACGCTGAAACTGCGCGGCCGCATATTGCGCGACGCGGGGCGGTACGAGGCGGCAGAGGTGGCGTTCGAGGGCGCGGCGCAGTCGGCCGAGCACGACGAACAGCGCACCCTGGCCGAGCAGGAGATTGTGGCGACGCGACGCTATGCCGCGTACGCGCCGCGGCGACCCGACGAATTGCTCCCTGCCGAACGGTGGTTTGCGGAGACCGGAGCCGGCGTACTGGCGCCACGGCCAGGGCCGGTGGCACCCGGAGACGAAGCGTTGGTGCGAGCCCTCGCGGAGCTTGCGGAAGATCGCGGCTGGCGTTTTGGCCTCGTGATTCCGGTTGGACCCACTCTGCCCATCTGGAGCACGCTCGCCGAGCTCGTCGACACGCCCCTCGGCACCCGCACGGAGTTCGATCCCGTCGCCGTGCCGCTCCTCGCGGCGGTGCGGCCGCTGTCGGTCGAAACGGGATGGGGGGAGATGGCCGCCGCCATCGCGGAGCGCGGTATGGGCCTCGTCTTCACACTGGAGCACCCACTCGAAACCGCATCGGCCGCCGTGCAGGTCGACCTCACCGGCGTGCTCACGGAGGGTGGCATCCGCGCCAGCACCATTCCCGGAGTCGCGCATGCGCTCGCCGACGTACTGCATCCGGCGTCCCGCCTGCACCAACGCCGCCTGCAGATCGGCTGACGCACGACTAGGGGAGCGGTCCCCCCCGCGAATACAACGCCCGATAGGGATCCCCATCCGGCTGCGTGAGCACCCGGACCTGGATCGCACGAATCGTCTCGGTAACGTTGCCGTGGTGCTCCGCGTACAGCTCGTCGAACAGGTTCAAGTTCTCGCGGTAGATCCGCTGTGCGATCACCACGGCATTGTTGAGCGGCGCCTGGGCGAACCAGCGCCAATCGTAGGTCTCCAGGCTTTGGCCCACGGATCCCGTGAGCTGGGCGCGACCCCAATCGAACAGCGTGGCGCGGGCCGCCGCGACCGCCGCCGGCGACGATGCCTCGGCGAACGCCGAATCGAGCCGGCGCGCCAGCTCCGCCCAGAAGACGTCCAGAGTCCGTTCATCGCCCCAGCGCGCCGCGGCGCGCCGGGCGTCCGCGGTATCCTGGCGCGAGCGGAAGAACGCTTCGGCGCCGCGGTAGCCCACGAAACTCGCGAAACTCTCATTGAACGGGGTCTGGCTCTTCACGTACAGGGTGTTGTGCGCCAGCTCGTGAATCACCGTCGCGACGAGCTCCATCGTGTCGCGGTCCAGGGCGGTGGAGAAAAGCGGATCAGAGAAGTAGCCTAGTGTCGAGAAGGCACCCGCCGGTCGCAGGTAGGCGTCGTATCCCTGTGCCTCCAGTTCGGCGGCCGTTTCGCGCGCCTTCGCGGCGTTGAAGAATCCCTTGTAGGGAACCACTCCAACGATCGGGTACGTCCAGGTGTAGGCGCGCAACCGGTCACGCCGGGCGGCTGAGATCACCAGCAGCAGGGTATCGCGGCCCACGTCGACGTAGGTGGTAAAGGTCTCTCCCACCGCAAGCTGCAGCGAGTCCGCGGCGTAGGCGCGCGCCGCAAGCACGAGACGCAGCCGCTGGCGCAACGGGGCGGATTGGGTTGAGTCGTCGACGAGCCGGGAGATCGGCCGACGCTTGAGGAGAATGCGCGCTTCCTCGAACCCCGCGCGCGCCAGGTAGCGGGCGTCGGCCGACACCACGAGGGCGACGCCCAGCGCCAGCGGCACGCCGATGACGAATGCGGCGGCGAGGCGGCGCACGATGCGCCCCCAGCGGGGACGGCGGCGCTGCGCTAGGGCGCCCACCGGATCCCGACGCGGTGCGTCCCGCCCCCCAGCAGCGCAAAACTCTGATAGGCGTAGTCGAGGTGCAACCGGCGCAGCTCCAGACCGCCACCCACCGTCCAGCGCGACGCCGCGCTCGTGGGCGACTGTGTGCCGTAGCCCAACCGTCCCACGAGACCAACGCCGCGGGTCACCACGCCGCCCTCGACCCCAGTCACGAGAAGCGCCGGGGCGCCGGCGGGCCACTGCCCTTCGATGGTGGTGAGCAGACGGTACGTGCCTGCGGGGTCGACGTAATTCATCGTGAACCCGGCCCGAGTGCGCCGCGGCAGCCGCGCGTCCGTGCCACCCCCAAACCTGCCGCCCAGGTTCTGCACGCTCACGCCGAACGCGACAATGTCGAACACGGCGATCGCCAGACCGACGTCACCAGCCCAGGCGTCGGCCGACCAGGCACCAATCTGCTGGCGCGCATACTTCCCGGTTGCGCCCGCGGCGATGAATCCCCGCCGGTACACGACCGCCGACATCGCGAGCACGTCGGTCGCCCGGAAGCTGCCGCCGGTCAACATCCCGCGCCGCCCACCGGTGGCGGGGTCGGGAACGATGATCGGCTCGGACCCGTAATCGAGTGCCTGCGCACCGAACCCCCAAGCAATTCGTCCGGTGCGCAGCGCCAGCGCGGCCGTGGAGTACCGGGTGCCGGCGAGGTACGGCTCATACGACGCTTCGAGCGCGAGGTGATGAATGGTCGCGATTCCTGCGGGGTTGGCGAACATCGACCCCGCGTCCCCGATGAGCGCGACCCCAGCGCCGCCGAGCCCGGCTGATCGAGTCGACCC
This sequence comes from Gemmatimonadales bacterium, assembly GCA_036555485.1. Taxonomy (GTDB): domain Bacteria; phylum Gemmatimonadota; class Gemmatimonadetes; order Gemmatimonadales; family GWC2-71-9; genus DASTHG01. Next base: position 43 of record DATBLG010000031.1, on the reverse strand, counting down.
CGGGAGGGAAGCGACCACGCTGCCCTCGGATTGCGCGCCGAGT
>DATBLG010000173.1:0-37449 GCA_036555485.1 Gemmatimonadales bacterium | reverse complement strand
TACTGTGCTGCCGGTCCGGGCAGGCAATGGAGCGGAGATTCCGGAAGGCAGCCTGGTCAGCGGCCAAGTGACCGTCGCCAGGAGCGGCGGCCAGGACTCCGGCCCGCCGGAGCTCGGTCTGCGGTTCACCGAGCTCAAGATTGACGGGGATACGCACGAGATCACGACCGAGCAGTTCCGCTTTGGAACGCTCCGGCGGGCCAGGCAGGGCGACCAGATCCTCCTGCCGGCAGGCCGTCGGATCAAGATTCGGTTGAGCCGTCCCGTGACTGTCGAGTCCCGGCCGCCTTCCGAGCAGGTTCAAGCGGCCGAGTAGCCGCCCTACCGCGAACCGGCCTCCGCGTCGCTCGAGACGAGTTGGCCGGTCAGCAGTTCCCGCACCACGCGCGGGGCGTGGTACACCTTGTCCAGCGCTTCCTGAATCGCCCGAACATCGACCATCACGTTCCGGCCACGCGCCGGCAGGTAGATGTAGTCGCGGACCAGCGCGTCGATGTTGCGGTCGAAGTTGAGTCCCACCAGCCTCAGATCCTTGGTCACCACCGGTGAGCCAGAGTTGCCGCCGTAGGTGTCGGCGGTCGAGACGAAGTCGAGCGGGGTTCCGAGGTCGAGGCCCGCTGGCGGCGTGCGCCAGCGGTAGGGGAGGTCCCAGTCGCTGCCCGGCCCGGCGGCACGGAACCGATCGTACATCCCGTAAAACGTCGTAAACGGCTGAGCCAGAGTGCCATTATAGGCATAACCCTGGACCACGCCGTCGGCGATGCGTGGCGAGAAGGTGCCGTCGGGAGGCACGCTCCGGCCATACACGGCGAAACGCGCGCGGCCGAGGTTGCTGGCCAGCTCGCGCTCTTCAGTAGCAAGAGCGCTGAAATCCCGTTCGAACGCCTGAAGAGCGGGCAGCAGCGCCGTGACCAACTGTAGTGCGGGGTCGTCGGTGGGAAGGCCGGCGGAGAGGGTGAGGTCCGCCTTGGCGGAGTCCGCCAGGGCCGAGGAGTCGAGCAGGGCCGCCGCGGCCGCCTCGGGGCTCGCGCGTCCCGCAAGCGCCGCTTGCGCCAGTGGGTGCGCGGACCCGTAGGCGCGCACGATGTCGCCCAGCTCCAAAGCGAGGAAGCGCTGTTCCAGCTCGCGCGGCAGGTTGCCCACGGCAGCCGCGCGGCGGCTGAATACCGCGGCGGAATCCGCGCTCGCCCCGGCGATCTTGGCCGCGTTGATGGCGCGACGCACCAGGGCCGACCCCGCGAAACTGTTCGCGAAGAACGCGAATGCACGGTACGGCGCGGCGAATGTCGTCTTGCGCCGCTGCACATCCGACATCCGATCGAGCACGGTCCCGTGCCGTTCCTTCAAATCGCGCCGCACCGCGAGACTTTCAGCGAGCTGTCGCTCGGCGTCGCGTCGCCGCGCCATGATCCCCGGATCGAGCAGCGCGCCGAGGCGTCCCTCCGATGCTTTGAGGCTGTTCGAAACGCCGAACATCCAATTGCGCATGTCCAGCGAATCGCCGGTGGCGCGGTGCCCATCGTAGTAGGCGCGGAGTGCGCTCAGGCGAGTCGACAGAAAACCGACCTGTGCCGGCACGCTCACGGCTCGCTCGTATTCCAGTTGGGCCATCGCCTTGAGGCGAGACGTCGAGCCGGGGTTGCCGATGACGAACACCGCGTCGCCGGCGTTCACGCCGTCCTTGCCCCAGGTGTACCAGTTGGAAGTCCGGTACGGCTTCCCGTCGGTGCCGTAGATGCGCAACACGGAGAAATCGAGCGCGTAGCGTGGGTAGGTGAAGTTGTCGGGGTCCCCGCCGAAAAACCCCATCTGCAGCTCCGGAGCGGCGACGAGCCGAACGTCGAGAAAGCGACGGAACACATACGCGGAGTACCGGCCGCCGTTGTAGAGCGCCACCACCTGCACCCAGATCGAGTCCCCGGGCGACGCATGGCGCGCCTTGAGCCGGCCCTGAACCGCCGCGGTCGTTTCGCGGCGCACGCGGGCCCGGGCGGTATCGGTACTGGCCCGGTCGACCGCCGGCAGAATGTCGTTCGTGATGTCCTCAACCGCGAGCAGTTGATCCACGAAGAAGTCCGGCAACCGTCGCTCGTCGCCGAGTGTATGGGCCACAAACCCGGAATCGAGGAGCGTTTCGTCCGGCTTCGTGACCGCGCTGATGCCGTCGCGGGCACAGTGGTGATTGGTGACCACGAGCCCGTTGGGCGACACGAACGCCGCCGAGCAGCCGGGGAGGCGCAACGCCGCGAGTCGGGCGCGAGCGAACCAGCCGGAATCGGCGGTGAAGCCATAGGTCTCGGAGAAGTAGCGGTCGGGCGGGTACTCGAACGTCCACATCTTGCCGGCATCGAAACGACCGGCGCGGACAGTATCGGCGCCCGGCTGCTGGGCGGCGAGGGCGATGGGAAGTGCGAGGAGGATGCCGAACGGTCTCATGGGGACTGGCCGCTGGGTCCCTGGGCGCGGATCGCCTTGGCCACGAGGCCGATTCCGCCGGCGAGCAGACCGAGCATGATCAGCGTGTCGTAGAGGGAGGTCGACTGGAAGTAGATGTGCATATTCGCGAGAATCCCGGCCACGATGATCAACGCGCCGGCGCCGGTCAGCCCCCAGCCCAGGAGGGATCGGCCGTTAAAAAACAGCACACCGATCCCCACGAGCAGGGGCAGGAGCGACAAACCGAACGCATTGTAACCCCAGAGGGACCATCCCCCACTGGCCACCGTCACCCGCGTGAGCAGCAGGTAGCCGCCGCCCACGATCATGGCGGCCCCAACCAGGAACGTGCCCACACCGCCCGGCGTCCCGCCGGCTCCTCGAACCATGCCGCCCTCCGGTTGTTCGGACATACACGCGAGCAAGGGTGCACCGTGCGCGCGCGCGGCGCAAGGAGGCGACTACTTTTCACCTCGTGACCGTTCCTCGGTTCTTTCCGCCTTCACGCTCGTCACCGGGCGAGACGCCGCCCACCTGGAGCCAGCGGCTCGAGGCGTTGCGCCACGTACCGCCGCTGCTGCGGCTGGTGTTCCAAACGCATCGCGGCTACACGGCGGCGATCCTGGCCTTGCGGGCCGTCCGTTCCATCATTCCGGTCGCGGTCTTGTGGATTGGCAAGCTGATCATTGATGGAGTGATTGGTGCGATCGCGGCGCGGTCGGCCGGTCTCCCGGTGGACTGGTGGGCGCTGGGCGGACTCGTGGCCCTGGAGCTCGGCATCGCTATTGGCGGGGAAGGCCTGGCGCGGCTCTCATCACTGCTCGAAAGCCTGCTGGGCGATCTGTTTGCCAACAAGATCAGTGTGCGCCTGATGCGCCATGCCGCCACGTTGGACCTCGCCCAGTTCGAGGACGCCGATACCTACGACCACCTGGAGCGCGCCCGGCGCCAGACGACCGGACGCATCGGGCTATTCGCCCTGCTGCTCTCGACGGCGCAAGACCTGGTCACGCTGGCGTCGCTCGCGGGGGTCCTGCTGCTGCAGCTGCCCTGGCTGCTCCTGCTCCTCGCGGTGGCCGTCGTTCCGTCCTTCCTGGGGGAGGCGCACTTCGCGGCGTTGGGCTACTCGCTGCTCTATCGGTGGACTCCAGAACGCCGACTGCTCGACTACCTGCGCTACATGGGTGCGTCCGACGAATCGGCCAAGGAGGTCAAGCTCTTCGGCTTGTCGGATTTCCTCGTGGGACGCTACGGGAAGTTGTCCGACGAGTTCTATCAAGAGAACAAGCGGCTGGCCGTGCGCCGCAATGTCGTTTCCACCGCCCTCGTGACCCTCGGGACGCTCGGCTATTACGCAGCCTACGCCGTTATCATCTACCTGACGGTACTGGGCCGCTACACGATCGGCTCCCTCACATTCCTCGCGGGCTCGTTCCGCCAAAGCCGCGACCTGATTCAACGGATCCTGCTCTCGCTTTCCAACATCTACGAGCAGAGTCTGTACCTCGGCGATTTGTTCACTTTCTTCGACGTCACGCCGCGGGTCCTGACACGACCCGGCGCCAGGGTCGTGCCGTCCTCCATCCGAACGGGATTCGAGTTTCTGGACGTCGGATTCCGGTACCCGGGGTCCGAGCAGTGGGCAGTGCGGCATTTGAGCTTCTCGTTCGCTCCCGATGAGCGGATCGCGCTCGTGGGTGAGAACGGTGCGGGAAAGACCACGCTCGTGAAGCTGCTCGCTCGCCTTTACGATCCGGACGAGGGCCGGATCCTGCTCGATGGAGTGGATCTGCGCGACTATGACCTCGAGAGCCTCAGAAAGAACATCGGAGTGATCTTTCAGGATTTCGTGCGCTACGACTTGATCCTGAAGGAGAACATCGGGGTGGGCCAGGTGGAACGGCTGGACGACGACGCGCGGATCCGCGAGGCCGGGCGTCGCAGCCTGGCCGACTCCGTCGCGACGCGGCTCGCGGGAGGCTACGACCAGATGCTGGGACGCCGCTTCGATGGCGGCGTCGACCTCTCGGGAGGCGAATGGCAGAAAGTGGCGTTGGGACGGGCCTACCTGCGCGAGGCCCAGGTACTGATTCTGGATGAACCGACCGCGGCCCTCGACGCGCGCGCCGAGTATGAGGTGTTTCTGCGGTTCGCCGAGCTTACGCAAGGACGGATGGCGGTGCTCATCTCCCATCGGTTTTCGACCGTGCGTATGGCGGACCGGATCATCGTGTTGCAGGGTGGGGAGTTGGTGGACCAGGGCACCCACGAGCAGCTGGTGGCGCGCGGCGGGCTGTACGCCGAGCTGTTCAGCCTGCAGGCCGCCGGCTATCGGTAAGACGCCACTTTCAGGTTGGACGATTGAGCCGTTCGTCCACGTCGTACGCCTGCTCGGGCCCGATCGTAATGAGACGGAAGTCTGGATGTGCGGGATTCAGCAGATAGTTGAACTCTACCCCGACCGCCCCGACGACGGCGCTGGGAATCCGGAGCACCGCCGATCGGCCCTCCTCGAGCCAACGATCCCCGAGCGCCCGCAGCGCCGCTGGAGCCGGTGAGGCGCGCCAGCCCCGCGGCAGGGAGACCGGGTCGACGACGGAGATAGTCTCCTCCGGGATCGTCACGGCGAACAGCACGTAGGCGGCGAGCGGGGTGGCGGAGTCGAGGTGCACCAGCATTTCGAGCGTGGCCAGGGCCACGGTGCCGGACGTGTACACCGCCAACCGGCCGACGCTGGTCCAGCGGCCACCGTGGAGACGCGCGCCCTCGCCGTCGAAGGCGCGCGCGGCATGCTTGGCTTTGACGATGCGCCAGGCCGCCGGCACTCAGGAGAACACCCCGTGCTCGAGTCTGCCGATGAGCTGCTCCACCTCGAGTGCTCCGGGCTCGGTCTGGCTGAGCGCCAAGGGCGTCGCGCCACCGAGTGCCGTGACGGGGGCACCGAGCCACTGTCGCGCACCCTCCGGGTCACCTTCGAACAGCTCGATCGCCTTGCCGATGATTCGGGACAGCCTGACGAGACGATCGGATTCGTCCGGCTGCAGTCTCCCCGCGACTCTGCGACGCTGCAATGTGCGCGGTGGGATATGCAGGATCGCGGCGGCGACATGCATCGGCAGCGCCGCCACGCGCAGGAGCCGTTGCAGCGCGGTGAACGACAGGCCCGCCCGGACGCGTGCGTGGAGCGTGGCCGTATCGTACGCTTTGAGCCCGAGCAGCGAGACGTAGCTGTGCGGGCCGCGCGCCTGCCGCACGGCATCGAGATAGGCGGCGACTTCCGGGGGTCGGGGCCGCCGCACCGCAGTTGACTTGGCCATATGGCGTAATCATATACGCCAAATGGCGACCGGTCAAGCGTGCGAGGTCGGCGTGAACGGCAGTGGTTCAGGTCGTTTGGAGTCCGATATCGAACGTGGCCGAGTACCCCGGGTCACTCGCTTTCGCTTCGAGCATGAGCTGCTCGCCACCGCGCGAGAAAATCCCGTCATCGCTGTTCTTCGTGGTGCGCGGTCCCTTGCTGGCGTAGGGCGCGCGTGTATGCACCACGTCCGTCAGGGCGTCGTCGAAATACAGTTGCGACGTGAACTCATGCCCCCGCGCCGCGGTGGGATCGGTGCGGATCTTGAAGTGGATATGCACCGCTCTGCCCGGATACCAGCCAGGGTAGATCGTGGTGAATCGCGCGGTCCCGGCGGCATCGGTCACCTGATAGCCGCGCAGGAACTTCTGCCCCACCGTCGAGAATTGTGGGTCCGTCACGTCTGAGTAGACGCCCAGTCCGTCACAATGCCACAGATCCACCTGCGCCCCCGCGATCGGGCTGCAGGCGCCGCCCGCGATGCGGGAGACATTGATCGCGAGCAGCAGCGGCACGCCCGCTTTCACCGCTCCGTTCGCGGGATCTGACCGGATGTCGGACCGGTTGAGCTTCTCGTCGACGAAGTAGGGTCCTTCCATTTGCTCCGGTCGCACCACACATCCGGGAAGATGTACGGCGGATTTCGCGTCCCCGCCGTGTGCGGGGCCGCACCCCGTGAGGATCGCGGCACCCGAGACCCCGATCAGCGCCAGCGCCTCTCGGCGGGTGAGCACCTGTCCGACCTGTACATCGTCGCGGTCCATAGGAGGTCTCCTTCGTGTCAGGGTCGGTGCGGCAGCGATGCGACTCTCGTCGCAATCTATCGCCGTCGGCACCCGATGGAAGGAGATCCTAAAATCCCAACCAGTAGTTGACCTTGATCAGGAAGATGTTTTGCGAGGGCCCGCGGAACAGGGCGCTGGTGTCGTCGCCGAAGTCGATCCGTCCTCTTCCGAGCGACGACTCGCCGGCGCGCGTCCAGACGAGAAACAGCGTCGAGCCCGGCCGGTACTCCCAGCGGAGCACCGCGTTTCCCCGCAGTGAACGGAACGTGAAATCTTGCGGCGGGACCACGAACCCGGCTGCGGGACCCGCGCCATCCGGGTCGATCGAGTCGCCCGCCGCGACGGGCGTGACCGTCCCCACGTCCGTGCCGTAGACCAGCTTGCGAATCCCCCGCGGGGCGGCGAATTCCTTGTACCGGGAAAAGTCACCGCTGGCGATCAGTGGCTGCAGGAACAGCTCGAGCGTGAGGTTTGGGGAAAAGGTGATGTTGAGCCGCGTGTCCATCGCGAGGGAGTTCTGCACCAGATCGGCGAAGACGTAGCGCTGGCCGCCGAACGCGGTGGCGGTCGGGTCGGGAACAGTCTGCACGTACTGGAAGCCGATTTCTGAATGACCGATGGACGGACCGAAGGACAGGGAGACGTTCTGGCGGGGCCGCAGTTCGACATTGAGGCTCGCCGAGCGATCGCAATCGCCTTCTCGATTGCACCCGTAATCACCACTCCCGTTCATGACCACCTTTTTGCGACGGTCGGTCGATATGAAGGTCGACCAGTAGTTGATCCCCGGCCGCCGCAGCACCGGACCGCCGCGGCTTAGTCGATCCTCGAACACGTCCGTCCGGTGAATCCAGAACGCCTGGACCTCCCAATAGTTGAGCGGTTGGATGTAACCGAACACCTGGATCTGCCGGTCCGTCAGGTCCCAATCGAAGTTGTACTGTTGTTGGCCGCCGATGATGAAGAACAGCTGGCGATACCACTTCGTCGGCTTGGTCCACTGGGGGAAGATGTTCGCGCTCATCCACCAGTAGTCGGCTCGAGACAGGAAGGCGATGTCGTTGTTTTCGAACCCCGGGGTGCGAAGGTTGGTGGACACCTCCCACAACAGGTTGCCGGTTTCCCGGGCAAACCGGGCGTAGGCTCCCAGGCCGCGCAGCGACGTGAGGCTCGGGTCGAGGGAGTCACTCAAAACCCCGTTGCTTCCATGACCGCGGTCCGGCCGCTGGAAGTAGCGCGCCGGGGAAGTCTGAAGCCGGAACATCGCGGCCGAGTCGCCGGTGACTTGGGTGCCGGCCACTTGCGCTATGAGGTGGTAATCCCGATTCCTGAACCACATGTCGGTCCCGAGACCAAACGACTCGGCATGGCTGCTGATCCGCTGCTTGAGGTAGGGGTCGTCGAGATCGCGCACGACCGACGTGCCGATGACTCGGAGCACGGTGGCGCCGCCGCGCAGGTCTTTGGCCACGCGACCCACGAAGTAGTTCGTGAACGGCTCGACCGTCGCCGTCGTGTGCGAGCTGTCGGGCAGCTGGACGGTGGCGCGCTCGCGCTTCGTCACCGCATCGAGCACGCCGATGGACCAGCCCGAGGGTGTTCGGCCTGTGAGCTTGGCGGCGCCGAGAATAGTGGTATTCTCGGGCATGTCGGCGTACACGCCGCCGTTTGCGAACGCATTGCCCGGCGCCTGCGGTGAGCGCCCGATGCGCCGGGTGTAGAACATCGAGAGGCTCGACACGTTCGAGCAGAAGTAACAATTCAACCCGCCGAACCCGAAATACCCGGCACCTTCCACGAAGAACGGGCGGCGCTCGTCGAAAAAGGTCTCGAACGCGCTCAGGTTCACGACCGCGGGATCGACCTCCACCTGGCCGAAGTCGGGGTTGACCGTCGCGTTGAGCGTCAGGTTGGACGTCAGCAGCACGCGCGCGTCCGCGCCCACGCGCCCGTCCCAGGCATGCGCCTTCTGGAACGGGTCTGTCGGGTCGCTCACGGGGACGTTGGCCGACCGCCCGACGACGTACGGGAGCACCTCGGCTCGACCGGGCGCTCGCCGGATCACGAGTCCCTGCAAGTGTCCGAACCGCGGCGGGCCGCCGGACTCGGTCAGGCCCCAGAACGACCACTGTGAGAGCTCGTTCAAACGGTTCTCCTGGCGCCAGATCTGGAGGCCCCAGGTCTGCTCCTCGGTCGTCGTCGGGTAGCGCAACTGGGAGAATGGGATGCGCATCTCCGCAGTCCACCCAAGCGAGTCGATCCTCGTCTTCACTTCCCACACCGGATCCCAGGAGTCGTCGCCCCCACCCCCCAACCCGTTCGCGTCGTTGCGCACGCCCGACGGGTTCACCATGAAGAACAATCGGCCGATATGGTCGTGATAGGTATCGAAGATGACCTCGACATAGTCCGCGCTGGCGTTGCCATCCCGGCGCACCAGACGAGTCCGCACCCCGGCGGCTCCCTGATCATCGAACATCCGCGCGCCGACATAGATCGCGGCGTCGTCATAGGCAAACCGGACCTCGGTGCGCTGGGTCGCGGGTTGGCCTTCGTTGGGCTGGTTTTGCCGGAAGTCGGTGGCTGCCGGTGCCGTGCGCCACACTGCCTCGTCGAGGATCCCGTCGAGCCGAATCACTTCCTGGAGGGGGACCGCTCGTGCTTCAGGGCCAGGCGTGGAATGGATGTTCTGGGCGGCTGCCGGCCTGACAATGGCCAACGCCCCGAAGACGATGAGGGTTCGCGTCATGACGGTCGCCCGGGCAGGAGATGGAAATAGGACGCGTGACCGACCAGTATGGTTGCAGGCCCACGCCCGTATCCAGTCCGGGAAATGTCAAGCCGACCGACGCGTCAGCGGCGCCGCATCGCCGCCTCGATTTCCGGGATTTCGCGCGGCGCGAGCGACAACCGTTCCACTCCGGTCGCGGTGACGAGGTAGTCGTCCTCGATCCGCACGCCGAGGTGGTTGTAGCGCTCCACCGGGCGGACCTTGGCGATGAACTGCCGGTTCCTGGGCGTATCGGGGAGCATGTCGAGCAGCGTGGTGCTGATGTACACCCCGGGCTTGATCGTAAACACCTCGTTCTGCTGGAACCGCCCGGTCGGGGACGGCACGGATCGCCGAGTCGCCGGCCGCGACCGGTGCGCCAGGCCGGGCCACCGCCTCCGCCGCAGCCTGCGCCGCGCGAACGATGCGATAGACTGCGGCTTGATCGGGAGTGAACCGGCCGTTCACGGGCAGGGTGCGAGTTACGTCCCCGACGTAGCCCTGGTACAGCGCCCCGGCATCGATCACGACCACTTCGCCCGCCTGCATCACGCGATCGTTCGCGCGATAGTGGTAACTGGTCGAGTTCGGCCCCGATCCGACGATAGCGCGAAACGACGCCCCGGCCCCTCCGGCGGTGCGAAACGTGTAGTCGGTGAGGGCCAAAATGTCTCGTTCGTTGACGCCGGGCGCTACGCGGCGCATGGCCGCCTGGTGGCCGTCCGCGCTGATCGCCACCACGCGGCGCAGCAAGGCCACCTCGGCGGGACTTTTCACCACGCGCAACGAGTCGAGCAGCGGGTCGGCGCTCCTGACCTCCAGTCGCGGGTGCGCCCCCCAGAAATGCTGCACGAAGCGGCGCCCGCGCGTGAGCGTGTCGCTCCGGAGGTAGTCGCGCGAATGCACGTCGGAGACAACGAACAGCGGGCCCCGGCCGATCAACGTGTCGAGCATTGGCCGCAGGGCCTCGAGGTGGCGTAACCCGAGACCAGTGCGGCGAGCCAGGTCGCCCGAATCGGGCGGGAACCCGTTGTAGAGCGCCAGCCGAGGATCGATTGGGGGCTCGAACAACATCTGGTAGGCGACTCGGCCCGTTCGCACCACCATCACGAATGCGGCGTCTGGCCGGTCGTAGCCCGTCAGGTAGGCAAAGGAAGGCAATTGGTGAAAGTCGGCCTCGTCCGTCGCGGCCTCCGTTGCCCCGAACGCGACTGAAGCCTCCTCTAGAACACGGAATTCGTCGAGACGCAACCAAGTCGGCCGGTCTCGAATCAAATGGGAAGCTGAATCTGCTCCGGGATCGTGCACACCCTCACAACGGGAGTCACTCATGGGTCGACGCACCCTGCAACTCGTGTCCGTGTTTTCGATGGCGATGGGGATTGCTGCGCCGGCGCGGTCCCAGACGCCCCAAGGGCGGCTCTGGGACGCCGCGATTTCCGGTGACACAGCGGCGCTCGCCGCCGCATTGGCTGATGGTGCCCGAGTCGACTCATTGGACCTGCGGCGGTCCCCCAACGGACGCCTCGCGCTGAACTGGGCGGCCATCAACAATCGGGTGAGCGCCATCCAATTCCTGTTGGCCCATGGCGCCGCCATCGAGGGGACCAACATTACGGGGTTTACAGCGTTGCACCACGCTGCGGAATACGGATCCCTCGAGGCGGTGCGGGTGCTCCTCGCGGCCGGCGCCGACCCGGCGCATCGCAACAATGCGGGCCTGAAGCCGGCAGAGACGGCCAGGGCGGAAGGTCACATCGAGGTCGCGCTGCTGATGGCAGCGGCTGAACGAGGCGAACGGCCCGAGTAAGGGAGTCCAATCAGCGCCGGTTACTGTTGTCCATGTCCGCGGCGATGAGCCATGGGCCACCGCCAGTACGGCGCAACGCCAGGATGAATTTCCCGGTATCGAGCGCGGTGCTGTCGCCGCCGTAGCCGTAGGCTCCAATGACATACCCAACCGTGTCCTGCACGGCATACGCTAGGGCGCGTAAGCGCAGCGGTCCGCCGGCACCCTGGTAAACCGCCCGAATCGCATCGTGACCGCGAACGGCTTGCTTTCCGTTAGACAGAGCAAAGCCGTCAGCGGTGAACAAAGCGGCGACCGCCGCGGGATCGCCCGCCTGCCATGCACGCTCGTAGTCGCGCAGCACGCGGTCGAGCTCGGAGGGCAAGACGACCGAGGGGAGCGGCGCGGCCGGCGCCGGCGTCTGCGCTCGGGCGATCGACGGTGGAAGAGCGAGCATTACAGCGATCAGACGGAACCGGACGCGGGGCATCGGTTGCCTCGGTGTTGGGGTGGAAGGTGCGGCATCCTACTATACTTCGCCTGTGCCACCCGCCGACACCCTCCGAGCTCGCGTCGATGCCGCGCTCGCGACGCTGCGTCACCCCCGTCTCGGCCAGACGATCGCCGCGGCCGGGGTAGTTCACGACCTCTCCGTAGACGATGAGGGGCTGGTCTCCTTTACGTTTCACCTGACGCGCGAAGATCCAGCGACCCTGGTGCGGGATGCCCGCAAGGCCATCCAGGCGGTGGAGGGCGTGCGCGAGGTGAAAATCACCGTGTTGGACCCGGGAGGGGGCCCTGCCCCGGGCGGCGCCCGCCCGGGTGGCCCGGCCGCCGTTCCTGCGGCTGTTCCGCCGCCTCCCACTCCCCAGGAAATGCCGAACCTCGGTCGGGTGCTCGCGATTTCGTCGGGAAAAGGTGGGGTGGGGAAGTCCACCGTTTCGGCCAACCTGGCCGCGGCGCTGGCGCGCGCCGGCCACCGAGTCGGTCTCATGGACGCCGACATCTACGGTCCCAACGTGCCGCGCATGATGGGCGTGGAGGAGAAGCCCCCAGTCACCGGAGGCAAGATCCAGCCGCTCGAGGCGCACGGTGTCAAACTCATGTCGCTCGGGTTCATCGTGGAGCGAGAAGCGCCCGCAATCTGGCGCGGGCCGATCATCATGAAGATCATCCAACAATTTCTGCGTGACGTAGCGTGGGGAGAGTTGGATTACTTCCTGGTGGACCTGCCGCCCGGCACCGGCGATGCCCAATTGTCTCTGGTCCAGACGGTTCATCTGCACGGGGCGATCATTGTGACGACGCCGCAGGAGATGGCGACCGGCGACAGCCTGCGCGGCGCCAAGATGTTCGAGCGCGTGGGGGTCCGCGTGCTCGGCGTGGTCGAGAACATGAGCTACTACGTCTGCCCCCATTGTGGCGAGCGCACCGAGCTGTTCCTGAGCGGCGGCGGTCAAAGGCTCGCCGACGAGCTGGGCGTTCCGCTACTCGGTCAGATTCCGCTGCAGGCCGGACTCCCACAGCTCGCGGACGCTGGAAAGCCGATCGTCGTCGCGTCGCCCGAGTCGCCCGCGGGAGCCGCGCTCATCGATACGGCCGCGCGTGCCGCCGAGCTGCTCCAGTCCGTTCGCTCGGGTCCACTACCGATCGCCCCAACTTGATGGTCCGGCTGCTGGCCGCAGCCGTGCTCCTCGTGCAGAGCGCCGACACCGCGCCGCGGCTTCGGATCGAGCGCCCCGAGCTGCGCGCCGGTCTGGACACTCTGTATGCCGGTGATTTCGCCGTCGCCATCCGCCATTTTGCGGAGCTGTCCGCGCGCGACACGACCGACCCGGCGCCGGTGATCTTCCACGCCGGCGCGTACATCTGGTGGGCGGCGGCCCGAGACTCGGACGCGTTCGAGGCCGATCGCATCGACTCGCTGTTAGACGCCGCCATCGCCCAGGCGCGCGCCCAGAGCCCCGGCGCGCTCCGCGATTTCTGGCTGGCTTCCGCCCTCGGCTACCGCGCGCGCGAGCGGGAGCTGCATGGGCACGCCTGGGGCGCCGCCAAGGACGCCAAGGCGATGCGGGACGCCTATCGACGCGTCCTCGCGGCGGACTCCTCCTGCACCGATTGCTGGCTGGGCCTTGGACTCTACAGTTATGGACTCGCGCGAGCGAGCACGTTCGCCAAGATCGTCGCCAAGTTAATCGGGTTGGGCGGCGGCAACGCCGAGCAGGGGATCGCGATGATGCAACGGGTCGCGACCGGCGGGGACCTGGCGCGGGTCGAGGCGACCTGGGTGCTCGCGGCGGCGTTGGTACGCGAAGCGGAGCGCGACAAGAAGCGCCGCGAGTCGCTCCGCGCCGAGGCCATCGCCTTGGTGAATGGCCTCGCCATTCGCTATCCGACGAACCCGGTGTTCCAACGATTCCTGCGGACCATGTCCGAGTCTCAGCGATGACGGGTGCCGTCGACCGATGCCCGCGCTGATCACGCTGCTCACCGACTTCGGCCTTGCCGACAGCTACACGGCCGAGGTGAAGGGCGTGCTGTTGTCACGCGCGCCCGGGGTGACCGTGGTGGATGTGTCGCACGAGGTCCCGCCGGGGAATGTGCCAGTGGGGCAGTACCTCTTGTCGCGCACCTGGAATCGCTTTCCGGCTGGTACGGTGCATTTGGTGGTGGTGGATCCCGGTGTCGGAACGACGCGGCGCGCGCTCGCCGCGCAGGCCGGGGGCCATTACTTCGTGGCGCCGGACAACGGGTTGCTCACGGTGCTTCCCGAGGACGTGCGATACGTAGCACTCCCGGTCCTTCGCGACGCCTCCCCGACGTTTCATGCACGCGACGTGTTCGCGCCGGCCGCGGCGCGGCTGGCGCGCGGTGACAGCTTTGAGGATCTCGGCTCCCCCGTTGTCGACCCGGTCGCCCTCCGGCCTCCCGCACCCAGGGTGGACGGCAAGGTGGTGGTGGGTGAGGTGATCTTCGCTGATCGATTCGGGAACCTGATTTCCAACATCCCGGTCGAGCTGGTCAAGCGGGGCGCCCGCATCCGCGTCGGTGGGACGGAGGTGGGCGCGTTGCGCCGTACGTTTGCGGACGTGTCGCCAGGCACACCAGTCGCCTATGTGGGCAGCGGCGGCATGGTGGAGGTCGCGGTGCGGGACGGGAACGCGGTGCGGCTCCTGGCGGTCATGGTTGGGGCGGAAATCCGCGCGTAGACTCGCCGCCTCTGGCTTCTCCCCCGGCGAGTCTCTATCATGCCATTCGTGCCTGCCCAAGTAGCCAGCCTCGAGACCGACCGCCTGCGGCGCCCGGCCTCGTGACCGCCCGCAAACCACGCGTCACGCCGCCCGACGGCGAGACGATCGCCGAGACGTTGCGACGGCAGGCGCTGATCGTCGAGCATCTCTACGACGGCATCATCGTCACCGACTTCGACGGCATCATCCTCGATTGGAACCCCGCGGCGGAACGGCTGTTCGGCTACAGCCGCTCCGAGGTCATTGGCCAGAGCGCCGAACTGTTGAACCGCCCGGGGGAAGGTCCGGCTCTCACTCGCGCGATCCGAGCCGGGCTCAAAACGAGGGGTTTGTGGACCGGCGAGCTGGCCGTCGTGGCCAAGGACGGTACCGAGCGGCACGTGGAGGCGGTGGTCATCGACCTCAAGGACGAGCGCGGCCGGCCGATCGGTCGCGTGTCGGTCAATCGCGACATTACCGCCCAGCGGCGGGCCGAACGGATCCGCAACGCCACGTTCCTCATCTCGGAGGCCGCGAACTCGACCGAAAATCTGCAGGAGCTGTTTCAGGCGATCCATGACATCGTTGGCGAGTTGATGCCCGCGAAGAACCTCTATATCGCCCTGTACGATCCGGCCGCCGACATCATCAGTTTCCCCTACTGGGTGGACGAGCATGACGCGGCGATGGCGCCAAAACGTCCCGGGAAGGGACTCACCGAGTACGTGTTACGCACCGGACAGCCCCTGCTCGTGACGCCCGAGCGCGCCGAGGTCGAACGCGACGGCCGCGTCGAGTTGGTTGGCACACCGTCGCTCGACTGGCTCGGTGTCCCGCTCAAGGTCGGGGACCGGACCATCGGGGTGCTGGCCGTGCAGAGCTATTCGGCCCGCGTGCGCTACAGCGATCACGAGAAGAACATCCTCCAGTTCGTATCCACCCAAGTGGCGATGGCGATCGAGCGCAAACGGGGTGAGGAGGATCGGCGGCGCCAGCAGGACTTTCTGCGACAGGTGATCGATCTCAATCCCAACCTCATATTCGTGAAGGATTGGGACGGCCGGTTCACCCTGGCCAACCGTGCGCTGGCCGAGATGTACGGGGCCCGCGTGCAGGACCTGATCGGCAAGCGCGACGCGGATTTCAATCCCAATCCCGAAGAGGTTGAGCGATACCTGCAGGATGATCGCGAGGCGATGACATCGGGGAATCCCAAGTTTATCCTGGAGGAACCCAACACGGATGCGCAGACCGGCGCGCGGCGCTGGTTCCAGGTGATCAAAGTGCCGCTCCGCTCGGCCGACGGGACGCCGCAGGTGCTGGGGGTCGCGACCGAGATCACCCACCGCAAGGAACTCGAGGGCCAACTGCAGCAAGCACAGAAAATGGAGGCAGTGGGTCAGCTCGCCGGCGGGATCGCGCACGACTTCAACAACGTCCTGACGGCGATCCTTGGGTACACACTCCTCCTGCTCAAGGATACGACCTTACCAAACTCGCACCGCGATGACATCGCCGAGATCCAGCAGGCGGCGCAACGCGCAGCGTTGCTCACCCAGCAGCTGCTGGCGTTCAGTCGCAAGCAGGTGCTGCAGCCGACCGTGCTCGACATCAACGAAGTCGTCGCCGGCATGAAGACGCTGCTGCGGCGGTTGCTCGGTGAGGACCTGGCGCTCGTCACGGAGCTCGATCTCCACCCGGGGTTCGTGCGCGCCGACCGCGGTCAGCTCGAACAGGTGATCGTGAATCTGGCGGTGAATGCGCGCGACGCGATGCCGGCCGGCGGCACCCTGACCATCAAGACCGAGGGGGTCGAGCTCGACTGGAGCTACGTCACCGCCCATCCCGGCTCGCAACCGGGCCCGTACGTCATGCTCGCGGTGACCGACACCGGTGTCGGGATGGATGCGGCAACGCGCGGCCGGGTGTTCGAGCCGTTCTTCACTACCAAAGCGGTGGGGAAGGGGAGCGGGCTCGGCCTCGCCACGGTGTACGGGATCGTCAAGCAAAGCGGCGGCTACATCACGGTAACGAGCGAACCGTCGCACGGGAGCATATTCAAGGTCTACCTCCCGCGTGTGGAAGCGGCGACGGCGGCGCCCACCGTTCGGTCCGCGCAGGAAGATCCGCTGGGCGGAACGGAGACCGTGCTGGTGGCGGAAGACGAGGCGGCGGTGCGCAATCTCGCGCGCCGGGCGTTGCAGCGTTTCGGCTATCGGGTGCTCGTTGCGGGCAACGGACAGGAAGCCCTGGCCCTCGCCCGCGAGAACCAGGAGTCAATCCATCTGCTCTTGACCGACGTCGTGATGCCGGAAATGGGAGGGCGACAACTCGCGGAGCATCTGGCGCGCGAACGCCCGATGACCCGCGTGTTGTTCACGTCTGGCTACACGGACGCGGCGGTGCTGCAGCCGCAAGGCTCGGGGCGCGTGTCCGCGTTCCTTCCAAAGCCATACACGCCGGTGCAGCTGGCGCGCAAGGTGCGGGAAGTCCTGGACGCCGCGGAAGCGTGATCAGGCGCTAAAATCGCCCGACGGAGTCGGGACCCGCACGTGCGCCATGACCCGATCGACAAAGCCATACTCCGGTGTGAAGCGGGGCAGCTGCGCGAGATCGCGCAGCAGTTTCCGCTCGCGCTCGGCGGTGACGAGGCACTCGGCACAGTCGGCCAGGTGCATGGCGCGCGCCGCGCCGAGCAGGCCCTGCGCCCAGAGCTCGACTTCGTCAGGGGTCAAATGCGGATGCAGCGTTAGAGGAGTCATTGGTGCGCCCTACGGTCGGGGATTGGACGTGGTTTCATTCCCGGGTTGCCTCCAAGTATCCCCGCAACTCGTTGCGGGCCCGGTGGATATAGGTTTTCACGGTTCCCAGTGGAAGATCCAGCATTTGGGCGATTTCTTCGTAGCTGTGACCCTCCACATGGCGCAACAGGATGCAGGAGCGGTACTCGGGTCGGAGTCGGGCGATCGCCATTTCGATCTGGCTGCCCAACTCGCGTGACACGACGGCATCGAGCGCGGATTCCTGCCGAGCGCCGAGCTGCAGTGCGGTGGCTTGCATCTCTTCGGGCGTCTGCGCGTGCGGTGAGCCGTCGAGCGACAACGTGTCGAGCTCGCGACGCCGCAAGTGATCGATCGCGGCATTGTTCGCGATCTTGAAGATCCATGACGAGAACTTGAACTCCGGGCGATACGAGCGAATCCCGTTCAGGACCTTGATGAAGGTTTCCTGCGCGAGATCTTCGGCGAGCGAGCGATCGCGCACCATGCGGTAGAGCAGCGAGAACACGGGGCGCTCGTAGCGACGCACCAGCTCACGAAACGCCGGCTCGTTGCCGTCTTTCGCCCACTCCACCACTTGCTGGTCGCTGGCGCCGGCGAGGTTGCCCGGCCTATCTTTCGCGCCTATGGCGCCGCCTCCCGCATCCGAGGTGGTCTCGCCCGCCGGGGGCCAGGCCAAGCGATCCTATGTGCGCGGCATGTTCACGGCGATCGCGCCGCGCTACGATTTCCTCAACCACGTCCTGAGTCTCAACATCGACCGCCGCTGGCGTCGCCGGGCCGTGGCACGCCTCGCCTGGGAGGCCCGGCCCGGCGGCACTTATCTCGACGTCTGCGCCGGAACGATGGATCTCGCGGCCGAGCTGGCGCGCCAGGCCGGGTTCTACGGATCGGTCGTCGGAGCCGATTTCGTCGTGCCGATGCTCGCCCGCGGTCGGACCAAGGCAGCCCGGGCTGTCCCGGTCGCGGCCGACGCCCTGACGCTCCCGTTTCCCGATGCGTCGTTCGATGGCGCCATGGTCGGCTTCGGCCTCCGCAATCTCGCCGATCTCGATGCCGGCCTCCGTGAGGCAGCCCGCGTGCTCAAGCCCGGGGCGCGGTTCGTCGCGTTGGAGTTCTCCACGCCGCGTCTGGCCCCGTTGCGCGCGGTCTACCTCTTCTATTTCCGGCGCGTGTTGCCCGTCGTGGGCCGCGTCGTCTCGAAACATACGGACGCCTACACCTACTTGCCAGAGTCGGTGCTTGCGTTTCCCGATCCTGACGCCTTTGCCGCGCGCTTCACGGCTGCGGGATTCCGCGACGTCCGCTACGATGTTCTGGCCGGCGGGATCTGCGCCTTGCATCATGGCGCTCGATAACCTTCGCGATTTCATCTCCGCGATCGACGCCGCGGGTGACCTGCGTCGAGTGGTGCGGCCCGTGTCGACCGCCCTCGAGATCACGGAGATCGCCGACCGCTGCATGAAATCGCCGGGCGGCGGCCCGGCCCTCCTGTTCACCAAGCCGACGCTCGGGTCTGGTGCTCCGTCGCGCTACCCGGTCGCGGTGAATCTCTTCGGCTCCGAACAGCGGATGGCGCTCGGGTTGGGCGTCGCGCAGTTGGACGAGATCGGCGAGCGGATCGCCGACATGCTGCACCTCAAGGTACCCGATGGGCTCCTCGCGAAACTGGCGATGCTCCCTCGGCTCGCCGAAATGGCGAAATTCCCCCCTCGGAGCGGAGTCGACCGGCCGCCCTGCCAGGAAGTTGTGATCCGCGGCGACGACATCGATCTGTCGCAGCTCCCGGTGCCGATTTGCTGGCCCGAGGACGGCGGGCCGTACATCACGCTCCCCGGGGTGATCACGCGCGATCCAGCGACCGGCACCCGCAACGTCGGGATGTACCGTATCCAGGTGACTGGGCGGCACGAGGTAGCGATGCACTGGCAGCGCCACAAGGTGGGCGCGGCGCACTGGCGGGGAATGGCTGAGCGCGGCGAGGTCATGCCCGTGGCGATCGCGCTGGGCGGCGACCCGGCGAGCATCTACGCGGCCTCGGCGCCGCTGCCGCCGTCGATCGACGAGTACCTGTTCGCCGGTTTCCTGCGCCGGGAGCCGGTGCGGCTCGCGAAGGCCGTGACCTCGGATCTCGAAGTCCCCGCCGAGGCGGAAATCGTGCTCGAGGGATTCATCGACCCGGCCGACCCGCTGGTGCTCGAGGGCCCCTTCGGCGACCACACCGGGTTCTATTCACTCGCCGATCTCTATCCCAAGGTGCACATCACGGCGCTCACGATGCGATCGGAGGCGATCTGGCCGCACACCATCGTCGGCCGGCCGCCGATGGAGGACTACTACCTGGGGCATGCGACGGAACGAATTTTCCTCCCCCTGCTGCAGCTCACGCTTCCAGAGGTCGTGGACTACCACATGCCGGCCGAAGGGATCTTCCACAACCTCGTCTTCGTGAGCATCAACAAGCAGTACCCGGGACAGGCCTACAAAGTGATGAACGGGTTGTGGGGACAGGGCTTGATGTCGCTCGCCAAGGTGATCGTGGTCGTGGACCGCGACGTCAATGTCCGCGACCCGAAGGAAGCCTGGTGGGTGGCACTCAACCATATCGATCCCGAGCGCGACGTCCGGTTCACGATGGGCCCGATCGATGTGCTCGACCACTCGAGCCGGGAGTTCAGCTATGGCTCCAAAATGGGGATCGATGCGACGAAGAAATGGAAGGAAGAGGGATTCAACCGCGACTGGCCCGACCGCATCGTGATGGACGCGGCGACGAAGACGAAAGTCGACGCGATGTGGAAGGAGCTCGGCATTGAGCTCTGAGATCGCGCCGCCGCGGGAGGGGCAGACCTTCGCCGGGGAATCGCTGATCGTCCGATACATCAACTTCGTCAAACTGCCGCACACGGTGTTCGCGCTCCCCTTCGCACTACTGGGTGTGGTGGTTGCCTCGCGCGAAGTGGTGGTGACGTGGCGGACGGTCGGGCTCGTGGCGCTTGCGTTCACCGCGGCGCGGTTTGTGGCGATGGGGTTCAACCGGATCACCGACCGCGAGCTCGACGCCCGTAATCCGCGCACCCGCTCCCGCGAGCTCCCCGCGGGACGGTTGACGCTGGCCCAGGCCTGGATCGGCGTGCTGGTGGCGGCGGTGCTGTTCGAGTGGGCCGCCTGGGCGCTGAACCCGCTGTGCTTTGTCCTGTCGCCGCTCGCCCTGCTGGTGGTCACCCTCTACAGCTACGCCAAGCGATTCACCTGGTGGTCGCACCTGTGGCTCGGCTTTGGCGATGCCATCGCGGGACCGGCCGGTTACCTGGCCGTGTCCGGCCAGTGGAGCGTACCGGGATGGCTGCTGTGGGCACTGGCCGCGGCCGTGACGCTATGGGTAGGCGGCTTCGACATTTTCTACGCTTTGCAAGACGAGCACTTCGACCGGGCCGAGGGGCTGCATTCGGCGGTGGTGCGATTCGGGCAACGCAACGGCATCCTGCTCGCCAAGATGCTGCATGGACTCGCCCTGGTGGCGCTCATCGCCTTCGGCTGGGGTGCGGGACTCGGCTGGCCCTACTACGCGGGCGTTGGTGTCGGCGCGGCATTCATCGCCTACGAGCACCGGCTGGTCCAGCCCGGCGATCTCTCGCGCCTCGATGCGGCGTTTTTCACGATGAACGGCGTCGTGAGTATCGTCGTGTTTCTGGGGGCGTTGGTGGATCGGATCCTATGAAATGCGGAATGCGGAATGCGGAATGCGGAATGAAGGGGGGCGGCTCGAGCCGTAAGCCAGCCAAGCGCTCTGACACCCCCACTTCAATTCCGCATTCCCCATTCCCCATTCCGCATTCGCCGCCTCCGCGTCCACCGGCGCACCCGCAGCGGACTCCCACGCCGAATCGCCGCGGACGATGACCAGGCTTCCGATCATCCTCGCCATCACTGGCGCATCGGGCGCGCCCTACGGGGTTCGGCTGCTCGAAGTACTGGCGACGCACCAGGTGCCCACTTGGTTGCTGGTCTCGTCGCACGGGTGGCGACTACTCGAGGAAGAGTGCGGCATCGAGGGCGAGCCGGCGCTGCGCCGGGCGACGGGCGGCGATTGGGCGAGCGTCACCCTGTTCGACGACAAGGACCGGGGTGCGCGACCGGCGTCGGGCTCCGCGCCCACCGCCGGGATGGTCATCTGTCCGTGCTCGATGGGCACGGCGGCGGCGATTGCCCACGGGACGAGCCGTAGCCTCATCGAGCGGGCCGCGGACGTCGTGCTGAAAGAACGCCGCCGGCTGATCCTCGTACCGCGCGAGACGCCGCTGTCGCTCGTGCATCTCCGGAACCTCATGCTCGCGACGGAAGCCGGCGCCATCGTGCTGCCGGCCGCCCCGGGCTTCTACCACCGGCCGGCGCGGGTGAGCGAGCTCGTGGATTTCATCGTACAACGGGTGCTCGACCACCTTGGGGTCGAGATCGAACTGGTCCAACGCTGGGGCGGCTGATGCGGATCGGCGTGATTGCGGATACGCATGGACTGCTGCGACCCGATGTGTTCAGCCTGTTCGAGGCGGTGGATCACATCCTGCACGGCGGTGACGTCGGCGAACCGAGCATCCTGGCCGACCTCGAGGCGCTCGCACCGGTGACCGCGGTGTACGGCAACACCGACGGTCCCGAGCTACGCGCGATTCTCCCCCAAGTCGCCTCGTTGCGACTCGACGGGTTCGACATCGTGGTGACCCACGGCGATCAATTCGGCTCTCCCACGCCGGCGAGCCTGCATGATGCCTTCCCCGAAGCCGAGATCATCGTCTACGGCCACACCCATCGCCCGCTGCTCGAGCTGGTGGATCGAACCGTGACGGTGATGAATCCAGGCGGCGCCGGCCCGCGGCGGTTCGATCTCCTCCCATCGGTTGGGATCATGGAGCTCGAGCCTGGGATTCCCCCGCGGGCACGGCTCGTGGCCCTTTCCGCCTAACGCTGGCAAAACGCGCACAAGGTCGTCTGACGCAGATCGATCGCATGCGTCGTGACGAGCCGCCGTCCGCAGCGCACGCAGCGCTCTCCTCCGCGGTCATAGACCTTCAGCTCGAACTGGAAGCTGCCGGACTCGCCGGTGCCAGTCCGATAGTCCCGCACCGTGGTCCCCGAGGCGCGAAGGGCGCGGTGCAACAGGTCGACGATCGCGCCGTGTAAGGCGGCGCTCTCCTCCGGCGCCAGGCTGTCGGCTGGACGGGAGGGGTCGATCCCCGCTTCGAAGAGCGCCTCGTTGGCGTAGATGTTGCCGACGCCGGCCAGGCGGCGCTGGTCCATGATGGCCTTCTTCACGGCGGCCCGGGTGTGAGCGAGCGCCGCGGCGAGGACGGCCGGCGTGAAATCCGGCTCGAGCGGCTCGGGGCCGAGGCGCGCCGTGTAGGCAGCCCAGCCGCGCTCGTCCAGCAACCAGACGGTACCGAGCCGGCGCACGTCTCGGTACACGAACTGCCCGCCGTCGTCGAGGTCGCAGACGAGCACCGCATACTCCATCTCTTCCACAGAGAGTGGACGATCGTACACGATGAGCGAGCCGGTCATCCGCGGTTGGATCACCATTCGGTGACCACTCTTGAGGAGGAACACCGCGTGCTTGGCGCGGCGGCGCACATCCACGACGGTGTTGCCCGTGAGGGTCGCGACCAACCGGGCTCGCGACACGCGGCGCAGCACATCCGACTTGGCGAGGCGCGCGGCGCGAACGCGCCGGCCTACGAGGCCGGGCGCGATCTCGCGCACGATCGTTTCGACCTCAGGCAACTCCGGCACGCTGGATCTCGCGCCAGGCGATGTCGCGGCGGTACACCTTCCCCTCAAACGCGACTTGCTCGCAGGCCGCCTGGCTGCGCTGCGCCGCCTGGGCGACGGTCGGGGCGAGGGCGGTGACGTTCAGGACGCGGCCACCCGCCACGCGCAGGGTGCCTGCGGCGTCACGCGTGGTTCCGGCGTGGAAGACCAGCACGTCTGCGCCGGTGTCCTCGGGGATCCGGATCGCGGCACCGGATTCGGGATGGTCCGGATAGCCGCGCGCGGCCAACACCGTCGTGACGGCGGCGTCGCTCACGGAAAGGACGTCGCGTTCAGGTCTCCACGTACCCGTGGCGATGGCGGCAAGGTGCGCGGTGGTGCCGCGCGGCAACAGCGGCATCAATACCTGGGTTTCCGGATCGCCGAATCGACAATTGAACTCGAGCACGTACGGCGTTCCAGTGGGCGCGATCATCAGGCCGGCGTACAGCACCCCCGTATAGCGGCGTCCCAGCCGGTCCATCTGCCCGAGGATGGGTTGCAGCACCTCCCGACGGACGCGGTCCAGCAGCTGCGGCGTGCCGATGCGCACCGGTGCGTACGCGCCCATCCCCCCGGTGTTGGGGCCGGTGTCGCCCTCGCCCAGCCGCTTGTGGTCCTGGGCCGCCGGCAGGATCAGGATCTGTTCCCCGTCCGTGAGAGCCAGAACCGAAAGCTCTTCTCCGTCGAGGAACTCCTCCACCACGATCGTCTTGCCCGCGTCGCCGAGCTGGTGGTCGACGAGCATCGCGCGCGCGGTCGCGGTGGCCTCGGCGCGCGTCTGACATACGACCGCGCCTTTTCCGGCAGCGAGGCCGGAGGCTTTGACGACCAGCGGTTCGGGGTGGCGGCCTATGTACTGGAGTGCTGGTTGCAGCGCTTCGAAATGCCGGCTCGCGGCGGTGGGGACGCCGGCGTCCCGCATGATCTCCTTCGCCAGCGCTTTGGACGACTCGAGCGCCGCGGCCTCGCGGCTGGGGCCGAACACGGGGACGCCGCCGGCCCGCAGACGGTCGGCCAGTCCCGCGGCGAGCGGCGCTTCAGGTCCGATGATGACGAGATCGATCCTGTGCTCGCGGGCGGCGGCCGCGATGCCCTCCAGATCGCTGGGCGCGATCGGCAGGTTGGTGCCAAGGGTGGCGGTGCCGGGGTTGCCCGGCGCCGTGAACAGGGTCGTCGTGGGGTCGTCGCGCTGCAAAGCCCAACCGAGGGCGTGCTCGCGACCGCCCCCCCCGACGACCAGCACCCTCACTTCTTCTTCATGGCGTCGGAGAACGCCTGTGCGGCGCGCTTGGCCGTGTCCACGACATCCTCGACAACGGCCTTGGCTTCCTTCATGTAGTGCTCGCGCGCATCATCCATGTCCTTGTCCAAAGGGCGCTTGTCTTCATCCGGTCCCCGGCGTGCGTACTCGCCGCGCACGATCCGGTCGTAGTCGCCTTGCTCGACCCAGCGCTGCAACTCGGCGGCGCGCACCGTGTTGAAGGGATGGGTGCGCAACAGCACACCGAGGATCTTGAACACCCGATCGATCGCGCCGCCCATCTCCTCGTACTCCTTCGCCTGCACCAGAAACGCGTTCAGGTCCATTTGCTTCATGTCCCCACCGCCCGCGAACTTCAAGTTCATGCGGAGCGAAGCCACCGGATCCTGAGTGGCGAGCACCCCCGCACGATCGGACGACAGCTCGCTCTTCCTGAACCACTCGAGCAGCGCGAGTTGAATGGGGAGGATCGCCATGCCCGCGAGGAACGGTAGCGCCGACAGGCTGACGTTCAGCAGCAGGATGAGCAGCGTGTGGTACAAGGCGTGTCCACTCATGACGTGGCCCAGCTCGTGGCCCAACAGGGACCGCATCTCGTCGTCGTCGAGCAGCGTCAAGGCGCCGGAATTGATCACGATGAACGGCTTGTCCATCCCGAACGCGCCCGCATTGGCGAATGGCGTCTGGGCGACGAACAGCTCCGGCCGCACCGGCCAGTCCAGTGTGGTGAGGACATCGGTGTAGAGCTGATGGAGCCTCGGGAACTGCGTCGGGCCGACCCGCACGGCGTCGGCCTGGAACAACAACCGCACGCCACGCTCACCGAGGAAGCCGTAGACCTTCTTCAGTACTTCGTCGAACCCGGGCACCGAGCGCAGCGCCTGCAGCGCGGCGCGGTCAGCCGGATGCTCCCAGGCAACGGGAGCGATCTGGGTAAGGACCTTGCGTGGGCGTGGCGCCGGCAGCCCGCCGTTGGTTGCGTCAGTCATCGAACACTCCGAAGTGGTGAACTCTCCGTACGCGCCCGCCCCGGCCACGGGTTTCGTGCGACCGGGTCCGGCATCGTCTCACGCGGCCATTGCCTGGTCCAGATCCTCGATCAGGTCCTCGATATCCTCGATTCCCACTGAGAGCCGCACCAGGCTGTCGCTCAGCCCCATCTTTTGCCGCAGCTCGAGCGGGACACTGGCATGTGTCATCGACGCCGGATGTCCGATGAGGCTTTCCACACCGCCCAGCGATTCGGCGAGCGAGAATACCCGGGTGCGCTCGACGACCCGGCGCGCGCGGGCCACGTCACCCAGGTCCAGGCTGAGCATGCCGCCGAAGCCGCTCATTTGGCGACACGCGAGCTCGTGCTGCGGGTGCGATGGCAACCCGGGATAGTAGACGCGCTGCACCCCGGGGCGGCGCTCGAGCCACTCGGCGATGCGCCGGCCGTTGGCGTCGTGGGCCCGCATGCGCAATGGCAAAGTTCTGATGCCGCGTAACGCCAGCCAGCAGTCGAATGGCCCTGGCACCGCGCCGGAGCCGTTCTGGATGAAGGCGATCTGCTCGGCCAGGTCGTCGCGCGCCGTGACGAGCATCCCGCCGACCATGTCGCTGTGGCCGTTCAAGTACTTGGTGGTGGAGTGCAGCACGAGATCGGCGCCAAATTCGAGCGGTCGCTGGAAGCAGGGGGTGGCGAACGTGTTGTCGACGACGAACAGCGCACCGGCGCCTTTGGCGATCGCGCCGAGGGCCGCGAGGTCGCACAGTCGCAACATCGGGTTGGTCGGCGTTTCGGCATACACGATCTTGGTGCGTGGAGTCACCGCGCCCGCGACCGAATCGCTGTTACCACCATCCACGAAGGTGAACGACAAACCGAGCCGCGCCCAGATGTGGGTCATCTGCCGGTGGGTTCCGCCATAGACGTTTTCGCCGCACACGACATGGTCCCCGGCCGAGAGCAGTTTCAAGACCGCATCCACCGCGGCGAGCCCCGAGCCGAACGCGAACCCGTGACGGCCACCCTCGAGCGCGGCGACGTTGCGTTCCAGCGCTTCCCGCGTGGGATTGCGGGTGCGGGCGTATTCGTACCCCTTGTGTCGCCCCAGGCCGTCCTGGACGTAGGTGGATGTCTGATAGATCGGCGGCATGACGGCACCGGCTAGGGGATCCGGGGCGATGCCCGCGTGGACGGCACGGGTGCTGAAACGGCGCCGCAAGTCCGCGTCAAAGGCTTGACTCATAGCCGGAACGTACCGATGCCTTTCGCGCCGAGCAAGCGAGCTTTACGTTAGCGGCCATGACGAGCCGTGACGGGCTTTCCTGCCTCGTAGTGGACGACGAGCCTCGGCTCCGACGCGTGCTCGTCCAGCTGCTCGAGCACGACGGATTCCGCTGCCGCGAGGCCGGAACAGGGGCGGAAGGGCTGACGGCGATGGAGACAGAGCCCGCGCCACTCGTGATTTCCGATTTGCGGATGCCGGAAATGGACGGGGTCACGCTGCTGGGCCATGTCGTCAAGCGCTGGCCCGATACGGCCGTGTTGATGGTCAGCGCGGTGGCCGACGTCGACATCGCCGTCAAGTGTCTCCAGCTCGGCGCGCTCGACTACGTCAGCAAGCCGTTCAACCTCGAAGAGGTGCGCGCACGGGTCAAGCAGGCGTTGGAACGACGTCAGCTGCGGCTCGAGCTGAAGAGCTATCAGCGCTCGCTCGAGGAGCGGGTGCAGGTGCAGGCGCACCGCATCGAAGAACTGTTTCTGGGCGGTGTTCAGGCGCTCGCCCAGGCACTCGAGGCGAAGGATGCCTACCTGCGGGGGCACTCATTGCGTGTGTCGGAGTATGCCGTGTCGATCGCGCGGAGCGTGGGACTCGACGACAACGCGATCGACGATATCTCCCTGGGTGGTCACTTGCACGACATCGGAAAGATCGGGGTCAGCGAGGAAGTGCTGCACAAGGCGGGCAAGCTGACCGATGCCGAGTACCGCCACATCATGGAGCACACGGTGATCGGGGCACGCATTCTCGGGCCGTTGCTGCGTGATGCGCCGATGGTGATCGCCGTCGTGCGATCGCATCACGAGCGGCTCGACGGAAAGGGACTCCCCGACGGCCTGGCCGGCGACAGCATTCCCATGGCCGCCCGCATCGTTTCGGTGGCGGATGCGTTCGACGCCATGACCAGCGAGCGTCCGTACCGCCATTCGCTCTCCGTCGAGCGGGCGCTTCTGGAGCTGCGCACGCAGCGCGGCGTTCAATGGGACCCGGTGGCGGTGGACGGATTCCTCGCTGCGTATCCCGACCCGGCCCGCCTGCCGATCCTCACGCCCGATCTCCCCGCTGGGCCGCCTCCCCCGTCTGCCGGTTGACGGGGCTTTGCTTCCCGTAACGGAGGCGTCATGCCCGACACCTTGATGGTCGGCGTTTCCGGCATCCGCGGGATCGTCGGCAAAGACTTGACGCCGGAGATCGTGGCTCGCTACGCCGCCGCGTTCGGCACGTGGGCCCGGACGGGCGGCGTGCGGCGTCCCCGCGTCGTGCTGGGGCGCGACGCCAGGACGTCAGGCCCTATGTTCGCGCAGGCGGCGTCCGCCGGCCTGGAGTCGGTCGGCTGCGATGTGATCGATATCGGGCTCACCACCACGCCGTCGGCGCAGCTCGCCGTGGAATACCATAAGGCGGCGGGTGGGATCATTCTCACCGCGAGCCACAATCCGATCGAGTGGAATGCCCTGAAATTCGTCGGACCCGATGGAGTGTTCATCGACGAGACGGCCGGGGCGCAGGTGCGGGCTCTCGCCGCCGAGGGACCTATCCCGCGCGCCGATCATGGAGCACTCGGCACCGTCACCGCCGACCTCGAAGCGTTGCGCCGACACCTGACAGCGGTGTTGCGACTCCCGGGAGTAGAAGCCGCCCGGGTCCGCAAACGCCGCTTTCGCGTCGCGCTCGATACGTGCCGGGGCGCTGGTGGGGCGATCATGCCGGAGTTGTTCGAACGCCTGGGCTGCGAGGTGACCGGCATCAACCTCGAGACGGACGGCCGCTTCCCCCGGTCGCCGGAGCCAATCCCGGAAAACCTCGGCGCCCTTGGGGCGCTGGTGCAGCGCGTGCAGGCCGACGTCGGATTCGCTGTCGATCCCGACGTGGACCGGCTGGCGATCGTCGACGAGCAGGGAGCGCCGATTGGGGAGGACTACACGCTGGCGTTCGCGGTCCGAGCCGTGTTGGGCACAGCGCCGGCGAGCCGTAAGGGCGGCAAGACGCGAGCGCCGGCGCTCCTCCCGCTCGTGGTCTGCAACCTGTCGACGAGTCTGGTCGTGGAAGATGCCGCGCGGGACTGCGGGGCGGAGCTCGTGCGGGCGCCGGTAGGGGAGGCGCACGTGGCCCACGCGATGATCGAACGGCGGGCACCAATCGGGGGTGAGGGCAACGGCGGGGTGATGTACGCGGCGTTGCACGTGGGGCGGGACGCCCCGGTCGGCGCGGCCCTGGTCCTCGCATTGCTGGCGCGGGAGGGACGGCGTGTGAGTGAGCTGGTCGCCGCGTCGCCGCGCTACGCGATCGTGAAGGACAAGGTCCCGCGGGGGCGCGCCGGAGGGCTCGGGCCGGTGTATGCCGCACTGAGGACGCGCTTTGCGGACGCCGCGGTGGACGAGCGGGACGGTTTGCGCCTCGGCTGGCGGGATCGCTGGCTGCACGTGCGGTCGTCGAACACCGAGCCGATCATCCGGCTCATTGCCGAGGCGCCAACCGAGGCCGAGGCGCGACAACTCGTGGAGGTGGGACGGACTCTGTGTGCGGCATCGTAGGCTACACGGGGATTCGGCCGGCGGCGCCGCTGGTGCTCGAGGGGCTGAAACGGCTCGAGTATCGCGGCTACGATTCGGCGGGGCTCGCGGTCACCGACCACGGGCAGCTCGAGGTATTCAAGGCGCCGGGGAAGATCGCCACCCTGGAAAAGGTCATTGGGGCCCGTATGCCGGCTGGCCACACGGCACTCGCGCACACGCGCTGGGCCACGCATGGCGCGCCTACCGAAGTGAACGCGCACCCCCACACCGATTGTGGCGGCATGCTGGCGCTGGTGCACAATGGCATCATCGAGAACGCCGGCCCGCTTCGCATCGTGCTGGCGCAGCGCGGTCACCGGTTCCGGTCCGAGACCGACACCGAAGTGCTCGTGCATCTGATCGAGGAGCTGCACGCGAAGGGGGCGCCGCTCGCTGACGCGGTGGGGGGGGCACTCCAGCAGGTGGAGGGCACCTACGGGATCGCCGTGGTCTCGACCCGCGAGCCGGACACGATCGTGGCGGCGAGACTTGGCTCGCCGCTGCTCGTGGCGATCGGGGCGGGGGAGCATTTCGTCGCCTCGGACGCGTCGGCGGTGTTGGCGCATACCCGCTCGGTCGTGTACCTCGACGACGGGGAGATCGCCGTGGTCCGGCCGAACGACTACCGCATCCTGGATCACGCGGCCGTCGAAAGAGTGAAGGCGGTCACCCGGGTGGATTGGGACGTCTCGACGATCGAACGCGATGGCCACACGCATTTCATGTTGAAGGAGATTCTGGAGCAGCCCGACAGTCTGCGCAACACACTCCGCGGCCGGCTGCTCGAGGAAGAGGGAGACGTTCGCCTGGGCGGCCTCAACATCTCCGATGAAGAGCTGCTCAAGATCACGCGGATCGTCATCACCGGCTGTGGCACGTCGTGGCATGCCGGATTGATCGGCGAATACATGATGGAAGAGCTGGCCCGGCTCCCCACCGAGGTCGAATACGCTTCCGAGTTTCGCTACCGCAATCCCATCGTGGACGAGCGCACCCTGGTGATCGGGGTTTCCCAATCGGGCGAGACGGCCGATACGCTCGCGGCGTTGCGGGAGGCCAAGCGGCGCGGGGCCCGTACCCTCGGGCTGGTGAACGTCGTGGGGAGCTCCATCGCGCGCGAGGTGGACGGCGGTATTTACCTGCACGCGGGTCCGGAGATCGGCGTCGCGTCCACCAAGGCGTTCACGAGCCAGATTGCGGCGCTGGCCCTTCTGACCCTCAAGATGGGCCGGCTGCGGGCGCTGTCGATCCTGCAAGGGCGCGAAGTGGTCCGAGCCCTCGGCCGGCTTCCCGAGCAGGTGGAGCTGGTGCTCGCCAAGGCACCGGCCGTGGAGCAGCTCGCCGAACGCCTGGTGCGAGCGAGCAACGTGCTCTACCTGGGTCGCGGGTACAATTTTCCGGTAGCACTCGAGGGAGCGCTCAAGCTCAAGGAGATTTCCTACATCCACGCCGAGGGATACCCGGCGGCCGAGATGAAACACGGCGCCATCGCGCTGATCGACGATCTGATGCCGGTCGTGTTCATCGCGCCGCGCGACGCCGTGTATCAGAAGGTCCTGTCGAACGTCGAAGAGGTGAAAGCGCGCGGCGGCCGCGTGATCGCCATCCTCACCGAAGGGGACACCGGGCTGGCTCGGCTGGCCGACCACCGAATCGAGATCCCCGAGACGCTCGACCTGCTCACCCCCGTCTTGAGCGTGTTACCGCTGCAACTGCTCGCGTATTACATCGCCCTGCGTCGCGGCTGCGACGTGGACCAACCGAGAAACCTCGCCAAGTCGGTCACGGTCGAGTGAGGGTCGTTCTGCAGCGGGTCTCCCGTGCCGAGGTGCGGGTGGCCGGCCGCGTCCCCGGCACGATCGGGCGCGGGTTCGTGGTTCTCGCGGGTTTCGCCCCGACCGATACGGAAGAAACGCTCGCCTGGATGGCCGATAAGGTGTTGTCGCTGCGCGTGTTCGGCGACGCCGAAGGCAAGATGAACCGGGGCCTGGAGGAGGTGGGCGGCGGGATCCTGGTCGTCTCGCAATTCACGCTGTACGGCGACGCGCACAAGGGACGGCGCCCGAGCTTCATCGCCGCCGCGGCGCCGGCGATTGCGATCCCGCTGTACGAACGATTCGTGGCATTGCTCAAGGAACGAGGAACGGCGTTTGGCGTGCCCGTCGCGACAGGAGAGTTTGGCGCGATGATGGAGGTCGAGCTGGTGAACGACGGCCCGGTGACGCTGCTGCTCGAGAAATGACCGCGCCGACCCCCATCGTGCTCGCGAGCGGGTCTCCGCGCCGCCATCAGCTCCTCGAGATGTTGCGCATCCCGCATCGCGTGGTCGAGCCCGATGTGGACGAGTCGCGCCGGGACTCGGAGGCGCCGGAGCGCTACGTGGTGCGGTTGGCGCACGCCAAGGCGCGCGCGGTCATCGCCCATACACCGGGGGAGGTCGTGCTGGCGGCCGATACGACGGTGGTGCTCGCGGGGGAGTTGTTCAGCAAGCCGGCCGATGCCGCCGACGCCGTGGCGATGCTATCGCGGCTCCAGGGACGGACTCATGAGGTGATGACGGCGGTTGCGGTCGCACGTGACGAGCGCATCGAGCACGCGCTCGACATATCGCATGTGACGTTCCGTCCCGCGGACCGCGCCACGCTCGAAGCCTACGTGGCGACGGGGGAGCCGCTCGACAAGGCCGGGGCGTACGCCGTCCAGGGACTCGGCGCGACGCTGATCGAGCGAGTGGAGGGGGACGTGTTTGGGGTTATGGGGCTGCCGCTGCGGCTGGCCCTCGACCTGCTGGAGCGCTTCGGGCGACCCTACCGCTTCACGCGGTAGACCGGAACCTTCTTCGCTTTCCCCTTTACCTGCATCGGTTCGAGCGCTTCGACCTTCGGCGGCTTTTTGAGGGCCTTGTAGAACGGCTCCGAGATGAGGATCTCGTTGGGCCCGGCCACCGAGCACAGCCGGCTCGCCGTGTTCACGGCGTCACCGATCACGGTGTACTCGAGGCGGCGGTCGGAGCCGAAGTTGCCCGCGAACACCTCGCCGAAATTGATGCCGACCCCGATCTTGATCTCCTGCCGATCCTTTTCCTTCCATTTGGCATTCAACTTCTCGAGCGCGGTGAGCTGGTCGAGCGCGCACTGCATGGCGCGATCGGCGTCGTCCTCGTGGGCGATGGGCGCTCCCCACAGGGCCATGATGGCGTCGCCCATGAACTTGTCGAGTGAGCCGGAGTGCTCGAAGACGATCTCCACCATCTCGGTGAAGTATTCCGTCAGGAGCTGCGCCACTTCGTCCGGGTTCATGTTCTCGGACATCGGCGTGAAGCCGCGGATGTCGGAGAAGAAGATCACCACCGGGCGCTTGTCGCCGCCCAATGTGACCGCCCCTTCTTGTTGGGCGATCTGGGCCGCCACGTTGGGCGCGAAGTACCGTTGGAAATTCGACAGCACCATCGCCTCGCGGCGGATCCGCTCCGAGAGCTGAGAGTTCTCAATCGCGACGGCGGTCAGGCCGCCGAAGGTCATCAGGAATTCCAGATCCTCGTCGGTGAACGACTGGATGGCCGTCTGGTTGTCCACGTAGAGGATGCCGAGCACCTTCTGGTCCGCACCCAGGAGCGGCGTACACATCGCGCTGCGTACGCTCTGGATCAGGATCGACTTGCCCTTGAAGCGATCATCGGCCGCGGCATTGTCGGACAGGATCGCGACCCGGTCATCCACGGCCTTGCGGGCGATGGATTGGGGCACGTGGCGGGCGGCGCTGGTATCGCCGGTGCGGCTGCGTGAGATGCGCGGCACCAGCTCGGCCGTCCGCGGGTCGAGCAGCAGGATCGAGACGCGGTCGACGTTGAAGATCTGGAAGGTGACGTCGACCACCTTATGCAGCAGCTGGTCGAGCTCTTGTTGCCGCGACAGCTCCTTGGAGATTTCGAAGAGCAGCGACAGCTTCTTCTCCCGTCGTTCCGTCTCGCTCTGGGCGGCGACCTTGAGGTGCCCTGCGCCCGAGGCGGCTGTGGCATCGTGCACGATCGCGGGCACGCCCCCCGATGAGGGGCTGACCGGGAGTTGGCGCACGATCGTGCCTTGGGGGATCCCGCGCGAGCCGGAGGTCTGGCTGGAATCCGGTGTGGGCAGCGATGGACGGGCCGGCGGGGTGATTCCTGCCACCCGGAACGCCACTTTGCCGAACGTGACGACGTCGTTCGCCACCGCGTCGGCCTGCGTGATGCGGGCGCCGTTCAGGAACGTGCCGTTCGAGGAGCCGAGGTCCTTCACCCGCACGCCAGAGGGGATCAAGACGATCTCGGCGTGACGGCGCGAAATGGTCGGATCGTAGATCGGGACATCGCTCGTGACGGCGCGGCCCACGACCAGGGTGCGACCCGGCGGGAGATCGATCGCCTGTTCGCCGGAGGTGCTTTGCAGCTTGAACACGGAGGGAAAATATACCCGAAACGGGAGGGGCGGAATCGTGGGCGGTCAGGCGAGTGCCAGCGCCAGCGCCCGCAGGACAACCTGCGCCTTCGCTTCCGTCTCCTGGAATTCGCGGGTTGCATCGGAATCGGCCACGAGGCCTGCGCCAGCCTGGATCACGACGCGATCCCGACACACCACCGCGCACCGGATCGCAATCGCCGTGTCGAGATTCTTCGCGCCCCAGCCGATGTAGCCCACGGCGCCGGCGTACGGTCCGCGCCGCTCCGGCTCGAGACCGTTGATGAGCTCCATCGCCCGGACCTTGGGCGCTCCGGTGACGGTGCCGGCCGGGAAGCACGCCTTGAAGGCGTCGAGTGCGTCATACCCTTCGCGCAGCGTGCCGCGCACCTCGCTCACCAGGTGCTGGACGTGCGAATAGCGCTCGACGGCCATCAGCTCGGTGAGGCGCACACTGCCGTAGCTGGCAACACGACCGAGATCGTTCCGGCCCAGATCCACGAGCATGCGGTGCTCCGCGACCTCCTTCGTGTCCGCTCGTAACGACTGGGTCAACGCATCATCCTCCTGCGGCGTCGCGCCCCGCGGTCGTGTACCGGCAATGGGCCGCACCGTCGCCTCCCCGCCCGCCACGCGCACCAGCACTTCCGGCGAGCTGCCGACCAGCGCGACGTCGTCGAGCGCCAGGTAGAACAAGTACGGGGCCGGGTTGAGAGCGCGAAGAAAGCGATACAGTCTCAGCGGGTCCACCGACACGGCGACCTCCTGGCGGCGTGACAGCACGGTTTGGAAGACGTCCCCGGCCGCCACGTGCTCCAGGACGCGGTGGACGTCGCGTTCAAAGTCGACGCGAGGGTACCGCGAGGTGGTCGTCACGGGCGGCGCGTGCTCGCGCAGCACCAGTGGCGTCAACGTGTGCGGGGCCGTCAGGCGATCCATCAGCTCGTCCAGCCGCGCCTCAGCCGTCTCGTACAGCCGCACGCGTTCACGCACCGGGGCATCCGACGCGACCTCGACGTTCGCCACCGCGATCGCGCGTCCGTAGAGATTGTCGAGCACCACGAGGCTGTCGGCGATCATCACAACGGCGTCGGGGAGGCCGAGTGTGTCGGCCGGCGGCTCAGGGAGGCGCTCGATCGTGCGCACCAGGTCGTAGCCCAGGAACCCGACGGCGCCTCCGCTGAAGGGGGGGAGCCCCGGAGTCGCGACAGGGGTGAGGGCGCGCAGCCGGTGGGCGAGGTGGCCGATCGGGTCGGCGGATTCGCCCTTCGAGCGCCAGCCCTCGGTTGGCGTCCAGCATTCGATCGCGCGGCCGCGGTAGCGCCACACCTCCCGCGGCTCGGTGCCGAGGAACGTGTAGCGCGCCCAGCGCTCGCCGCCGACGGCGGACTCGAGCAGGAAGCCGTAGGGCGGTCGGGCGATCTTGGCGTAGGCGGCGAGCGCCGAGTCGGCATCGAGCACGATCTCGCGGGCCAGCGGCACGACGCCCCCGCGCTCCGCGCGCGAGAGGAAGTCGGCCCGCGGGTCGCTCACTTCGGGGCGGCGAGGAGGAAGCGTCCGGGACCTTCGAGCGCGCTGGTGACGGAATCCGGCCCGAGATGCGTGCTGTTGCGGCCAAGTACCCAGCGGTCGAGGGCGCGCTCGTGCCACAGGCCCAGCGCCTGGATGAACTCCGTCGCCGAGGCGTACCGGGGGCTCGAGGTGTATACGGACGGGTCGCCGTAACGGTCGTACGTCACCGTCATGACCGGTTCGCCCGTTTGGTTGAACACCAAGCCTGCGGGCCCGATGGTGAGCTCATACCCGCCCGGGGTCACGGCGACCGTCACGGTGACGGTGCAGCTATCGCACAGCAGCGTGTCGTTGCGGGAGACCACGCTACGGGGGAAGAAGTTGAGTCTCGCGAACAGGGTGGTGGTGCTGTCGCTATGCGTGACCAGAAACGTGCGCAACTGGTTGTTCTTGAAAACGAACGTGGCGGGCGATGGCTCGGCGGAATCGACTCGGGCGAGAGCGAGCAGATCGGCGCGCGGCGTCCCGATCGTCGGGCCGCTGCCGTCGCCGCCGCAGGCCGCGAGCGTCGCCGCGCTTGCCGCCGCGAGGAGCCAGCGGGTAGCTTCGCGGGCGTGCGTCGCTGCGGATTGGCCTTGCTCGGGCTCGCGCTCCCCGCAACGCTCGTGGGCCAACGGTGGAACACTCCGAATGCCCGCGCGCTCGCCGACCGCGCGATCCTGCGGCGGGCTGGCGCGGCCGCCGACACATCGTTGCACGACTATCGGGCCCAGGCGCATGGCTTTGTGTTTTTCCTCGGCGCGTTCGGGGAGGGGCTCGCCGAGCCGCCGCGCCTCATCAAGGCGGACCAGCTCGAGTTGGAAGTGTACTGGAAGGCACCGGGCGCGAGCAAGCAGCGCATCGTCGGCTGGCGCGATCGCGCCGAGCTCCCCACCGATATCGTGTACCATCAGGATCACCTCGGCATCGTACAGAACGCGTTCGGTCGCACCATCCGCCTCGGTGACGGCGACGAGGTGCTCGATGTCCCGCACCCGCTGAGTCCCGGCGGCCCGCTGCTGTATGACTACGCGACCGGCGACACCATCACGATGGCGCTGCCGGGACACGAAGTGCGCGTCGTCGCGCTGCAGCTGCGCCCCAAGGACTTGCACGCACCGCGCATTGCCGGGACGGCGTACCTCGATCTGAAGACGGCCGACCTGGTGCGCCTGGCGTTCAATTTTACCCCCACGGCGTACCGGGATCCGGCAATCGAGGACGTGAGTATCGTCCTCGACAACGCGCTCTATGAGGGGCGCTGGTGGCTGCCGCGGCATCAGGAGGTCGAGATTCGCCGGCGTGCCGGGCTGCTCGATCTCCCGGCGCGGGGCATCATCCGTGGGCGCTGGGACGTGGATCGATACGAGTTCAACACGGGGCTCACCGCCGCGTGGTTCGCCGGGCCGGAGATCAGCGTCGTGCCGAAAGCGCTGCGGGACGCCTACCCGTGGCGCACCTCGATCGAGACGGCGATCCAGGACGTGGCCGAGCCGGTGCGCCAGAACGATCTCGCGGCGGTACGCGCTGAGGTGGCTCGCATCGCGGGACGGCGCGCCCTGTCAGGGGTGCGGCGTGGCGGGCTCGGCGTGCGCGGCATGAGCGATTTGCTGCACGCCAATCGGGTCCAAGGTCTCGTCCCGGGCCTGGGCGTCGTGGTTCGCGCCGACGCGATCGAGGGACGGGCCCGGCTGAGCTACGGCTTCGCGGATCGCCGGGTAGACGGGTCGCTCTCCGCACAACTGGTGAGGGGCACGGGCATCCTCAGCGCGAGCGTGTACCGCGTGGTGCGAGACGTGGGCGACGGTCCAGTGATCTCACCCTTGTTCAATTCGATCGGTGCGCAGGAATTCGGCGATGACTACGGCGACTACGTGCGGATCTCGGGCGGTCGGATTGCGTGGCGCCAGTCGTTCGGGATGAGTGTCGAGTGGCAGCTCGCGGCGGCGCGGGAAAACGTCGCGAGTCTGGCCGTGCGCGCCGCCCCCGCGACCGGCCGCTTCCGTCCCAATCCGGCGCTCGGCGGTCGGGGAGTGGATGTGGTCACGTTCGGGATCCGCCGCCCGAGCGAAGGATTCGCGGTGCGCCGCGACCGGTTCTTCGACGTGTCGTTGGAGGCGGGCCGCGTCGACGGCGGCGCGCGATACCTGCGGCTCGCGGGCGTCGCGCACCTGCTCGCTCCCCTCGGCGGGACGCGCGTGCTGGCACGCGTCCAGGGCGGTCTGGCCAGCGCGGACCTGCCCGCGCACCGGGCATTCGTGCTCGGTGGTCGCGGCACGCTGCTCGGCGACGATTTCCGGGCTTGGGGCGGCCGCGCCCTCGCGCTCGCGCATTTCGAGTGGCGTGTGCCCGCGCCGTTCCCCAGTTTGGCACTCGGTCCGGCGCGCACACCCGGCACAATCATGCTGGCGCCATACGTCGCG
>DATBLG010000034.1:0-19513 GCA_036555485.1 Gemmatimonadales bacterium | reverse complement strand
GGTCGTTGGAGCCGCCGGGGCTGACGGTCTGCGCCAGGAGCGCGCTGTTGGCGATCTTGGTGACGCGACCCACGAAGGCCGTATCGGGGAACGCGTCGATCGACACCTCCACCGAATCCCCGAGGTGGATGCGCACCACGTCGGTCTCGTCCACGTTCACCTTCGTCTGGATCACCGACAGGTCGGAGACCGTGAGCAACAGCCCCACGTCGCGGGAGAAATTGCCGGGGATGGCCATCTCGCCTTCCTCGACGGCGAGCCGCGTGACGCGGCCGGTCATGGGCGCCACGATCCGCGTCTTCGCCAGCTGGTCACGGGCTTCGCGCATGCCGGCGCGCGCCTGGTCGACCTGGTGTTGCGCCGAATTGGCGACCGCTTCGGCCACGTTGAACGCCGTCTGGGCCTGCTCCATCTGCTCGTTCGACACGAGATTCGGATCCTGCTGCTTGAGCTGCTTGGTCCGATCCAGCGCCCGCGACGCCTGGTCGCGGCTCGCGATGGATTGCACCAACGACGCCTGGGCGGACGCGTAGTTGGCCTCGGCGCGCTGCAGCCCCGCCTGGTAAATCGTCGGATCGATCTGGAGCAGGAACTGGCCTTTCACGACCAGGTCGCCCTCGTGCACCACGATCTGAGTGATCCGGCCCGTGATGTCGGGACTGACGTCCACCTTGGACTTGGGCTGGATCTTCCCGCTGGCGGTGACCGCGGCCACGAGATCGCGCCGTCCGACCTTCTCGAAGCGCACCTCGATGCCGCGCTCGCGCTTGGCGCTCGCGCTCATCACGATGAGCCCCACGAGCAGCACCGCGCCGCCGAGGCCGATCAGCACCTTACCCCGCTTGGACATTGTGTCGCTTCCTCTCCGGTTAGCGCAGCCGACGGCCGACCGCCGCTTCCAACGAAGCGACCGCTCGGTGATAGTCGTAAACCGCCGCGATGTAGTCGGTCTCCGCGCGCAGGGCGGCGACCTGCGCGTCGAGCAGCTCGAAGAATGTTCCCGAGCCGACTCGGTACCGGTCCGTGGCGAGCTGCACCTGCTCCCGCCCCAGCACCCGGTTCGTGTC
The DNA here is from genome assembly GCA_036555485.1 of Gemmatimonadales bacterium. Classification (GTDB taxonomy): domain Bacteria; phylum Gemmatimonadota; class Gemmatimonadetes; order Gemmatimonadales; family GWC2-71-9; genus DASTHG01. The sequence goes on along the minus strand of DATBLG010000034.1, from coordinate 18,446 downwards.
CTGAATGGCGACGGCCTCGAAGGCCGTCTGCAGCGTGAGGAATGCTTCACTCACTTCCGTTTGCAGCCCCAGCCCGCGCGCGCGCACGCTCTCTTCCAGGTCCTGGCGGAACGCTTTCGCTTCGGCCACCTGCTGCGGCTGCTGGAAGTTGGTCCACAGCGGCAGGCTCACCGTGAGCCGCGCCTGGAACGGCTGCCCGATGAAGCTGAACGGAAAGATGTCGTTCTGGTCGCGCAGCGCCTGCTCCTGCGTCGAGCTCCACACGAATCCGCTGCAATCCAGCGGCGCCAGCCCGCTCGTCCCCCGGATCGTGTTGTTCTCCTGACACGCGTTGTACTGCGAGCCGGTCGCGACCTGCTGTCCCAGGATCACCTGGTTCAGGTCGCCGCTCTTGGCGAAGGCCTGCGTGAAGCCCGACCAGCCGGCCGAGAGGAACACGGACGGTCCCCAGTTGGCCGCGGCCGCGCGTACTCCCCATCCCGCGGAACGCTCACGCGCGCGCAGGGCCTGAAGGGCCGGATTCTGAGCTTCGGCCATCGTGAGCAGCGCCTGCATCTCCCATGCGGGTGCCTGTACCACGAAGCTGTCGGTCAGCTGGACCGAGTCGGTCGCCATGGGGGCGCTGATGCCCATTTGCTCGAACAAGCGCAGTTTTTCGACGCGCTGCGCCGTGCGGGCGCGCAGCAGGGCGACCTGCGCCTGTCCGCGCGCCACCTGGGCCTGGCGCACGTCGATCAACGTCGCTTGGCCGACGGTGTAGCGCGCCTGCGCGAGTTTCAGGAATTCCTCGTCACGCGCGACCAACCGCTCGGCGACGTCGACGTTGTCTCGCGCCTGCAGCACGGTCAGGTACTGTTGCGTCACGGCGCTCTCGAGCGTCGCTCGCGCGCCGTCGATGTCGGCATCCGCCGCGGCAAGCTCGGCCTTGCGCAGGCCCGGCTGCGACAACGTCGCACCCGACAGGCTCCAGTCCAGTCCGAGCGAATAGCTCGAGCTCACCGTGGCGTAGCTCTGCGAGAAATTCGACGTGAGAAACCGCTGCGAGCCGGTGCCCGAGTACCCCAGGCTGCCCGACAGCGATGCCTGCGGGATCAGCAGGCTGGCGAACGCATTGCGGGTGGCCCACGCCGCCGGCCCGCGATTGTTCACCGTTTGGCGATACGTCGGGTTGTGCTCTCGCGCGATGGCGATCGCGTCGGTGAGCGACAGCGTCGCCGGCGCGGCCTGCTGAGCGGTGGCGCTGCCGGTAGCGCCAAGCAGACCGAGAATGAAGAGGAAGTGTCGCATGCGATTCCTTGCGGACTGAGCCGTGTTTTGACCTGAGAAACGTACTGCGAGCCGTGCCCTGTACGCGTGCGGGCTCGGTCCGGTTTCGGGTTGGGACAGCGCCACCCGGCCGGAGCGAAAACTAATCGCTCCAACGGGTTATGTGGAGTGGGTCAGTCGGGGAGTCGTTCGGCGTTGAGCGACAGCTTGGGGATCTCGACTTTCATCATGTATCCGGCGTCGGAAAGCCACACGTGAATGGGGCCGTCGGCACCGCCACTCACGACAACGTGCCGCAACGAAGCGGATTCGCGATTCAGCGTGGTGGCGGCGACACCAAGGTCGGTCACCGTCAGGACGGCGCTTCGGGGTGCGCGCGGGAAGATCGCGTGCACGGATCGCGCGGCGGGAGCGGGACTGGCTCGCCAGGCCACGAACAGGAGCGGTGCGAACACGGAATCGTCCAGCACGACCACGGGGGGTCTCACGGCGAGTTCGCGGGCCCGTTCGATGCCCGGTCCAACGTAGCGCAGCGTGTACCGGCCGGTGTTGGGCTGGCCAGTGATGCGCAACGAAGCGCCGCCGGCGCTGACGTCGTAGGCGAGTGCCGCGGGCTCGGAATCGGGCGTCACCTCGATCACCGGAGCGAACACCGTCGGCCGGCCGTCCACGACCCAGCGGGCGGTGGCGGCCAGCATCCAGCCGCTGGACCCATCCCGCCCGCGTCGCGAGACCAGGCGGAACCGCTCGCGCGCCACTTCCTGCGTATCGACGCGGATCACCAGCGTGCCGTCGTCGAGCAGGCTCGTGGGGGCCTGGCCCAGCGCGAGCGCCGCAAGCAGGCCGATCATGCCGTGGCGGCGGCGAGAACTCGCGTGGCGACGCGCTCCCGGATCATCTTATAGATGCGCTCGCCTTTCTCGGGCGTGGCGAGCGTGGGTCGGCCGATCGATCCGGGCGAGAGAGCGGGGAGGGGGCGGGTCAAGCCGCGGATGTAGCGCCGCGTCTGGGCGTCGGGCGGCAGGAAATCCAGCGCCCGTTCCATGCGTACGAGCTCGGGGGCGATGTAGAGCAGCAGTGAGGTATCGAGCTCGCCGCCGTGAGTCGGTGAATCGGGGTCCAGGAGCAGGTCACCCAAATCGAGGGCAAAGACGTCCACGGTGAACACGCGCGCACGGTTGGTTCGCAAGGTGCAGAGCGCCTCCTGGTGGGGATCGTGGCCGTGCGCGGTCAGGATGATGAACTGGTCGACGCCCGCTGCCTCCCAGGAGCCGAGCAGGTCGTTCATCCAGCGATGCAGGGTCTTGCGCCGCACCGTGGCGTTGCCGGGGAACGGACGGCGCGTGGCCGTATTGACGCCGTACTCGATGGTCGGGGCGCGAAGCACGCCGAACTCGGCCGAGAGATCGTCGGCCAGCCGCTCGACGATGAGGGTGTCGCAGCCCAACGGCAGGTGGGGACCGTGTTGCTCGCAGGTGCCAACGGGAATGAGCAAGCGCGAATCCCGCGCGAGGTGCAGGCGGATGTCTTCCGGCACGAGGAGCTTGAGGTGCAGCGGCGCGCTCATCTGGTGATCGCGGGCGTCCTCACGGCGCTGGCGGCGGCCGAATGGCTGCACAGCCTCGGCGCGGGGTGGGTGTGGCTCGCCGGCGCGGCCGCGGTGGTCGCGGCGGCGCTCGCGCTCGCCCAGCGCCCCTGGAGCGTCCCGGGCCTGCTCGCGGGGCTCGCGAGTCTCGTGCTGGGGATCGTGCTCGTGGTCGGGGTGAGCGACGTGCGGCGCATCGAGTGCTGCTGGCCGGCGCTTCGGGAAGCGCGCGTGACCCGGGCCTCGAGCCAACTCGAAGCGACGCTGAGCGATGCCGTAAACGAAGCGCGACGCTTGGCGGAGCGGGGCGGGACGGCAGCGTCGCTCGAGGCGCGGGCCGCGTTCGACCTGCTCGCCGCGGCTCTCGCCGATGGCCCCGCCGGGCTTGAGCGTGGTGTCGTAGTGTTGGAGCCCGACGGCGAGCCGTTCGCCTGGGCGGGACGGCACCGGACGGTCCCGGTCCACGACACGACGGAGCTGCGCGCAGTCATCACCCCATTCTACGTCACCCTCGAGGCGCGGCGCCAGACGGCGGCGGGGCGGACCGCCGTCGGGACCGTGCTGCTCGACGCCGCTCCGGCCGTGGCCGACCGCGACGACGCGCTGTCGGTCGTGTTCGCGCGGGCGCACGGCGTGGAGCTGCACGTCGCCGCGCCCGGGCTCGCACCGCGCGACTCCGACGAGTTCGAATTCTGCGCGGCGCGGTGCGACGCGAGCCCGGTTCTGTTCACCGTGCGCCCGCGGCCGCCCTCGCAGGGCGATGCGAAACTGGTCGTGCTGGGGCGGGTCGCGCGCGGGGCCGGGCTCGCACTCGCGTCCGTGCTCGCGCTGCTGTTGCTCGTCGCCCCGCCGGGACGCTGGCGCTGGGTGGTGACGTTGCTCGCCGCCTGGACGGCCGCACGGGCATTCTTCGGTCCGGCCGTCCCGCCGCCGCTGTTGTTTTCCCCGGCGACGTTCTATCGGCCGCTGCTGCGCGATTTCAGCGCGTCGGCCGGTGCCTTGCTCGCGTTCGCCATGCTCGGACTCCTCGCCGCGGGGGCGCTGTGGCGGCGTGGTGTTCCGCGCCGCTGGTGGAGTGTGGGGCTGGCCGGCGTGCTGCTCGTGTACGCCCCGTACCTGGTCCGCTACCTGGGACGCGGCATCGCGCCTCCCGCTTCGGGCGTGAGCTTCGGGCTCTGGCTGTCGTGGGAAACCGCGCTTGCGGCGGCCGGCATGGCGGTCGTGCTGTTCGCGGCCGCGCTGGTCCGCGGCGTCGCGGAACCCACGCGGGTGCCATGGACCGTCGTGGTCTCGTGCGCCTGGGCGGCCCTCGCGGGCGTGGCGGGGTTGTGGCTGTGGCGTCCCTCCGGCGCGTGGCCCGAGTGGTACACATTCCTCTGGCTCCCCGCGCTGGTCGGCGTGATCGTGCCGGCGCCCCGCCGCTGGGCGTTGCTGGGCATCGCGACGGTGGCGGGCACAGCCGCGGCACTCGTGACGTGGGGCGCCGCGCTAGAAGGACGCCTCGCGCTCGCCGAGCGCGACGCGCTCCGATTGGGCAGCGAGCCGGACCCGCTGGCCGTCGCTGAGCTCGAGCGCATGGGGCGTCAAGTCCTCGCCAGCCCCGCGCCGCTGACCGCGGCGGATCTGTACGTCCTGTGGCAGGCCTCGCCGCTCGCGAGCGACAACTATCCGACGGTGCTCGCCACGTGGAACGGGCCGGACGCGGAGGCGGTGGAGCTGCGGCTTGCGGCGCTCGATCTGCCGACGCCGCTGCTCGCGGCGCTGGCGCGGCTCGAGCCGGACAGCGGGCTGCGAGTGGAGCGGTTGGAGCGCGTGCCCGGCGTGCATTACGTGCTGACCGCTCCGCTCGCCGGAGGACCGATCCTGACGGTCGGGGTCGGTCCCCGCTCGCGCCTCGTTCCCGCGAGCCGCGTCGCCCGATTCCTGAGGGGCGAGCGGGTCGTCGAGCCGCCATACTCGATCCTGCTCTCGCTGCCGACGCTCGAAGCGGTGCCGGACCGGGTGCGGTGGATCCGTTCTGGCTGGACGGCGCGCGGGGATCGGCAGGTGGAGCTGCCGGGCGGGCGGCGACACGTCCACCTGCGCGTCGACTTGCGCGGACCATGGGTCGGGCTGGTGCGGGGTGTGCTGGTCGTGTTGGTCGATCTCGCGCTGCTCGCGGCGGCGTGGGCGTTGAGTCATGTGATCACCGACGGCTGGAGGGCGCGCCCGCCCTCGCCGCGTCGGGCATTACAGAGCTTCCGCGGACGACTCGCGCTCGCCCTGGCCACCTTCTTCATCGTGCCCGTGCTCGCCTTCGCAGTGTCGAGTTTCGCCCGGCTGGGCGACACGGCGCGCGTGAGCGGCGATCTATTGAACCGGCAGACGTTGCGTGACGCGGGGGCGAGCGCCGGCGAGTCGCCGGCGGGTGACGCGGCATCGCTGGCGGCCACCGTCGCGGAGCTGGGTCGTCGCCTCGACGCCGACCTCTGGGCCTATCGCGGCGGCCGGTTGAGCGGCACGAGCGCCCCGGTGTTCGGCCAATTGGGATTGGTGGATCCGTTCCTCGCGCCTCCGGTGTATCGCCGGTTCACGTTCGAGGACGAGCTCGAAGCGACGACCGATGAGCGCACCGCCGGACGACCTACGCGGGTCGGATACCTCTCGGTCGTGGCGGGCAGCTCGCTGGAGCGCGTGGTGCTGGCGGCACCGCAGCTGCTGGACGATGAGGCGGTACGCCGCCAGCAGGAGGACCTCGCCCTGGTCCTCGTCTTCGCGACGCTCCTGGGACTGATCGCGGCGGGCGGGCTCGCCGGGCTCGCCGCCCGGACGCTAGCCCAGCCGGTGGCGGCGTTGCGGGCGGCGGCGCTGGCTGTGGGACGCGGCGCGGCGCCGCCACCGTTCCCGGCGGACGCGCCGCGCGAGTTCGCCCCCGTGCTCTCGGCGTTCGATCGCATGGTGCGCGACGTGCGCGGGAGCCAGACGGCGCTCGAGGAGGCTCGGGCGCGCATGGCCCAGGTCCTGGGCAACGTCGCGACGGGCGTCGTGGCGGTCGATGACGAGCTGCGCGTGACGATCGCGAACCCGCGTGCCGAAGAGTTGTTGGGCACGCGACTCGAGCCGGGCGATGTGTTGACGGGCGCGACGTCCCCAGCCTGGGCCCCGGTCTGGGCGGTGGTCCGGACATTCATCACCGCCTCGGCGGGAACGCTGGCCGAGCGCGAATTCAATATCGGCGGTCGGGAGATTCGCGTGCAGCTCGCCCCGCTGGGCGCGACCCGGGATGGCTGTGTCGTCGCGCTCGATGATACGACCGCATTGGCGCGAGCGGCGCGGGTGATCGCGTGGGGCGAAATGGCGCGCCAGGTGGCGCACGAGATCAAGAACCCCCTCACCCCGATCCGCCTCGGCATTCAACACCTCGCGCGCGCGCGCGGCGCCGAGTCGCGCGACGACTTCGACCGAACGTTGCGGGAGACGTCGCAGCGCATTCTCGCCGAGATCGATCGCTTGGACACGATCGCGCGCGCCTTCTCCCGCTTCGGCGCGCCGGCCGAAGCGCAGCCGTCGCTCGAGGCGGTCGATCTGCACACGGTCGCCCGGGAAGTTGTGCAGCTGTACGCATTGGGCGGGGGCGAGGCGCGCGACGCGGCGCGGGTGGTGCTCGACGGCACGCCCGGGGAAGGGGCGCTCGCTGAAGCGCGCAAGGACGAAGTGAAAGAGGTGCTGGTGAATCTGGTGGAAAACGCGCGCGACGCGGGCGCTCGCGAAGTGCGGGTCCAGGTGGATGAGGGCGGGTTGCGACTGGCCGTGACCGACGATGGGCGCGGCATCCCGCCGGAAGCGATGGGTCGCGTGTTCGAGCCCGCCTTCTCCACCACCTCGAGCGGAACGGGGCTGGGCCTGGCGATCGCCCGGCGGTTGGTCGAGAGCTGGGGGGGCAGGATCACGTTGACGAGCACGCCGGGGCAGGGTACGACCGTCCGGCTGGTGCTCCGCGAGGCCCCGCGGGCTGGTGCGGCGTGATGCGACTCACAACATTAGAGGCCGACGGATGCCACCATTCACGCGTCATCATTCGAGGTGGATCGTGCGGTTTCCGCTCGTCGTTGCCTGTACCGCCGGTTGGCTGCTTGCCGGGGCTACGTCCGCGCGCGCCCAGCTGTCGTTCGACGCGCGGCGGACCGGTATGGCGGGCGTCAGCCTGAGTCGCGACGGCGCGCTCGGCCGCTTCAATCCGGCCTACCGCGCCGTGCCGGGGCGGGAAGGGCGCAGCGCAAGGGTCACGATCCCGATTCCGCTCGGTCTGATCCAGGCGCTCAAGGACAGCGCGGCATTCCACACCTCGAAGCCCTACTTCAACCCGATCGCCCTGGCCAACTACATCCTGCATCCGCCGATCTTCTTGGAAATCAAGAAGCCGCCCACCCCCACCAACGACGTCGAGTTCACGATCGGCCGGAACGCCCTGCTCGTTGATCTCGGCTCGGCGGCGCAGCTCGTGCCCACCGACCGCTTCGGCTTCGGTGCGGCGAGCCGCCCGATGGACCTGGGGGTCACTATCAAAGGAGTGCACGTCGGCGTGTTGGCGTGGGAGAATCACGAGATCGGCTTCCAACTCGGCGACACCCTCCTGCGTTTCTTGCGTCAGCAAGACTCCGCTCGCACCAACACGACGTACGCCAGCTCGGGGGACGCCCTCATCCAGGGTGGCTTCGCCCCGACCCTCGGGTACGCCGGGCGCGTGTGGGGCGACTCCACCCGGGGCCTCTACCTCGGCGCCGCGGTTCGCTATTACCTCGGCGCGGCCTATGGCTCCGTCGTCGGCACCGGCGGGTTTGTCACCGGCGACACGCTGTTCGCCGGCTCGAACCCCGTCACCCCGGCCGTCAACGCCCTGTCGCGCTATTCAAAAGGCGGCAACTCGCTGGGGCGTGGTGTGGGTGGCGACATCGGGTTCGTCTATGTCAGTGGTCCGGTCGAGGTCGGCTTTGGCGTGAACGACATTGGCGCGAGGCTCACCTGGAAAGACACGCGCGTCGACAGCCTGTACTTCCGCTCCGACAGCAATGACTTCGCGTCCACGCAGATCGCGAACCACGTCTCTACCAAGACCAAGCTGCCGATTACGTACGTCGCCAACGCGTCGCTCGAGCTGGGCACCGCCACCACCGCCGGAGCGATGATTCTCAATAACGGACGCGGCACGTCGATTCAGATCGGTGTGGAGCAGCGCGTCGGCCCGCTGGCCCTGCGGGGCGGGGTGGCGCGCGATCAGCGGAAGCGGGTGCAAGTGGGCTGGGGAACCGGACTGCGGTTCGGGTCGTTCAGCCTCGACGTCGGCTTCGCGACGCATTCCAGCTCGCTCTCGAACGCCCGTGGGATCACGATGGGTACTTCCATCTCGATCTATTGATGATCATGCGCACTGCAATCCCCAGGACCGCGGCCCGCCGCGTCCGGCTCGTGATCGCTGCGGGCGTGGTACTCGCCGCCGGGTGTGGCGTCGGGCGTACCATCTTCGATGTGGACGTCTACAGCTTCCTTCAGGGCGCAGGGAGCGAATCCGTCCCCTACGTCGCGCCGTCACCGTTCGACACGACTCCACCGCAGCTGGTGAACCTGTTGCCCATCGGTCTGGGGAGCTCGGTCGTCGAATCCGTGACTGTGAGTGGGACGGTCGACTTCGAGAATCAGCTGGGCAATGGCACCATCGGCCTGGAGCTCTACATCGACACCGTGCCCGACGTGTATGCCGGCACGCCGGCCTTCTCCGTGACTCCGGCCGCCGTCACGCCCGGCACCACCAGCACGACACCCTTCCAAGGAGAGGCTGCCGCGCTGTCCCGTCAATTGTTTCTGAGCGACAAGGTGTATGTCGGGATGCGGGCGGTGGCCTCCGGGACGGCGGTCGGGACGGCGCGCCTCAGCGCCTTGCGCCTGCGCATCGTGATTCAGGACCAGATCTTCTAGCCAAGCAGTCCCGCTTCTCTTTCGTCGCGCCCACGCCGCACTCGGCCGTGTGACCTGGCTCACTCTGGGTTGCGGACCTGGATGCTGGCACGACATGCCGATTGGTGCGACATTCCGCCGACCGATGAGCCGTCTTTCGTGAACGACGCCGCCAGCCCCAGACCGCGACGGTCCCGCCGCCGCGACGTCGTGGCGCTGCTCCTGTCAGCGGCGCTCGCGACCTGCTCCGACCAGCCGGCCGGCCCCGCACGGGGCAGCCTTGGCTACCTCGCCATCCGTCCGGTGCTCACGGCCCCGGTGGACGTGGCCGCGTTCGGACTGACCATCGACAGCCTGCGTGTCGTGGTGATCCGGCCGGTGTCGGATACCCTCGCCGACACCACCGCCTTTTTCGATCCCAACGCCGCCACGCTGCAGCTCAATCTGGCAGTGTTGCTGCGCGCGTCCGTCGAGACGCTGCTCGTGCACCTCGAGCTGCGGGCCGGCAGCGTCGTGCTGTTCGCCGGCAGCGACCTCGCGGCGGTCAAGGCGGGCGTCGCCCCGGATACGATGTCGAGTGCTTCCGTGTCGCTCTCCTACATCGGGCCCGGCTCGGGGCTGACCAGTATCCAGATCGCGCCGCGGGATTCGGTCGTCACCGAGAATCAGACGAAGCAGTTCACGGTCTCGGCGGACTCGCTCGGCGTACCCGTCGACTCGTTTTACGTCAGCTGGTCCACGAGCGACACAGCGCTCGCGCCGATCAACGGATCCGGCGTGCTGCAGGCGCCCGATTCCCGTGGCAGCGTCTTCGTCCGGGCGGTGACGCCCAACGGCGTGCGCGACTCGACGCGCGTGACATTTGTGCCGGTTCCGGCCGCCGTGGCGGCCGCCGCCGGGACGGGCCAGACGGGGACGGTTGGGACGCAGCTGCCGGTTCCGCTGCGGGCGCGGGTGACCGCGAGCGACCTCCTGGGCGTGCCGGGTGTTGTGGTGCGGTTCCAGGCATTGAGCGGCGGCGGGAGTGTGAAGGACTCGCTGGTCGTGACCGACAGCTTGGGATTCGCGGAAGACACCGCGACTCTGGGCACGGTGACGGGGGCGCAGACCTTCCGGGCGACGGTCGGGACGCTGCCGCCCGCGACGTTCAACGCCACGGCCACGGCGGGGGCCATCTCGACGGCGCAATCCCTGGTGACCGTCTCGAGCGGCACCGTGGCATCCGGCAGCGGCGTCACCTTGACGCTGCGCGGCAAGGACCAGTTCGGCAACAACCTCACGACCGGCGGCGCCATCGTCGCGTTCTCGACCTCGGGTGGTACGAGCACCGGGTCGATCGGGTCCACGACGGATGTCGGTGACGGCACGTATACGGCGACGTTTACCGGACTCGCCGTCGGGACGGCGACCACGATCGGGGCGACGATCAACGGCACCGCCGTCACGACCACGCTGCCGACGATCACGGTCACCGCTGGGACCATCTCACCGCTCACGTCCGTCGTCTCGACGTCCAGCGGCACCGTGTCGTCGGGCGCCACCGCGACGCTGACCCTGCTGGCCCGGGACTCCGTCGGCAATGCCCTGACCGCGGGCGGCGCCACCGTCGTGTTCTCCCGCACCGGCGGCACCAGCACTGGATCCATCGGGCCGACGACCGACCTCGCCAACGGCACCTACACCGCGATCTTCACCGCCGACTCGGCCGGGACCGCCACCACGATCCGGGCCACGATCGGCGGCGTGTTCGCCGCGTCCACCACTACGATCACCGTCGTGGCGGGGAACACGACCGCGGCGCAGTCGGTGGTCACCGTGTCGGCCGATACGATTCAGGCGGGCGGGACCTCGATCCTGACGCTCCAGGCCAAGGATTCGGCCGGGAACAACATCACGACCGGCGGGCTGACCGTCATCTTCAGTCATGCCGGCGGGACAAGCGCCGGCGGCATCGCGCCCAGCCCGGCGACGGACAATGCCAACGGGACCTACACCGCGACGTTCACGGGGCAGACCGCCGGAACCGCGACCACGATTCACGCCACCATCGACGGCAACCAGGTCACGTCGACGCTGCCCACGATCACCGTCATCTCGGGCGGGGTCTCGCCGGTTACCTCGGTGGTCACGAGCTCCGATTCGGTGTTGTCGACGGGCGGCGTGGCGACGCTGACGTTGCAGGCGAAGGACGCGGCGGGCAACGCGATTACGACGGGCGGCGCCACGGTGGTGTTCACGCAGTCCGGCGGGACCAGCACCGGCACGATCAGCGCCACGACGGATCACAATGACGGCAGCTACACGGCGACCTTCACCGGCCTGACCGCGGGCACCGCCACCACCATCGGGGCCACGATCAACGCCGCACCCGTGACCTCGACACCGCTGCCCACGATCCGCGTCTTCTCCTCGGTGCACACGGGCGACATCACCGCGGACGAGACGTGGACCGCGACGGCGAACCCGCACATCGTGGGCGCGAATATCCGCATCCGCAACGGGGCGACGCTCACGATTCAACCCGGCGTCATTGCGAGGTTCGATGCCGGGGCCGGACTGCAGGTCGGCGACACCACGCTGGGTGAAGCGGGCCGGTTGAGCATGGACGGCGCCGGGGTCGGCATTCTGCTCACCGCCAACACCGGGACCCCCGTCCCGGGATTCTGGCGCGGGATCGAAGTGCAGCGTGCGCTCTCGGGGCCGGCCTGGCGGAAGACGGCGATCGAATACGCCGGTGGGTCGCGGCCGCCGTTCGGCGGCGTTCTGTCCGAGGCATGCGTGCTGATCGTGAACCGCTCCGGCGCCGCGCTCGACCTTGACAGCCTCCTGATCCGCCGCTGCGTACACGCCGCGATCCATCACTTCGGTGGCACGGCTCACGTCCATCGCTCCCAGATCGACACCGTCACGGGCTCCGGCATCCACGTCGATTTCGACGCGCAGCTCGAGCTCGATTCGACCACGATCCGTGGGTCCGGACAGGAGGGGCTGTTCTTCGCCAGCCTGACGTCACGTCTGTTGCCGTCGAGCGGCAACCGGGTCTTGGGCAGCACGGGAACGGGCATTCACCTGAACGCATTCCAATTGCCCGGGCTGTTGAAGCAGGATTCGATCGCGGGCAACGGCATCGGTTTCGGCACGAACCTCATCGAGGTGCAGGGGGGACGGCCCGACTCGACCGTCGCGGCGTTCACGATCTTCGCCCAGCCCCAGCCGGTCGGTTCGAACGGCTACCTGATTCGACAGTTCGGTGGCCTGCTCGATATCGGCCGAGTCGGTGGGCAAACGGTGACGCTCGATTCGAATCTGGTGCTCAGGTTCGAAAGCCAGACCGGGATGGTCATTGGCGACAGCGCGGGCACCCGCAGCGGCACGATCGCTTCGCTCGGCACCACCCGCACGAACGCGCCACGGCTCACCTCGTCGAGCGGAGCGCCAGCGCCGGGCGACTGGTACGGGCTCGAGATCGGCCGGCTCTCGGCCAACGCGCGTCTCGCGAACATCCGCATCGAGTTCGCGGGCGACTCCATCCCCGGGCGGAGTCGCCACCGGTTCGGCTTGCTGGTTCGTAACCCGGCCGCCCAGTCGCTGGCCGTGGACAGCGTGATCGTGGCGCAGAGCGGGCGTTTCGGTTCGGACACCAATGCGGCCGGGTTCGGCGTGCTCGGTGCGGGGGCGGGGGTCGACATCCGGCGCTCGGTGGCCGAGGCGAACCTGGGCTACGGATTCGTGGTGGGAGGGGTGCCCAACGTGAAGTTCGTGGGCGACACCGCCCGAGGCAACACGTTTGGCTTCGGCATCTTCTCCGATTCGGGCGGCGTTGGTTCCTTCACGGCCGCCGACTCGGTGGCCGGTAACGTGGCCACGGCGAACACACTCTACCCGTTGGAGCTCGATGTCGAGTTGCTCCCCGTGCTGCACGGCAACGCGTTCACCGGCAACGGCCGTGATACGCTCCTGCTGGACGGCGGCCAGGTGACGTTTAACGACACGCTGCCCAGATTCCCGGGTCTGCCGTGGCGCGTGAGAGGCACTATCAGGATTGACGCCGGTGGACTCCTGACGCTCGCGCCTGCGGACACCCTGGCGTTCGACAGCCTGGCCGGGATCATCGTAGGCGACCTGTCCCCGGCCGCGCTCGCGGCCGACGGCTCGACCGGGAGGATCCTGCTCACGGCCAGCGGGCCATTGCCGCAGGGCTGGCATGGCATCGACTGGCATCGGATGGGTACGGGCAACGTGTTCCGGCACGTCGACGTCGATCGTGCCGGGTTCTTCCAGCCTTGCTTCGGCGATTGCAGTCCGATTCCGTTCGGCGCGCTGCGCTTCACCGATTCGCTCGCGCCGACCAACGTCAATCTGTCGATCGACAACATCATCGTGCGCCGGTCCAACGGCATCGCGCTCGACTTCAACCGTGGCGGCACGGGCACGGTCGGTGTCACGGCGAGCCAGTTCTACCTGAACAAGCCGGACCCGATGATCCGGGCCCGCAATACGGGCGGCGGCCGGCTCTCCATCACGGGGTCGGACCTGTACCACTATCGTGGGCACGTCGTCCAGGGTGCGTTTAGCGCCGTGCCACCGCAGGACTCCGTTCAGGCCCCCAACAACTGGTGGGGCGATGTGCTGGGCGCCGACACCGGGTTCCAGTTCCAGGACAGCCTCGGCCGGGCCAGCACCAACCGCTACGCCGTCCGGGTATTGCCGTTCGCGAGCACGCCGTTCTTCCCAATCGGCCCCGCCGTTGGGGTGACGACGACCGCCGACAGCCTGTTGAACTCGGTGAACCTGAACGACTCGATCGGGATCTATGCCCGCGTCGTGGATGCGAACGACCGTGGCGTGGTGGGGCAGACCGTCACCTGGACGCCGATTCCCGGCGGGGCAAGCTCCCTTGCCCCGGTGAGCTCGGTGAGCGATCTGGGCGGCCGCGTGAATGCGGGGTGGCAGTTCACCACCGTCGCGGGTCGGCTCAGCGCGCATGCGACCGGTGGTGGGGGCTTCACCGATTACTTCATCGATGTCTTGCCGGGATTGTCCACGGTCGTCAACTGGACACTGCTCGGCGGGACGTTCTCTCAAGGGACGGTCACCGGGACCAAGTCGATCACGTTCACCAGCACCAACCGGCGCGGGGTGGTCGTCACCAACGCGCACGACAGCTTCAACAATCCCACGCAGCCGTTCAATCTCTGCTTCACGTTCGTGAACGTGCCGAACTGCCAGTTCCCGTTCCCGCAGCTCGGGTTTGTGGACTCGACGCACACGAGCGGCGGCATCAGCGGGGACACGATCTTCTTCCATGCCAACGTGAACACACCGTCGCCCTTCGTGCTGCGGGCGATCTACAGTACCTCATTGGGGCAGGTGCAGGACTCGGTCTTGGTCACCATGAGCCCGAACCCGGCCGGCGTGAAGATCGACCGGGATGAGTTCGCGCTCGGTGTGCAGGACGTGCCGGACACGGCGGTGTTCAATTCGCTCTGCCCGGGCGGTCAGCCCAATGTCTACTGCCAGCGCGAATTCCACGCATTCGTCGTGGATTCCGGGCTGAGTGCGATCGGCAACGGCAACGCGTCGTTTGCCTGGAGCCTGGTCCCGCCGACGGGCGCCCCCGTCACCTTCGCGACGCGCGGGGCCCCGGCCAACGACACCGCGACGGTGACGGCGGAGACAAACGGGTTTGTGCGCCTCGTGGTGCAGGACAACAGCTCGAACGATTTCGGGTCCGACACACTGCCCATCCTGGTGCAGCAGTTGGCGTCCGAAGTGCTGATCACCCCCCCCGACTCGCAGCTCGTCCTCGTGGGTGGCACGGCCACCTTCCAGGGGGTTGCGGTGGATCAGGGCGGCGATACGATGTTCACGACGCCGATCCATTGGCGCAACGATTTCTCGTTCAACCAGCATCTCACGATCATCGATACGGCGACGCCGAACCAGGTGGTGGTGCGACTCGACAGCACGCCGTTGGGCGCCGAGTACATCGCGGCGCTCGCGGTGCGCGGCCCCGGCGATACGGCGTACGGCTTCGCGCGGGTGATCAACCCCGTGATCGATCTACAGACCGTGAGCGCGCAGCCGTGGGCGATCGCCGCCAACGCGCAGACCCACTTCGTCTACGTAGGGCACCAGGGTGGCCAGCTGTACCAGGTCAACGGCACGACCAATGCGGTCGTCGACTCTGCGACCGCCGGGACGACCATCTCCGCCGTCGCGGTCAACTCCATTACAAATCTGGTATATGTGGCGACCGATTCTGGCGTGGCGGTCGTAAACGGCTCCGACCTGTCCAGGGTCGCCATGGTGCCGGTCGGCACCAACCTCCAGGGCGTGACGAACCATGTAGGCTTGACCGTCGACTCGATCAACAACCGGATCTACGTGACGGTCGATGCGGCTGGTGCCGGCCCCTCGCCAGTGTTGCGGCGGATCACCGGGGCCACGAGCACGTTCACGCCCACCAACGACACACCGCTGCCGGACGTCGGAACCGGCGCCGCGTTCAACCCGACCGACGGGCTCGTGTACGTGACGATTCCGGACAGCAACCTGGTGGTGGCGGTCGATCCGGTGGCGCGCACCATCGTCCGGCGGATTCCGGTCGGCAACCAGCCGTTCGCGCTCGCCGTGAATCCGGTGACCAACCGGGTGTACGTGATCGACGAGCGGTTTTCGGGGCAGTCCCCCTTCAAACTGTATATCGTCGACGCCGGGACTGGAGCGGTCGTCGAAGCGGAGCCGCAGTTCTACACGATGGGAAGCGTGGCGGTCGACGTCGTCAACGATCGCGTCTACGTGGGGACGCGGTTCAACGCGTACCTGCTCGTGTTTGACGGGGCAACGGGTGTCTTGACCGGCTTCATCTACCCGGGGACAGGCTTCTCCGATCAGGAGCTCGGCGTCGCGGTCGATGCGGGCAATGGGCAAGTCTACACGGCGAACTACTCGACCGAGACGATCAGCCGACTGAGATTCTGAGCGGCGGCCCGACACGGGCCGCCGTATTAGATTTCCGTTCCACATGCATCGTCGCCGAACCGTCACCGTCGCCGTAGGCGGCGTGAGGGTGGGCTCGGCCCACCCGATCGTCGTCCAGTCGATGACCAACACCGACACGGCCGCCGTCGCCGCGACCGTCGCCCAGGCGCAGGCACTGCGCGAGGCCGGCTCGGAGCTGGTGCGGGTCACCGTCAACAACGACGCAGCCGCCCAGGCGGTCCCCGCCATCGTGGCCGAGGTGGCCGTTCCCGTCATCGGCGACTTCCATTATAACGGGCACCTGCTCCTCACGAAGTATCCAGCGTGCGCTGCGGCGCTCGCCAAGTACCGCATCAACCCGGGCAACGTGGGTGCCCGGCGCCGCGACGACAACTTCCGCACCATCGTCCAAATCGCGATCGAACGGGGCAAGCCGGTGCGCATCGGGGTGAACTGGGGCAGCCTCGACCAACAGCTGCTGACCGAGATGATGGACGCCAACGCGCGGCTCCTCGAACCCCGCGATGCGCGCGACGTGACGATGGACGCGATGGTCGAGAGCGCGATTCGCTCGGCCACGCTCGCCGAGCAGACCGGATTGCCCCACGATCGCATCATCCTCTCCGCCAAGGTGTCCGGCGTGCAGGACCTGGTGGAGGTGTACCGCAAGCTCGCCGCTCGCGCCGACTACCCGCTGCACCTGGGCCTCACGGAGGCAGGGATGGGCGCCAAGGGGGTCGTCGCAAGCAGCGCCGCGCTCGCGATCCTGCTGCAGGAAGGCATCGGCGACACGATCCGCGTGTCGCTCACGCCCCGGCCGGGTGGCGATCGTACCGAAGAAGTGCACGTGGCGCAGCAGATCCTGCAGTCGCTCGGGCTGCGCAGCTTCACGCCGCAAGTGACCGCGTGCCCGGGATGCGGGCGCACCACTTCCACGTTCTTTCAGGAGATGGCCGAGGACATCCAGAGCTATCTGCGCGAGCGGCGGCCCGAGTGGCAACGCCGCTATCCCGGGTCCGAGGAGCTGCGGGTGGCCGTCATGGGGTGTGTCGTGAACGGTCCCGGCGAGTCTAAACATGCCGACATCGGGATCTCACTCCCCGGCACGTTCGAGGAGCCGAAAGCCCCGGTCTACGTGGACGGGCGGCTCAAGGTCACCCTGAAGGGCGACACGATCGTCGCTGAGTTCCTGGGGATCCTCGAAGCGTATGTCGAGGGGCGTTTCGGCGCCCAGCAGCCCCTCCCCTCTCCCGTTCGGGAGAAGGGACCAAGCGCCTGAGACCTAGCGGCCTCCTCCTGCCGCCGGATACATGAACTTCTCGGCGCGTGTGATGTTCACGTGTCCGACGGACTGGCCGATCACCACCTTGCCAGTCGGGACTTTCGCGCCCTCGTGCCACAGGTGGAAGATGATGCCATCGGTCTTGGAGACCACGCCCGCAATTTGTGCGGCGACGGAGTCGGGGACGTCTAGCACCTGGACCCGCCCGGTCGCGATCTCCTGTTGGTGATCGTGCCAGTTCTTGTTCCAATCCTGGAGCGAAATCAAGTCAGTGCGCGTGATGGTCTTGGCAACGATGTATTCGATTTCCACGAGCGGCGCCATCGAGTCGGTGGAGAGATAGATCAAGCATTCGATGACGGGCTCGGGAGAGATCACCTTGCAGTAGTGATGGAACGGGCCCATGGTCTGCCCCTCGATGACGTGGGGCGCCAGGACGTGGATCGAATGCCCATCGGCCGGGGTCATTGCCACGGGCGTGGGTCGCGGGTCGCCAAGCTTCGCGGCGACCAGAACGGCGACCGCGGCCGACCCAAGGAGAGTCGTGGTGAAGCCGAGAAGCTTGCGCATTCCAACCTCCGGTGAAGGGAATTCCTTCCTTATAACGAGGCACGGGGCAGTGTCTCGTACATCACGCCGGCCACGATCACGCCAGAGACGAAGGTCAGGGCGGCGATCGCGGTAATCGCAACCGGCAAGGAGAACGCGTCTGCCAGGATCCCGGCGGTGATCGCCCCGCCCGCATAGCCCGCATCGCGCCACAGTCGGTAGACGCCCACGGCGGTCGCCCGCCAGTCGGGGTGTGCCACGTCGGACACCGCGGCGAGCAGGGTGGGGTAGACCAGCGCGGTGCCGACGCCGAGTAGCGTGGCACCTGCCATCCACGCCCCAAAAGAACGGCCGGCGACGAACCCCGCAATGCCCGCCGCCTGCACCCACATCCCACCAGCGATCATCCATTTCCGTCCCCAACGGTCGCTCAGCGTTCCCGCGGCGAGTTGACCCAGCCCCCACACCAATGGGTAGGTCGCGGTCACGATGCCAATGCGATCGAGCGGAACGTGACGCACGGCGAGCAGCATGGGGATCAGTCCCCACACCATCGCGTCGTTCATGTTGCTCACCATTCCCGCCTGGCTCGCGGCGAACAGGGCGCGGTCCTTCCAGCTCGTGAGCAGCAGGATGTGGGAGAAGCTGGGCCGAGAGGAGGGAGCAGCGGCGCGATGCTGGCTCGACTCCACCCGCGCGTGCCCCCGTGTCTCGCGTACGGCAAAGACCGAAAGCGCGAGCCCGAAGAGCGCGAAGGCGAGGCCGGGATAAAAGGGCGCCGGCCGCAGGCCGTGGGTGGCGGCGAGGTATCCGGTGAGCAGCGCGGACAAGGACACCGCGACGTAGCCC
>DATBLG010000161.1:0-8714 GCA_036555485.1 Gemmatimonadales bacterium | reverse complement strand
GCTCGGCCCGGGCGTGAAGCGGTGCCAGGTGTGCGGCATCTACTCCCGCGGTGAGCCGGCATTCGGCCAGCAGGTGGAACGGGCCGACCTGACGGCGGAGGAGATCACCAAACTCGCCTGCAACGACGACCCGCCGTGCGGTCTCGTCATCATCGGGACCGAGCGCCACGAGGCGCGTCGCATCGACCGCCAGCTGCGCGGCCGTTCCGGCCGCCAGGGCGATCCTGGGGGGAGTGTGTTCTTCCTCTCGCTCGAAGACGACCTGATGCGGCTGTTCGGGTCGGATCGCATCGCCGGCTGGATGGATCGGGGGGGTGCCGAAGAGGGCGAGGTCATCACCCATCCCTGGGTGACGGGCGCCATCAGCCAGGCGCAGAAACGCGTCGAGCTGCAGAACTTCCAGGCGCGCAAGCGGCTGCTCGAGTACGACGATGTGATGAATCAGCAGCGCGAAGTGATCTACTCGTTGCGTCTGTTCGCGCTCGAGGGCGGGGAGGAGCTCAAGGCGGAAGCGCTCCGCATGGTGGACGCGGCGGTGAAACGGTTGGTGGAGGAGCGCACCGCGGAGTTCAAGGACGCCGCCGACTGGGATCGCGCGCTGATCGACACGGAGCTGCTCCAGAAGTACCTGCTGTCCGTTCCCGGCCTGACCGATCCGGTCAAGGTCAAGGACCAGTCTGATCTGGAGCGGGCCGCGGTGCAGGCGGGCCGCGACGCGTTCGAAGCGAAGCTGCGGTACTTCGCGGACATCGAGACCAAGGTCGGGGCGGTGAAACTGGGCGAGCAGGCGCTCGCCCACATCATGCTCAGTGTGCTGGACGAAAAGTGGAAGGATCACCTGTACGACCTGGATCAGCTGCGCGCGGCGATTCAGTATCGCGCCTGGGGACAGAAGGACCCGCTCGTCGAGTACAAGCAGGAAGCGTTCGACATGTTCAAGGGGCTGATCGACGATTTGCGCAGCACCTTCACCGAGCGTTGGCTCAAGCTGCAGATCCAGATTGGACCGCCGCGCGGCGCCGCGCCGACCACGACCGCCCCGCTTGGTGCGCTGGCCGGGCCGAAGCGGTCTACTCCGATGGTCGCGAGCAAACCGGACGCCGAGGGTCTGGTGAGTGGCGGTTCGGCGACGGGACCGTTGCCGCCGGTGGGCGCTCCTCCCAAAGTCGGCGCTCCCGTTTCGAACCCGTATGCCGGCGTAGGGCGCAACGATCCCTGCCCGTGCGGGAGCGGGAAAAAGTTCAAGAAATGCCACGGGGCGGCGATGTAGACGGGCCTCGTGCCGCGTCGCGGCATGGTCGAGCCCCCACGTGCGTGCTTCCGGTACCGGTTTCCGGGCCGTGGGACCTACCTTTTCCCGATGTCCTTACGCCTCGCCGAACACCCCATCCCCGACCGCCCGCGGGAACGCCTGTGGCGCCTCGGTCCGCACGCGTTGACGGGCCAGGAGCTCCTGGCCATCCTCCTAGGCACGGGGTGTGCGGGCCGGGACGCGTTGGACATCGCCGGCGAGCTTCTGGCCCGGGTCGAAGGTTCGCTCGGTCGCCTGGCCGTCCGGCCGGCAGCGGAAGTGGCGCGCGTGCCCGGAATTGGTCGCGCCAAGGCCGCGCGGCTCGCCGCCGCGCTCGAGTTGGGGCGCCGGTTGGGCGTCGAGCGCGAGCCACCACCGGAACGCATCAAGGGGCCGTCCGATGTGCACCGGCGCTACGCACCCCGTATGCGGGACCTCGCGGTCGAGGAGTTCCACGTGCTGGCACTGGGCAGTCAAAGCCAGGTCTTGGCCGACCTCCTGATCACGCGCGGGATCCTGAACAGCTCATTGGTGCACCCGCGCGAGGTGTTCCGGGCGGCGATCGCCGAGGCGGCGGCGGGGATCATCGTGGTACACAATCACCCGTCTGGGGACCCGACGCCGTCGGCGGACGATCGCGGGGTTACACGCCAGTTGGTGGACGCCGGGCGGCTGCTCGATCTGCCCGTGTATGATCACGTGATCGTGGGAGGAGAGCGGTACGTGAGCTTCGCCGAAGCGGGATTGCTGTGACGAGCACGCTCCCAACGCTTGCACCCGAGCTGGCCCGGGCCGTGGCGCCGCTGTTGGAGCGCCTCGACCTGGATCTGCTCACGCGTGCCTACCGGGTGAGCGCCCAGGCGCACAGCGGACAAAAGCGCAAGTCCGGAGAAGATTTCCTCTCCCACAGCGTAGCGGTGGCCACGATTCTCGCCGAGCAGCAGATGGACTCGACCACCATCGCCGCGGCGTTGCTGCACGACGTGGTGGAAGACTCGAACGTCTCGATTGACGAGATCCGGCGCGCCTTCGGCGCCGAAATGGCGGAGCTGGTCGACGGCCTCACCAAATTGTCGGGCCTGTCGTTCCGGTCGGCGGAGGAAGCCCAGGCCGAGAACTACCGCAAGCTGTTGCTCTCCATCGCCAAGGACGCCCGGGTCATCATCATCAAGCTGGCCGACCGCTTGCACAACATGCGGACGCTGGAGCACCTCTCCGAGGAGAAGCAGCGGCGTATCGCGCTCGAGACCCAGGAGATCTACGCCCCGCTGGCGCATCGCTTCGGGATGGCCGGGATGAAGGCCGAGCTCGAGGATCTGGCGTTCAAGTTCCTCGAGGCCGACGAATACCGCGCGTTGATCAAGAAGATCCAGGCACGGCGGACCGAGCGGGATCAGACGATCGAGCGATTGCGCATCCCGCTCACCGAAGAGCTGAAGAAGGCCGGACTCACGGACTTCGAGATCACCGGGCGGCCCAAGAACCTGTGGTCCATCCACAAGAAAATGAAGCGGCGCGACAAGCCGTTCGAAGAGATCTACGACCTCTTGGCGATGCGCGTGCTGGTCGGCTCCGTGGCGGACTGCTACCACGCGCTCGGCGTGATCCACCATCAGTGGACGCCGCTCCAGGAGCGCATCAAGGACTACATCGCAAGCCCGAAATCGAACGGATACCAATCGCTCCATACCACCGTGTTTGGCCCCGGCGGCCAGCTGTACGAAATCCAGATCCGCACCGGCGAGATGCACCGTACGGCGGAGTATGGCATCGCGGCACACTGGCTCTTCAAGGAAGGCAAAACCCCGGACGAATTCGACCGGCACCTCGCCTGGTTCCGTCAGCTGCTGGAGCTGCAGCAGGACGCCCACTCTCCCGAGGAGTTCCTCGAATTCCTCAAGGTGGACCTGTACCAGGACGAGATCTTCGTCTTCACACCGCGTGGGGACGTGAAGCGGCTGCCCAAGGACGCCACCCCGATTGATTTCGCTTTCACGGTGCACACGGAAGTCGGCCTGCACTGTAGTGGCGCTCGCGTCAACGGCCGCATCGCGCCGCTGCACCGGCCGCTCAAGAACGGGGACTCGGTCGAGGTCCTGACGAGCCCCCAGGCCCGGCCCTCGCGTGATTGGCTAGCCCACGTGCGCACGGGGCGTGCCCGTCACAAGATTCGTCAGTGGATCCGCCAGGAGGAGCACACCCGGAGCGTCGGCCTGGGGCGCGAGATCCTGGATCGAGAAATCCGGCGCCGCCGCCTGCCGCCGGCCGACCCGGAACAGCTCGCCAGAGCGGCGGCCGCCTTGTCTGTGGGAAGCGCCGACCAGCTCGAGGCGGTGCTGGGCCGTGGCGATGTCGCCCTCGGACTCGTGATGCGCGCGCTCTACCCCGACCTGCCGGCCGAAGACCTCCAGGCTCCCAAACCGACGGCGTTTGGCCGGGTCATACAACGGCTGCGGCTGGGGCGCGGCATCCGCATTCAGGGCGTCGATGGACTGATGGTGCGGTACGCCCAGTGCTGCCAGCCCGTACCGGGCGACGCGGTGGTCGGCTATGTGACCCAGGGGCGGGGGATCTCGATCCACCGCAGCGACTGCCCGAACCTGCTGCCCTTGTCGGCTGAGGGGGAGCGGCGGGTCGAGATCGACTGGCAGGAATCACAAGGTGAGACCTTCGTCGTGCGGCTCGCGGTGGAAGGCGAGGATCGGCGCAGCTTGTACGCCGATATCTGCGAGGCCGTGAACCAGACGGGGACCAACATCCGCAAGGCCGAGCTCGCGTCAAAAGACGGCGCGGTGTTTGGTCACCTTCTGGTGGAAGTGGAGAACCACACGCACTTGAACAAGGTGTTGCGCGCCGTGCGCCGGGTGAAGGGCGTCACGGAGATCGCGCGCCGCGACGCAGGCGTCCACACCGAGCCGTCGGCCGGTTAACTTCCCGCGTCATGTCCTTTGACCTCGTGTCCGCCTTTGCCCCGGCGGGGGATCAGCCGCGCGCCATTGCCGGTCTGTTGGAGGGATTGGCGCGTGGCGACCGATACCAGACCCTACTGGGAGTCACGGGGTCGGGGAAGACCATGTCCATGGCCAACGTGGTCGCCGCCTACGGGCGGCCTACCCTGGTGCTCTCGCACAACAAGACGCTGGCCGCCCAGCTGTATGGGGAATTGAAGACGTTTTTCCCGCGAAACGCCGTCGAGTTCTTCATTTCCTACTACGACTACTACCAGCCCGAGGCGTACGTCCCGTCGACGGACACGTACATCGCCAAGGACTCATCGATCAACGACGACATCGATTCACTCCGGCTGCGGGCCACCTCGAGCCTGATGGAGCGCGACGACGTCGTGATCGTGTCGAGCGTCTCGGCGATCTACGGCCTGGGCGACCCGGAGGCGTACCGCCGTTTGCTCGTCACGGTGGGGACCGGGGAGGAGCGTGGTCGGGACGAGATTCTCGAGGAGCTGGTTCGGATCAACTACCTGCGCAATGACGTGGCCTTCGAGCGTGGCACGTTTCGCGTCCGCGGGGACACGATCGAGATTTTCCCGGCCTACGAAGAACAGGGCGTGCGCATCGAGCTGTGGGGCGACACGGTCGAGCGGGTCACCAAGATCGATCCGCTCACGGGGAACCCGATCGCCCAGCTCAAGCGCGCGGCCGTCTATCCAGCGACGCACTTTGTCACCGAGCGACCCTCCGTCGAGCGCGCCGTGGCGGCAATTCGTGCCGAGCTCGCCGGCCGGCTGGCCGAGCTGCGGGTCCAGAACAAGCTGGTCGAGGCGCAACGCCTCGAATCGCGCACCCACTTCGACATCGACATGCTGCTCGAGGTGGGGCGCTGCAGCGGGATCGAGAACTACTCCCGCCACCTCACGGGCCGGCGGCCGGGGGAGCGCCCGGCCTGTCTCTTGGATTACCTGCCGGATGACTTCCTCTGCATCATCGACGAATCGCACCAGACCCTCCCGCAACTCGGCGGGATGTACGAAGGTGACCGCTCGCGCAAACAGACGTTGGTGGACTACGGGTTCCGGCTTCCCTCGGCGCTCGACAACCGGCCGCTGCGCATCGATGAGTTCATGAAGCTGGTGCCGCGCATGCTGTTCGTGTCGGCAACGCCGGGTGATCAGGAGCTGCGGCTTTCCGAAGGCGTGGTCGTAGAGCAGATCATTCGACCGACCGGGTTGGTGGACCCCGAGGTCGAGGTGCGGCCGGTGAAGGGACAGGTGGACGATCTACTGCACGAGATCCGCGAACGCGCGCGGGCCGGGGAGCGCGTGCTCGTCACCACGCTCACCAAGCGCATGTCGGAGGATCTCACTGACTACCTGCAGCAACACGGCGTACGGGTACGCTACCTCCATTCCGAGATCGACGCGATCGAGCGGGTGGAGATCATTCGGGGTCTGCGCCTCGGTGAATTCGACGTGCTGGTGGGCATCAACCTGCTGCGGGAGGGGTTGGATCTACCGGAGGTCTCGCTGGTGGCGGTGCTCGACGCCGACCAGGAAGGGTTCCTGCGGTCGGACCGCTCGCTCATCCAGACCGTGGGGCGGGCGGCGCGGAACCTCCATGGGCGCGCTATTCTGTACGCGGACCGCATGACCGGCTCGATGCAACGCGCGCTGGACGAGATGACGCGTCGCCGCACGCGGCAGCAAGCCTACAACGTCGAACACGGCATCACACCGCGTTCAATCGTGAAGTCGGTCGGCGACATCCGCTTCGTGACGCGCTTCGCGGACGCGCGCGGCAGCCGGGTGCCGCCGGCACCCGAGCGCCGACCCGCCAATGCCGCGGAGCGCGACGCGCTGATTCAGTTGCTCGAGTCCCAGATGCAGGCGGCCGCCGAGGCGCTCGATTTCGAGCAGGCGGCCTTGTTGCGTGATCAACTGCTCGAGCTCAAGGTCGAGCTGGAGCCTCGGGGAGGACGGCGTGCGCCTACGGGTGGACGAGCTCAACACGTTCGGTGAACAGCTGGGGCGCGCGCTCCGCGCTCCCGCGATCATCGGCTTTTCTGGCGACCTCGGTGCCGGCAAGACGACGCTCGTGCAGGCAATCTGCCGCGGGTTGGGCGCAGCCGTCCCGGCCACCAGCCCGACCTACGCGCTGGTGCATCGCTACGACTCGCCGGCTGGTTCGGTGTACCACGTCGACTGCTACCGCCTCCAGTCGTCCAAGGAGGCGCGGGACCTTGGACTGGATGAAATCCTGAGCCAACGCGCCATCCTCTTGATCGAGTGGCCGGAGAAGGCGGGGCACATGATGCCACCGCTCGACCGGTACTTCTTCCTGACCCACGATACCGACCCCGATTTCCGGCTGTTGGAGGATCGGTGAGCGGCCGTTGGCTTGCACTCGACACGGCGACGGACCTCGCCTCCGTTGCCGTGGGCGTGCCGCCGGCCGCCGAGAGCCTCGCGGTGATCGCTGGGGCGCGGGTGCACGCAGCCGGGCTCATCGAGCTCGTGGACCGCTGCCTCGCGCCGCTGGGGTTGCGTCCCGCCGATCTCGCCGGGCTCGTCGTGGGCGACGGGCCCGGCAGCTTCACGGGGCTGCGCATCGGCTGGGCGGCCGCCAAGGGCTTGGCCCAGGAGCGATCGATGCCGGTCCAGGTTGTGCCGTCGCTGCTGGCCGCCGCCGCCGGGGCCGCGGCGGTTTTGGGGGCCGTGCCGGTCGCGGTTTGTTTCGACGCTCTGCGCGGCCAGGTGTTCGGGGCGGTGTACATCGTGCATGCGAACCGCGTCGAGACGCTCGTGCCACCCGCGGTGTGCGCGCTGGCCGAGCTGGCGTCGCGGGCTCCGGTCCGTCCCCGTGCCGTCGTCGGAGATGGGGCCCTGAAATACGCCGCGGAGGTCGAGACGTGGTCAGGAACGACACCGCTCCCCGCATCCGCCCTGCGTCCCACCGCAGCGTCGCTGCTCGCGCTGTGCTTTCACAGCGGCGCGGGCCGGGTACTCGACGACATCGCCACGGCGGAGCCGGACTACGGGCGCCCCGCCGAAGCGCAGGCCCGCTGGGAGGCGCGCCACGGACGCACCCTTCCGGATCCGTCCCGCGCGGACGGCTGACGTTCCCGCGCTGGTTGCGCTGGAGCGAATCGCTTTCACCGATCCGTGGTCCAGCGTCGACTTCACGGACTGCATCGCGTCCGGCCTGTTCCTCTTCGTGGCGGTCACGCGTGACGGTCCAGTGGGGTACATCGTCGCGCGACGCGTGCTCGATGAAGGAGAAATTCTGAACCTCGGTGTCGCCTTGCCGATGCGGCGGCGCGGCGTCGGTCGCGCGTTGGTGCGGCGCGTGCTCACGACGTTCGCCGCGTCGGATGTGGCGGCAGTGTTTCTCGAGGTGCGCGAGTCCAACCTCCCGGCGCAGCGGTTGTACGGAGCATTCGGGTTTCAGGAGGTTGGTCGGCGACGCCGATACTATCAGCGCCCGGTGGAGGACGCGGTGGTCCTGCGGGCCGCCATTTCGGCAGGCGGGACCCCCGCGTAGGAATGGTACAAGTGGCGTATCTTTGATTGACAGAATGACTTGCGACTCATATAATCTGGGGCATCCTTGGCCCCCGACCCGCCTAATGCCTGGAGGCAGCTGTGAGCCGGAGCCTGAATAAAGTTATGCTGATCGGCAACTTGGGGGCCGATCCAGAAGTACGCAGCACGAACAACGGATCGCGCGTCGCTAACCTCTCCCTCGCTACCAGCCGGCAATGGAACGCCCAAAGCGGCGAAAAGCAGGAAAAGACCGAGTGGCATCGGGTCATCTGCTGGAACAACAAGGGAGCCCAGCTCGCGGATCTCGCCGAGAAGTACATGAAGAAGGGCGACAAGGTCTACGTCGAGGGGCGGATTGAGTACCGCACCTGGGAAGACCGCGAGAAGCAGACCCGCTACGTGACCGAGATCATCGCGCGCGAAGTCATTCTGCTCTCGCCCCGGGGCGCTGGGAGCGAGGGGGCAGGCGACTACGCGCGCTCCAAGGCCGCAGCCAAGGTAGCGCCCGAAGGCAAAACCGAGTCGCTCGACGCGTTCCCGGAGGCGCTGGATGAGGAGGACGACGATCTGCCGTTCTAGCCAGGTCGCGCTGGCCGTGGTGGTCGCCCTGCCGCTTGCGGCGGCGACCATCGCTGCGCAGGACGTCACCACGGCGGCGCAAAGTCAGGGAACCCATGTGGTGTCTCGTGGTGAGACGCTCTGGTCGATTTCCCAACAATACTTCGCCGATCCACTCCTCTGGCCCGAGATCTATCGGCGCAATACCGCCGTGATCGAGGATCCGCACTGGATCTATCCGGGCGAAGTGTTGGAGTTGAGCGGCTTGATGGCGCCGACCGACACGACTCCGACGATTGCGGAGGGAGGCCCGGCGGACACGGCGCAAGCCTTGTTTGAGCCGCCGCCCGAGCCCGAAGGCCCCGAGAC
>DATBLG010000158.1:0-5478 GCA_036555485.1 Gemmatimonadales bacterium | reverse complement strand
AACTGTTACCTGGTGATCGACGAGACCGCGCGACAGTGTGCGATCGTAGATCCTGGGGAGGAAGCCGGGCTGATCCTTCGCCAGGTCGAGCAGGCCGCCGTGCTCCCGGTGGCGATCTGGCTCACTCACGCGCACCTCGACCATGTGCTCGGCGTGACGCCCGTGCGCGCCGCCACCGGCGCTCCGGTGTTCCTGCATCCGGCCGACCGAGCCCTCTACGACCGCGTCCCTGATCAGGCGACGGCATTTGGTCTGCGGGCCGATCCGCCGGATCCGCCGGATCGGGTTTTCGCCCACGGGGAGGTGCTGCGCGTTGGCGAGCTGTCGTTCACCGTGCGCCACACGCCGGGCCATTCGCCGGGGAGCGTCTCGATAGTGGGGGAGGGGATCGTGTTCGCTGGCGACGTGCTCTTTCAGGGATCGATCGGCCGGACCGACCTGCCGGGGGGCAACCTCGAGACGCTGTTGGCGAGCATCGAGCGGGAGTTGCTGGTTCTCCCCGATTCCACCATTGTGTACAGCGGGCATGGACCAGCGACCACGATCGGCGCCGAGCGCCGCACCAACCCCTTCCTCACCGGCGCGCTCCCCCTCGCCTAGGCTTCGGCCGACTCCTACCTGCCTGCGCTGCGGAGCCGAGGTGCGTCCGCGCCCGTGGGGCTGCAAGAACCCCTGCCAGAATTGCGGCTTCACCTATCCGCTCGGCGATTGTTCGGACTGACCCCAATGCGGAATGCGGAATGCGGAGTGCGGAATTATTGGCAGGGGGCCCTCCGTGCCACGAACCCCCCACGTACTTTCCGCATTCCACAATCCGCATTCCGCATTCGGTGATGCCCCACCTGCTCGCGTTGCTCGCGATCGCGCTCGACGTGGTGGTACGCGCGTGGCGCATCCAGCTGGCGGCCTGGACGGCCGGCGGTGCGCTCCGGTTCTGGCCCGCCGTGCGACTCAACCTCTACGGCGAAGCGGCCTCCACGCTCACGCCCAACCGCCTCGGCGGAGAGGCCGCGCGGTTCGCCGGCTTGGCTGAAGCCGGCCTGCGGCCCGTCACCGCGCTCGTGGCTCTGGGTGTCGAAGTGGCTGGGGAGTGGCCGGTGTTTCTCCTGATGCTCGGGACACTGGTCCTGCACTACGTTCCCAACTGGAAGGTGGCCGCCGAGGAGTGGCTGCGCCGACATCTCGCGGCCGACTTGGTAGCGATGGAGCTCGTCGTGCTCGGCGTGTTGGTCGCCATCTACCTGGTCCAACGGTTCGTCCGGGCCGGCGCGATTCGACACCGGGTGCGGCGCCAGTGGCGGGTGGCGCTGGCACATGTGCGCCGGGCGCCGCTGTGGGTGCAGGGGGTGAACGCCGCCCTCACCGCCGTGAGCCTCGCCGCGCGCGCGTTGGTGTTGCCCGCGCTTGCCTGGGGCGTGGCCGATGCTCCGCCCTTCGCCACAATGTTCTTCGGCTCGCTTGCCCTTCTGGCCGCACCATTGCTCGTCCCTTTGCCGTCGGGGGGTGGTGGAGTGGAGGTGGCGTTTCTCTCCGGCTTTGCCGGCGAATTCGGCGCGCGCGCAGTGTCGATGCTCGTGCTCTGGCGATTCTACGCCGTCATTCTGATGACCGTCCTCGGCGCGTACCTGATGGTTCACTCGCTCGGCGCGAAGGCGGCGCGACAACTCGTGACCATTGGCTGGGTCAAACCCAGGAAGCGCAAGAACGACCCCGCCGCAGGCTCCTCATGAAGGCGCAGGCGAAATCCCGACCAGCAGCACCGTACGTTCCAGCGCCGACTCCACGCCATGCGGCACACCATCTGGTGCCGCTACCAGGTCCCCCGCAGTCGCTTCGAACGTCCGCGCACCCACGGTGAATCTCGCCTTTCCACTCACGACGAAATAGAATTTGTCCGCGCCGGTGTGCGTATGAACGCGCTGGGTCTGCCCGGGCTCGAAGCAATTCAAACCCACAAGCAGCCGAGTCGAGCGGAAACAGTCGATCTTGGTCATCTTTGACGGGTCAAACACGGCGTGGGCCGGCAGGTGTTGTACTGGATCGTGAGTATCCATGACCGATTCCTGGCTCGAGACCAACGGTAGTCTGGCGGAACGGATAGAGACGATGAGCGCGACGCGCGTCGAACGCGACCCCTTGGGCGAGCTGCCGGTTCCGGTCGAGGCCCTGTACGGCGCCCAAACCGAACGGGCCCGCCTCAACTTCCCCATCTCCGGCCTGCGGCCCAATCCCGCGTTTGTCGACGCGGTGGTGTGGATTAAGAAAGCCGCGGCGCTCACGCATCAACAGACGGGGCGACTCGAGCCGCGCCTGGCCGACGCCATCGCGCGCGCCGCCGACGAGATTCTCGGGGGCCAGCACCGTGACCAGTTCGTGGTGGATCCCTACCAGGCGGGCGCCGGCACCTCTCACAACATGAACTGCAACGAAGTGCTTGCCAACCGCGCCAACGAGCTGCTCGGCGGCAAGCGCGGTGCGTACACCCCCATTCACCCCAATGATCACGTCAACATGGCGCAGTCCACCAATGACGTGATCCCGACGGCGATCCGTCTCGGGGCCCTGAGCCTGGTGCCGGCGCTCTACCAAGCGCTCGATCGCCTGGCCGCCGCGTTTCTGGTCAAAGGGAAAGCATTCGATGATGTGTTGAAGTCGGGCCGCACGCATCTGCAGGACGCGACCCCGATCCGCTTGGGCCAGGAGTTTGCCGCCTATGGACACACCGTTCAGCGCAACCGCGACCGCATCGCCCGCTCCGCGAACGACCTGCGCGAGTTGGGGATCGGGGGCACGGCCGTCGGCACCGGGTTGAACGCCGAACCCGCCTACCCGGCGCTGATGGTGGAGCACCTGCGGGCCATTACCGGCCTGGAGCTGCGCGAGGGAAACGATCGCGTGCAGCTGATGCAGTCGATGGGAGACGCGGCGGGGTTGTCCGGTGCGCTCCGGACCTACGCCGTGGACCTCGGCAAGATCGCGAGTGACTTACGCCTGCTCGTCTCCGGGCCCCGGACCGGCTTCGCCGAAATCCGGTTGCCGGCGGTGCAGCCCGGCTCGAGCATCATGCCAGGCAAAGTCAATCCGTCGATCGCGGAAATGGTGAACATGGTGTGCTTCCAGGCGATCGGGAACGATGTGACGATCGCGACGGCGGCCGAGGCCGGGCAGCTCGAGTTGAACGTGATGATGCCGCTCATCGCCCATAATCTGTTCTTCACACTTGGCATTCTCACGACAGCCACCCGCGTGTTCGCGGAGCGCACTGTGGACGGGATCGAGGCCGACCGGGCCATGTGCGCGTATTGGCTCGATCGCAGCCCGGCGTTGGTCACGGCCTTAGCGCCGAAAATCGGCTATGCCGAGGCGGCGAAGCTCGCCAAAGAGGCGGTGGAGCAGAATCTCTCGGTGCGCGAGCTACTGCTCCATAAGGGCATCCTGAAGGGGAAGGAGTTGGACGAAGTGCTCGATGTACGCGCCATGACCGAGTTGGGCGTGCGTGGAATCGGTGGCGGATGATCACTCACTTCCGACGTGGGAGGCGGGAATGACCTGGTGGCTCGCGGGACTGATCGGCGGTGTGGCGGCCTGGTTGGCTGACTACTTGATGTGGGGCAAGGTGTTCACAACAGGCATGGAAGGGTTTGTCACCCCGCCACCCGCGGGACAGCCGATCAACATGGGACCGATGATGCTCAAATCCGCCGCGCTGTCACTGCTGTTCGGGATAGTCTTCTCCTTCCTCTATGCCCGTTTTGCCGACAGCCTGTGGGTCGCGCGTGGTCCCCTAGCGGGCATGGAGTTCGGAACGGTGCTGTGGCTTCCGACCATCGCACTGTCGACCATCGGCAGCGGTGTCTGGTATGACAAGGCTCGGCCGCTCCTCAAAGCGACGTTTTGGTCCTGGCTGGTCCGGATGAATGTTGCGGGACTCGTGGTGGGGCTGCTGATGAAATAGGCGGGCCGGCGGTCTGGGGCACGGGGGTCGGGTGACCGCGATCACGGGTGCCCGACCCCTTCGTGTGCCGGGGTGACCATCGTCACGGTTCCCGTTTCGCGGGCGGTGTATTGAAGCATCATGAAACCGCTCCTGATAGCCCTCATCCTGCTCGCGGCCGTCGCCGCGAGTGTCGACGCGCAGCGTCGGTTTCGCATTGGCCCGCAGGTGGCTTCGGTCGCCGTGCAGAATGGATTCGGCGATAGTCGATCCTACATGGGCTATGGCGGCACGATCGCCATGCTCAGCGGGGATGACAACGAGACAGGTCTCGTCGTCTCTCGGTATGGGGACCTCTCCGATAACGCATGCGTGCGTCAGATGACGCTGTTCGCGCTCAACTCGGTCTACTACCCAGTCGGTGCGAAAGGCATCGCGCCGTTTGCTTCTACGGAGATCGGACTCGCGCGGGTGAGTGAGTCGAACGCTCCGCTGATCTTCACCTGTTCGGCATCTACTCCCGTGGAAACTTCGAGTCAGATCGGACTCGCGTTTGGCTTGGGGATCCGGGTGAGCGCCGGGTCGAACGTCGTGGGACTCGTCGAAGGCCGGTTTCTCCAGGTGCCGAACAGCTTCATCCAGGGACTCGAGGCGCGCGCCAACCTGTCCGTGGCGTTTGGGTCCACGCGTCGCACCGAGATCATGGAAGGCACCTTCGGACCGATGGTGAGCGCCTGGTCCTCGCTTTCAGGCCCAATCCGGGCTCGCGCGCCTCTGCTCGGTGTTCGGTTCCGACGCAACACCAAGAAGTCGGGCGTACTCGGTCTGCAGGTCGACTATGCGCAGCTGCGGGTAACGGAGAGCTGCACGAACCCCGGGTGTGAGCCCATCGCGATCCTGTTCGCGCCGGGGTACGAAACGAGCGCCTATCCCCGTTGGGGCCGATTCTACGGGGAGCTTGGGCCCCTGATCGTGGGGTTCCCATCCGAAGGCCCGGACCGCGGCATGACGCAGGGAATTCACGGCGGGCTCGGCTCGGACATTCTGAGTGGTCGGGTGATGTGGAACGTGAACACCCGCGTGCTGTGGTTTCAGCGAAACAGCGGGCGCAACGTTTTCGCCCTGCAAATCGGTCTCGGTCTAAGCCCGAGACTGGAGCGTTCGCGACCGATGGAGGGATCCGGCGTCGACGGCCATTGAATCCGGAGTCGCGCGTTTCCATATTCCGCCCATGCCGGCGCCGGCCGCCCCAGCGACGCCTCCGTTGTCGCACGATGAGCTGATCCGTTATTCCCGCCACCTCGTCCTTCCCCACGTCGGGCTCGAGGGCCAGCGACGCCTCCGGGCGGCGCGCATTCTGGTGGTGGGCGCCGGTGGGCTGGGCTCGCCGGCCGCGCTCTACCTCGCTGCCGCGGGCGTGGGCACCCTGGGGCTCGTGGACTTCGATGTGGTGGAGTCGTCGAATCTGCAAAGGCAGGTGCTGCACGGCAGCGGCGTCGTGGGAACGTCGAAGCTCAATTCGGCACGGGCTCGACTTGCGGACC
>DATBLG010000093.1:0-6606 GCA_036555485.1 Gemmatimonadales bacterium | reverse complement strand
CTGCGCCGCACTGTGGAGGTCGCCACCGCACTGGGCAAGACGCCGGTCGAAGTGACCGATGCCCCCGGGTTCGTCGCGAACCGCGTCCTCTTGCCGATGATCAACGAGGCCGTGTTCTGCGTCCTGGAGGGCGTCGCGACGCCCCAGGCGGTGGACACGGTGATGAAGTTGGGGATGAACCACCCGTTGGGCCCGTTGGCGCTCGCGGATCTGATCGGTCTCGATGTCTGCCTCGCGATCCTCGAGGTGTTGCACCGCGACCTGGGCGACGACAAATACCGGCCGTGCCCGCTGCTCCGCAAGATGGTGGCGGCCGGGCGGCTCGGAAAAAAGACGGGACGGGGCTTTTATGACTACGGTCGCTGACGTGCCGATGGGTGGCCTGACGGAGACCCAGCGTCAGGTTGTCGAGCTGGCGCGCGAGTTCGCGCGCGAGCACATCGAGCCGAACGCGGCGGAGTGGGACCGGACCAAGCACTTTCCACGCGACGTAATCGCCCAGCTCGGGAAGCTGGGGTTCCTCGGCATGACGGTCCCCGAGACCGACGAGGGGATGGGGCTGGACACGGTCACCTACCTGCTCGCGCTCGAGGAGCTCGCCGCCGCGGACGCGAGCATCGCGGTGTCGGTCAGCATCCAGAATGCGATCCCGGCGACGATGTTGTCGCGCCACGGCACCGGGGCGCAGAAGGCCCGCTGGCTGAGGCCGCTGGCGCGTGGGGAGCTGCTCGTCGGCTTTGCGCTCTCCGAGCCCGATGCCGGCTCCGATCCGGCGTCGATGCACGCGCAGGCGCTGCGCGACGGCGCGGGGTGGGTGCTGAACGGGATGAAGGCCTGGGCGACGAACGGCGGGACCGCTGATCTCATGATGGTGATGGTCCGCACCGATTCACCCGCGGCACGCCGCGGTGCCAAGGGGATTTCGACGTTCATCGTGCCGACCGATACGCCAGGCTATCGGCCGGGGAAGCCGGAAGACAAGATGGGGCTGCGGTCCTCCAACACCACCACCATCGCGCTCGAGGACCTGCGCTTGCCGGGCGATGCGCTGCTGGGTGAGGAGGGGATGGGACTCGTGTACGCCCTGGAAGGGCTCGATTACGGGCGCCTGGGCATCGCCACGCAGGCGGTCGGCATCGCACGGCGGGCGCTGGAGCATTCGCTTGCCTACTGCGCCGAGCGGCGACAGTTCGACAAGCCGTTGCAGGAATTCCAGGCGGTGCAGTTCAAGCTGGCGGACATGGCGACGCGCGTCGCCGCGGCACGGGCGCTGACACACGTAGCCGCGCAGCGCAAGGACCGCGGCGAAGACATCACGGTTCAGGCGAGTATGGCGAAGCTCAACGCCTCGGAAACGGCGATGTGGGTCACGACCCAGGCCGTGCAGCTGTTCGGGGGTTACGGCTACATGCGTGACTTTCCCGTGGAAAAACTCTTCCGCGACGCAAAGGTCACCGAGATCTATGAAGGCACCAGCGAAGTCCAGCGGATCGTCATCGCCCGCGGGCTCATCCGCCGCTAGCGGCGGGGCCGTCCCGGGCGCCGATCTGTTCGCGCTGCTCGGCGAGTACGCGCACGAGCAGGTCAGCTTCTATTTCGATCCCGCGAGCGGGTATCGCGGGATCATCGCGATCCACGACACGCGGCTCGGGCCCGCCCTGGGCGGGACGCGATTCTGGAAGTACCACGATGACCGCGAGGCGCTGGTGGATGCCTTGCGGCTGTCGCGCGGCATGACGTACAAAGCCGCGGTCGCCGGGCTCAATCTCGGGGGCGGCAAGGCGGTCATCATCGGCAATCACAAGACCACCCGACGGGAGCCCATCTTCCGGGCCCATGGGCGGCATGTCCAATCGCTCAACGGGCGCTACATCACGGCGGAGGACGTGGGGACCTCGACGGCGGACATGGAGTTCATCCGCGCCGAAACCGAGCACGTCACGGGACTGTTGGGGAAGTCCGGTGACCCATCACCCGTCACCGCCTACGGTGTGTATTGTGGGATGAAGGCGTGTGCCCAGGTGCGCTATGGGTCCGACAGCCTGGCCGGCAAAACGGTCCTCGTGCAAGGATGCGGGCACGTCGGATACTTCCTCTGTAAGCTGCTGTTCGAGGAGGGCGCGAAACTCATCGTGACGGACATCGATCCGAAGCGCGTGAAGGCCGTGGCACAGGACTTCAAGGCCACCGCGGTGAAGATCGACGAAATCTACTCGCAGCCGGCCGACATCTTTGCGCCCTGTGCCCTCGGCGCGATCGTAAACGACGACACCCTGAAACGCCTCAAGGTGGATATCATCGCCGGCGCCGCGAACAACCAGCTCGCCGAGGACCGGCACGGTCGACAGGTCGAAGCGCAGGGCATGCTGTATGCCCCCGACTACGTGATCAACGGCGGCGGACTGATCAACGTCAACGCCGAGCTGCACGGGTGGTCGCTCGAGCGGGCGCGCAACAAGGCCGGGGAGATCTACGACACTATCCTCCGCGTGTTCGACATCGCGAAAGAAGAAGGGATTCCCAGCTATCAGGCGGCGGACCGGCTCGCCGAGCAACGCATCGCCACCGTAGCCAAAGTGAGGCAGAATTTTGTCTGAGCGGATCTACGTCGGGGCGGACCACGCGGGCTTCGCACTGAAACAGAAGCTCGTGGACGAGCTGAAGCGGCTCGGCTACGAACCGGTGGACGTGGGTCCCGCGACATGCGATCCGACGGACGACTATCCGGACTTTGCGAAGCCGGTCGCCGAGGCGGTGAGCAACGGGATCGCGCCGCGCGGTGTGCTGACCTGCGGGACCGGCCTGGGTATGGGTTTCGTCGCCAATCGCTACCCGCGCGTGCGCGCCGCGGTGGTCTGGAGCCCCGAGGTCGCCGAGCTGTCGCGCACCCACAACGATGCCAACATCCTCGTTCTGCCGTCGCGGTTCGTGAGCGACGAGGAGGGACTGGAGATCCTGCGGCGCTTCCTCACCACGCCGTTCGAAGGCGGGCGCCACAAACGCCGGGTGGAGAAAATCGATCAGTGATCGACGACCACGCGCCGTTGTCCCGCACCGACCCGGTGATTCACGCATTGATCCGCCGCGAGGTGGAGCGGCAGGAGCACGGCCTCGAGCTGATCGCCAGCGAGAACTTCGTCTCCGTGGCGGTGCTCGAAGCGATGGGCACCGCGCTCACCAATAAGTACGCCGAGGGGCTGCCGAAGCGGCGCTACTACGGCGGATGCGAAGTGGTGGACGAGATCGAGCAGTTGGCGATCGACCGGGCCAAGGCCTTGTTCGGGGCGGAGCACGCCAACGTGCAGCCGCATTCCGGCGCTCAGGCCAATCTGGCGGCGTACCTGGCCGTGCTGAAGCCGGGGGAGCCGCTGATGGGGCTCGCGCTGTCGCACGGCGGCCACCTGACCCACGGGGCGAGCGTCAATTTCTCCGGGTCGTTGTTTCGCGCGATCCCCTATGGCGTCCGCGAGGACACCGGTCGCATCGACTACGACGAGGTGCGCTCCTTGGCGCGGGCCGAGCGGCCCAAGCTGCTGATCGCGGGTGGCAGCGCGTATGCCCGCATCATCGATTTTGCGGCGCTGCGCGAGATCGCCGACGAAGTAGGGGCGACGTTCCTCGTCGACATGTCGCACTTTGCGGGACTGGTGGCCGGCGGCGTGCACCCCTCGCCCGTGCCCCACGCCCAGATCGTCACCAGCACCACGCATAAGACGTTGCGCGGGCCCCGCGGCGGGATGATTCTCTGCCACGCCGACCTGGCCAAAGCCGTCGATAAGCAGGTGTTTCCCGGCACCCAGGGCGGCCCGCTCGAGCACGTGATCGCGGCGAAAGCCGTGGCATTGGTCGAGGCGAATACTCCGGAGTTCAAGGCGTATGCCGCGCAGGTGGTGAGAAACGCGCAGGCACTCGCCCAGGCGTTGCTGGGACGCGGCTACGCGATCGTCTCGGGCGGCACCGACACGCATCTGATGCTCGTGGACCTGCGGCCCAAGGGACTCACGGGCAAGGAGGCCGAGCAGCTGCTCGATCGGGCCGGGATCACCGTCAACAAGAACACCATCCCGGGCGATCCCCAGTCCCCGTTCGTGACCAGCGGCATCCGGCTGGGTACGCCGGCGCTCACCACGCGCGGCTTTCGAGAACCGGAAATGGCGCGCGTCGCCGACCTGATCGACGAGGTGCTGCTGCGCAAGGATGACGCGACGCTGACGCGGGTGAAGGCGGACGTGCGGGAATTAGCGGACGCGTTCCCCTTGTACGCCGAGCGGAATGTCGGCGCAGCAGCCGCGAACGCTGGGAGGGTGGTGGTGTAGGGGGAGCATGCGACTGTCCCTCCGATTCATCATTCCGCTGCTCCTGGCGATTGCAGCCTTCGCCTACGCGGTGGTGCCGCTCGTCGATCGGCTGACGCTGCGGTGGTTCATGCGCGATCTCGACAGCCGCTCCAGCCTGATCTCCAACACCGTCCAGGAGCCCCTGCAGGATCTGGTTGGCTCCGGCAATAACGCCCGGATCCGGCAACTGTTCACCCGGATCACGCTGGACGAGCGCATCTACGCCATGGGGTTCTGCGCATCGGCGGAGGCCCTGCCGGTGGCGACCGCGACCCTGCCGCCGGAGATCCGCTGCGACGGGCTGCGGCGCTTCACGGATCCGTCGGGGCATCTGATGACGAGCGAGCAAGGCCCGCTGCTGGTCTCCGTCAAGCCGATGGTGGCCGCGGCCGCCCCGGGGGGGCGCCTGATCCTGGTGCACGACATGAGCTTCGTCGAGCGCCGCAGCGCGGAAACCCGGAAGTACCTCTTCTATTTCTTCCTCGGCCTCGGCACCACGGTCTCCCTCATTACGGTCGTCATCGCCCAACTGAGTTGGCGTGGCTGGGTCCAGGGGCTGCGGGCGCTGCTGCGCGGCGAGGGTCTGTTCCGTCCGTCGGACAAGCCCGACCGGCCCGAGCTGAAGCCCATCGCCCACGACCTGCGCGCGCTGATCAGCGATATCGAAGCCGAGCACCGGTCGCGCGACGACGACCAGCTCGCGTGGACGCCGGAGACGATGCGCGCCATCCTGCACGGGGAGCTGCGCGGGCAAGAGGTGATCGTCGTGTCCAACCGGGAGCCCTATATCCACGACCGCCAGAACGGCGCCATCGTGGTACGCCGGCCCGCCAGCGGATTGGTCACGGCACTGGAGCCGATCATGCGTGCCTGCTCCGGGACCTGGATCGCGCATGGCGGCGGCTCGGCCGATCGCGAGGTCGTGGACGCGCACGATCGGGTCGCGGTGCCGCGGGAGCATCCGGCCTATCAGCTCCGCCGCGTGTGGCTGACGCCCGAGCAGGAAGCCGGCTACTACTATGGCTTTGCCAACGAGGGGCTGTGGCCGCTGTGCCATATCGCGCACGTCCGCCCGGTGTTCCGCACGGCGGACTGGGAACAGTACGTCACGGTCAACCGCATGTTCGCCCGCGCCGTCGTGGACGAATCCAAATCATCCGATCCCATCGTGCTGGTCCAGGACTATCACTTCGCCCTGCTCCCGCGGATGATCCAGGAGGAAATGCCCGCCGCCACGATCATCACCTTCTGGCATATCCCGTGGCCCAATCCCGAAGCCTTCGGGATCTGCCCGTGGCGCGAGGAGCTGCTCGACGGGTTGCTGGGCAGCAGCATTCTCGGGTTTCACACGCAGTTTCACTGCAACAATTTCGTCGACACGGTCGACCGCTTCCTCGAAGCGCGAACCGACCGGGAGATGTTCACGGTCTCCTATCGGGGCAAGCTGACCGCGGTGAAGCGGTATCCGATCTCCGTCGAGTGGCCACCGCCCGCCGATCTGGTGGGCAAGCCCGTCGAGCAATGCCGACTGGACGTGCGGGAACGCCATCACCTGCCGCCGGATCACGCGATCGGGGTGGGCATCGACCGGATGGACTACACGAAGGGAATCGAGGAGCGGTTCCGGGCGGTCGAGCGCCTGCTCGAGCTGCACCCGGAATGGATCGGCAAGTTCTCCTTCATCCAGATCGCCGCGCCGACGCGGGCGAGCATCGAGCAATATCAGGAATACGCGGTGCGGGTGCGGGCCCTGGCCGCCCGCATCAACAGCCGTTTCCCGCAGGCCGGCTCCCCGCCTCTGCTGCTCCACGTCGCGCATCAGGAGCCTCAGGACGTCTACGAGTACTATCGCGCCGCGGAGCTGTGCTTCGTGAGCAGTTTGCACGACGGCATGAACCTCGTGGCGAAGGAGTTCGTGTCCGCGCGGGACGATGAGCGCGGCGTGCTGATCCTGAGCCAGTTCACCGGCGCGGCGCGGGAGCTGCCGGAAGGGATCATTGTCAACCCGTACGACACCGATCAATGCGCCGCGGCGCTCCGGATGGCGCTCACGATGCCGGTGGGAGAGCAGCGCGCCCGGCTCCGCGTGATGCGCGGGCTGATTCAGGAGTTCAACGTGTATCGGTGGGCCGGACGGATGTTGATCG
Source organism: Gemmatimonadales bacterium (assembly GCA_036555485.1). Taxonomy (GTDB): domain Bacteria; phylum Gemmatimonadota; class Gemmatimonadetes; order Gemmatimonadales; family GWC2-71-9; genus DASTHG01. The sequence continues at coordinate 122 of DATBLG010000093.1, read as the reverse complement.
ATGCGGCACGGACGCGCCGCCGCGGCCGCCTCCAGGAACGGGCCGCGCCGCCGGACCGGTGGTCGCTCGGCACCGGCGCACACGAAGCGGTGCGCAGCAAGTGAAGGGGCCGAGCCAGACCG
>DATBLG010000020.1:0-33678 GCA_036555485.1 Gemmatimonadales bacterium | reverse complement strand
CCGCCGTGCCGACGGCGGCCGCGAGCGACTCCCCGCGGAGCGCGTCTATGCATTGACGGGGTTTCATCCAGACCTCGAGCTGTTCCGGAGCATCGGCATCGCCTACGACCCGGTGAGCGGCCGGCCCACACTCGACCCGGAGACGCTCCAGACCAGCGTCCCTGGCGTCCACCTCGCGGGCAGTGTCACCGCCGGGCATCAGATCTCGGAGATCTTCATCGAGAACGGTCGGTTCGACGGCGAAAAGATCTTCGGCGACGCGGCGTCGCGCCTCGCGGCGCAGGCGCGGTACGCGAGGCTCGACCGGCCCGCTGGCGAGTAAGGAGCACAGGCGGCATTGACAGGCCGTGTGAGGCCCGGCAGACTCCCCAACGGACTCCCATGTACGGCCCTGCAAAGGATGGTGGCCCCATGAACCCCCCCGACACGCTCAGAGTCGCCGGTCGCGGCGCACAATCCGCGGCGCGCCCGTATCCCGACGTTCGGCACTACATCGGCGGCCGATTCGTCGACGGCGGCCCGCGCTTCCAGGATGTCCACAATCCGTCCGACGGCCGCGTCCTCTCGCGCGTCCCGCTGGGCGGCGCGGAGGACGTCGAGCGCGCCGTCGCCGCCGCGCGCCAGGCGTTCCCCGCCTGGGCGGCGACGCCCATCAAGGAGCGGGTGCAGGTTTTCTACCGCTACAAGGCGCTGCTCGAGCAGCATCTCGCCGAGTTGTCGGCGCTGGTCACCGAAGAGCATGGGAAGGTGAAGGGAGAAGCGGACGCGGAGATCCTCAAGGCGATCGAGGTGGTGGAGTTCGCCTGTGCCCTGCCCCAGATGGCCGCGGGGGAAGTGCTCGAGGTGAGCAAAGGGGTCGAGTGCAGGATCGAGCGCTGGCCACTCGGGGTCGTGGCGTCGATCGCCCCGTTCAACTTCCCGTCCATGGTGCCGCACTGGACCTTCCCGAACGCCATCGCCCTCGGCAACACCTTCATTCTGAAGCCGTCGGAGCTGGTGCCCCTGTCGGCGGGCCGCATCGCCGAGCTGCTGAAAGAGGCGGGGTTGCCCGACGGGGTGTTCAACGTGGTGCACGGGGGGCGCGACGCGGTGGAGGCGATCTGCGACCATCCTGGCATTCAGGCGGTCAGCTTTGTCGGGTCGACGCGCGTCGCCAAGGAGGTGTACCGCCGCGGCTGCAGCGCCTTCAAGCGCGTGCTGGCCCTGGGGGGCGCCAAGAACCACGTCATCGTGCTCCCGGACGCTGACCCCGAGATGGCGGCCGGGGGAGTGCTGGCGGCGATGTCAGGCTGCACCGGCCAGCGCTGCATGGCGGCGTCAGTGATGGTAGCCGTGAAAGGCGTGGACCACATACTCGAACGGATGGTGACCCAGGCGCGCACCCTGGTCCCGGGCAAGGACATCGGCCCGGTGATCACGCGTGAGGCGAAACAGAAGATCGAGCACTACATCACCGAAGCCGAGCAGGCCGGGGCCAAGGTGTTGGTGGACGGTCGCGGCGCGGTCGCGCCGGGAAAGGAGAACGGTTACTACGTCGGGCCGACGATCATCGACGGCGTGCGCCCCGACATGAAGATCGCCCAGGAAGAAGTGTTCGGTCCGGTACTGGTCGTGGTGCGGACGCGCGACCTGGACGAAGCGCTGGCGGTGGAGAACGCCTCCCCCTACGGCAACGCGGCCTCGGTGTTCACGGAATCCGGCGGAGCGGCGCGGTATACTATGGAACGGGCAAGCGCCGGTATGGTCGGCGTGAACGTCGGGGTCCCAGTGCCGCGCGAGCCGTTCTCATTCGGCGGCTGGAACGACTCCAAGTTTGGCGTCGGCGATATCACGGGCCGTGGCTCGATCGAATTCTGGAGCAAGGCGAAGAAAATCACGACCAAGTGGAACCGCGAGGCGGGAACGAACTGGATGTCGAGATAGGCAATGCGGATTGCGGAATGCGGAATGGAAATGGAAGGTCGAGAAACGGAGTGTGATTCCGATGGCACGAAAGGATGACCCGCGATGACGACGACCGCGACCTCCCGGCCGACGATGCCGCCGTGCAGTCACGTGCCCAAACCCTACGCCGGACCGGCGAAGAGCGAGGTGCTGGCGACGCGGCGGCAGTACACCAACCCGGCGATTTTCACGATCTACCGTGAGCCGCTGATGCTGGTCGAGGGCCACCGCCAGTACCTGTTCGATGAGACCGGCCGGCGCTACCTCGATCTGTTCGCCGGAATCGTGACGGTCTCGTGCGGGCACGCGCACCCCAAAGTCACCAAGCGGGTGCAAGAGCAGGCCGCGCTGCTGTCGCACACGACCACCATCTACTTGCACCCGCATTTCGGGGAGTTCGCCAAACGGCTCGCCGCCAAGATGCCGCCCGGCCTCGACGTGACGTATTTCGTCAACGCGGGGAGCGAGGCGAACGATCTCGCGATCCAGATGGCTCGGCTGTACACCGGAAACAATGACGTGATCGCGCTCCGCAACGGCTATCACGGCGGGTCGCCGGCCGCGATGGCGCTCACCTCGCATCACACCTGGAAGTACCCGACGCAGCTCAACAACGGGGTCCACCACGCCGTCTGTCCGGACCCGTATCGCAGCCCGTTCGCCGGGACGCCGTCGCAGATCGCGTCCCAGAGCGCGGTGGATATCCGCGAAACGATCCGCTACTCGACCCCCGGCAAGATCGCGGCGTTCATCACCGAGCCGCTCCAGGGTGTGGGCGGGGTGACGTACGGGGCCCCGAACTATCTCAAGGAAGCGTACGCCATCGTGCGCGAGCATGGGGGACTGTGCATCGCCGACGAGGTGCAGTCCGGCTTCGGTCGCACCGGCGACCACTATTGGGGCTTTCAGAATTTCGGCGTGGTTCCCGACATCGTGACGATGGCCAAAGGAATCGGCAACGGCTACGCGCTCGCCGCCGTCACGACCCGGCGTGAGATCGCCGAGAAACTTGCGCAGCGCGTGCATTTCAACACCTACGGCGGCAATCCGATCTCGATGGCGGCGGGTCTCGCGGTGCTCGAGGTGATCGACGAGGAGCGGCTGCAGGAGAACTCCCGCGTTGTGGGCGGGCGTCTCAAGTCCGGGCTCCAGGAGCTGGCGGCCCGCCACCGCCTGATCGGTGACGTGCGCGGGATGGGACTGATGCTGGGCGTCGAGCTGGTGCGCGACCGCGACACGAAAGAGCCGGCCCGGGAGGAAACCGCCGAGGTGTTGGAGCAGCTGCGCGAGCAGGGCGTGCTGGTCGGCAAGGGCGGCCTGTTCGGCAACGTGCTGCGCATCAAGCCGCCGATGTGTGTCACTGCAGCGGACGTCGATTTCGCGCTCGAGGCGTTGGACGCGGTGCTGGGGCGGGTGGAAGGCTAGCCCACGCCCACCGATCCACGTGAGGGCCTGAACGCCGCCCTCGCCGGTCGCTACTCCATCGAGCGCGAGCTCGGACGCGGCGGTATGGCGACGGTCTATCTCGCCGACGACATCAAGCACCACCGCCAGGTGGCCATCAAAGTGTTGCGACCCGAGCTGGCGTCGGTCCTCGGGCCCGACCGGTTTCTACGAGAAGTCGAGATCGCCGCCCGGCTGAACCACCCCCACATCCTGCCGTTGTACGACTCTGGTGAAGCCGGCGGCTTCCTCTTCTACGTCATGCCCTACATCAGGGGCGAGTCGTTGCGCCACAGATTGGCCCGCGAGACGCAGCTCCCGGTCGACGAGGCCATCACCATCACCCGGCATGCCGCCCTGGCGCTGGAGCACGCGCACGCCCGTGGTGTCATCCACCGGGACATCAAGCCGGATAACATCCTGCTCTACGAAGGGGAAGCGATGGTCGCGGACTTCGGGATCGCCCTGGCGGTGCGTGCCGCGGCCGGGGAACGGCTCACCGCAACGGGGGTCCTGGTCGGGACCCCAGAGTACATGAGCCCGGAGCAGTCCATGGGCGAGCGTGCGCTCGATGCACGTAGCGATGTCTACAGCCTGGGTTGCGTGTTGTACGAAATGCTGGCCGGCGAGCCGCCGTACACGGGAACGACAGCCCAGGCGGTGATCGCCAAGCGCATGACCGACCCGGTCCCCGCCGTTCGGAGGGTACGGGATGCCGTGCCGCCGGGCGTCGATCAAACGCTCATGCGAGCGCTGGCCCGGACCCCCGCCGATCGGTTCGCGTCGGCCGCCGCGTTCGCCGAGGCACTCGCGCAACCTGCAGGCGTCACGCCGCGACCACGTTCGGTGGCCGTGCTGCCGTTCCTGAACCTGAGCTCGGATCCGGAGAACGAGTACTTCGCCGACGGGATCACGGAGGATGTGATCGCGCAGCTATCGAAAATCCGAGCGCTCGAGGTGATCTCGCGCACGTCGGTGATGTCGTTCAAGAAGCGGGAGCACGGCCTGCGAGACATCGCCGCGCGGCTGGGCGTAGGGACGCTGCTCGAAGGGAGCGTGCGGCGGACCGGTGATCGGGTCCGGATCGTGGCACAACTCATCGACGCCGAGAAGGACCAGCATCTCTGGGCAGAGACGTACGACCGCCAGCTCACCGATATTTTCGCGATCCAAACCGATGTGGCGTTGCAGATCGCCGCCGCGCTCAAGGCGGAGCTGTCCTCCGACGAGAAAACCCGCATCCACAAGGAGCCGACGAAAGACTTGCAGGCCTACCAGCTCTATCTCCAAGGGCGACATTGTTTCATCAGGTACACGCAGGAGGGGCAGCGCAAGGCGATCGAGTACTTCGAGCAGGCGATCGCACGAGACCCAGGCTATGCCCTGGCGTACGCGGGGGTGGCCTTTGCCTATGGAGAGCTCGGGGAGATCGGCGGGCTCAGGCCCGACGTGGCGTACGCTCGAGCGAAGGAGGCCGTGGCGCGGGCGCTCGAGCTCGACAGTGAGCTCGGCGAAGCGCACTGCATGCTGGCCTTCGTCAAGTTCGTTCACGACTTCGATTGGCCCGGCGCGGAGTGGAGTTTCAAGCGTGCGCTCGAGCTGAGTCCCAGCAGCGCAGATACCTACGACCTGTACGGGCGAATGTTGTCAGCGCTCGAGCGCTTCGACGAGGCGATTGCGGCGCAGGAACGTGCCCAGGAGCTCGACCCGCTAGCCCACCCCCTGGATGTGGCCACCGCGCTGTTGCGGGCTGGACGGTACGATGATGCCGTGGAGGCGGCCACGCGCTGCATCAGATTCGATCCCAGCTATGCGCGGGGCCATTCCACCCTCGGATGGGCCTACCTAAAGAAGGGCAGGTTTGACGAAGGCATTGCCGCACTGGAGAAGGCAGTCGCGCTTTCCCCGGGCCATAGCCTGTGGTTGGCGCAGCTCGGACAGGCCTACGCACTGACGGGCAAGGTCGGGCAAGCTCGGGAGATCCTGCACCACCTGGAAGAACTATCGCGGCGGCAGTACGTCTCGCCCTACCACATGGCCTACATTCATACCGGTCTCGGCGAGCCGGACACGGCGATCGATTGGCTCGAGCGAGCTTTTGAGGAGCGAGCAGGCGCGGTATACGGGATCAAGGGCTCGTTCCTGTTCACGAGCCTGCGCTGGCATCCCCGATTCGTTGCACTGCTGAAAAAAATGAACCTAGCCTGAGGCCCTGGGGGAACCATGGGAACGATGCGACTGACGGTGGATGACCGAGACCGGGGCTTGCAGCAAGAGGTCAACCCCGACCAGCTCCGCGCGCTCCTCGCGGACAAGAAGAATCGCATTTGGCTGGACATCTCGGATCCGAGTCCGGCGGAAGTCGCGTTACTGCGACGCGAGTTCGGTTTTCACGAATTGGCACTGGAAGAAGTGACCAAGCCGCACGAGCGCCCCCGCTGTGACGCGTACGGCGGCTACTACTTCATCGTGGTCTACGCCGCCGAACAGACGGGGGCCAAGTTCGAGCCGCGGGAGTTGAACATGTTCTGGGGCGAGAATTATCTCGTGACCATCCACCGCCGGCCGACCGCCGTATTGACCGTGCTGGAGGAGGCGCGCCGGCGCTGGGAGCAACACGAGGGTCGCCAACCTCACGGCATCGCGTGTCTCGCCTACACACTATTTGAGAGTCTCGTCGACGGCTACTTCGCCGTGGAGGGACGCGTGCGGGAGCGGATCGAAGCCATCGAGGAGAAGATCTTCAAGGGGAGCGAAGGCGCTGCGGCGGATCTGTTCCGGCTCCGCAAAGAGCTGTTGCGGGTCCCGCGCTTGCTCGCGCCGACGAGCCACGTCCTGGCCGAGGTGCTGCGCCGCGAAGGGGCGGTCCCCGATGCGCTGCGGCCCTACTTCGCCGACGTGCAGGACCATGCGCTGCACGTGCTGGCCGAGCTGGATACGTACCGCGACCTGCTGGGGGCCGCGTTGGACGTGCAGGTCTTCTACTCGTTCAACCGGCTGGGTCACATCATGAAGCGGCTGACCGCCGTGACCGTCATCATCATGGTGCCGAACTTCGTGGCCAGCATCTTCGGGATGAACTTCGCGAACATTCCCGCCGGCAATTGGCAGCTCGGCTTCTTCGTGGTTTCCGCGTTTCTGCTGTGTATGGTCGCCTGGGGCTTCATCCATTCCCGTTTCATGGGCTGGCTGTGAGCGTCCCCCTGGCTCCCTAGACCGCCTCGCTCACTGACGTGAAGGTGAAGTCACGCACCACCAGCGGCGGGACGACGAGCGTCGCGCCGAACCCACCCCCGCCCTCTCCACCCGCGACCCGTTCCGGGCGCCCCAGCGCCACGAGATTGCCGAGCATCGCCATCGGACTCTCGTTGAACCGAAGGTTGCGCGCTGCCCGGGTCACCCGACCCTGCTCGATCTGGAACACGCCATCGCGCGTCAGGCCGGTGAACAAAAGGGTGCGCGGGTCCACGGACCGGATGTACCAGAAGCGCGTCACGAGCAGACCACGGTCGACGCCGGCGATCAGCTCCTCCAGCGTGCCCGTGCCGCCAGTCAGCCGCAGGCCCCCCCCCGACGGCGTCGGCTTGACGCCCTGCTTGTCGGCCCAGAAGCGGTCGTAGGCCAGGTTCTTCAGCACACCGTTCTCGATCCAGACCAGACGCTCGGTGGGGAGCCCTTCCCCGGTATATGGGCGAGTGAGGATATCCGGGTCCTGCGCATCCGACACGATCGTGACGCGCTCGTCCGCCACGCGCTGGCCCAGCTTCGTGCCGCCGCCGCGTACCGAGAAAAAACTCCGCCCTTCGTCCGCCGTGCGCGCGTTGAACGCATTGCCGAGCAGCCCCAGCAGGTTGCCTACCGCGGTGGGCTCGAGCACGACGGTGTACTTGCCGGGTTCGAGCGCGACAGGATCGCGGCCGCCGCGCGCTTTCTGGATCGCGCGCTCGGCGAGGCCGGCGGGACTGGCCAGGCGGGCTGCATCGTTGTGTCCCGTGCCGGCCCACCCCGAGCCATCGCCCTCCGGTGTCCGCACCGTGAGCGTGTGGGTCGCGAGCGTCGACGCATGGTAGGCGAAGAGGCCGGCCGAATTGGCGACCGCTCCGGCGCCGGCGATCCGGTCGAAGAACCCGGCCGCCACGAGACCAGCCTTTTGCACCGCGTCGGTCGCCTGGGCTACGGCGTCGGCCCGGCGCGCGGCGTCGAAGGCCGCGGTCGCCGGGAAAAACGCCGACACCGGCTGATAGGTCTGGACCGGGAGGAGCGGCATCAGCTCCGGGTTCTCCGGTGCGAGCCGGGCCAGCCGCTCGCTCGCCTCCTGAGCGCGCTTGAGCCCGGCATCGTCCAGGGCGTTGGTCGTGACGGAAGCCGTGCGCTTGCCGAACCGGGCCGACACGGTCAGCGTCGCGTCTGCCGTGTCGCCCCCGGTCGAAATCTCGTTGGCCGCGTACCGTGTGTTCCCGTGTGCCCCCGAAGTCACGCTGACCTGGCATCCCTCGGCGCGAGTGAGGGACAGCACGCGTTCGCACAGTCGACGCGCCTCGTCGCGCGAGAGCCACTCAGCCACGGTCCCTCCCGGTGTTGAGCACGGTGACGTTGCGGAACCGAGCCGGCGGACACCCGTGGCTCACCGCGTTGGACTGCCCCGGCTGCCCCTTCCCGTCATTGAAGGTCCCGCCAATCCGGTAGGAACCCTGGCCGCCGATCATGTCCATGGAGTTCCAGAAATCGACCGTCCGGGCCTGGTAGGCGACATCCTTCAACATGCCGACGATTTTCCCGCCCTGAACCTCGTAGGCCGCCTGGCCGCTGAACTGGAAGTTGTACCGCTGCTGATCGATCGAGTACGAGCTGTTGCCGACGATGTAGATGCCACGGTCGGTGGCCGCGATGAGGTCTTCCGTAGTCAGGGCTTGCTCGCCGGGCAAGAGCGACACGTTCGGCATGCGCTGGAACTGGACGTCGGACCACGACTCGCCATAGGAGCACCCGTGAGAGCGCGTGCGGCCGGTGAGCGGCGTGATCCAGGCGACCTGGTCTCGGGTGGTTTGATAGTCCACCAGAATCCCGTTCTTGATGATGAGATACGTCTCCGGCGCCACCCCGTCGTCGTCCCACCCACACGCCGAGAGTGTGCCGGCCTGCGAGCGGTCACCCTGGATATTCATGAACTCGGGGCCGTACTTGAGTTTGCCGAGCACCCGCTCGGGAGGCGCGGCAAAGCTCGTTCCCGCGTAGTTCGCCTCGTAGCCCATCACCCGGTCGAGCTCGGTCGGATGCGCAATCGACTCGTGGATCGTGAGCCACAGGTGGCTCGGCTCGAGGATCAGATCGTAGCGTCCCGGCTCGACGGACTTCGCCGTGAGTCGTTGCACCGCCTCCTCGGCCCAGCGCCCCGCGCGGCCGGGGAAGTCCGCTTGCACCACCCATTCATAGCCGCGACCCGCCGGAGCCACTTCCGCCGACTGGCGCGTCGCGAACCCGGCTGCTGGATCCACCGCGGTGATGCTGAGCTGCGGCAGGCACCGGTAGTTTTTCTGGACCGTGAAGATGTCATCGGTGGACGCGAAGGTTTTTTCCTGCAGCACGAACGCCATTGAGGAGTTGACGAACCGCGCGCCGCTCACCTTCAGTGCCTCGGCGTTGGCTCGCAGCAGCAGAGCAACTTTGTCCTCGATCGAGACGGTGAACGGATCGGTCTCGATCGGGCTCTGCCAGCGCCCGTCCGGCACGGCCGGAGTCGGGGCGAGCGTGACGGGACGCCGTACCGCTCGACGGTTGGCCTTGGCTTGCGTGACCGCGAGACGGGCGATGCGTTCTACTTCCGGCACGTTCAACTCGCGGCTCGCCGCGAAGCCCCACGCGCCCGCCACCAGGACTCGCACTCCGAATCCGAAGGTCTCCTCGTCGGCGAGGTTGGTGATCTGCTGCTCCCGGGTGCTGACCGACTGGGAGCGGTTGCGTACCACGCGGACGTCGGCATACCCGGCGCCGGCACGGCGAGCGGCGTCGAGCGCACGTCGACACAGATCGCGGATGCTCGCATCCGCTTGCGGCAGGCCGGCTGCCATGGGCCGCGGCACAAGCGTCGCGGCGGCAGCCGCTGCGGTAGTGGTGACGAAGTCGCGACGATCCATACCTGACCTCGCGGTCGCGGGTGGAATCCAGGCAAGTCGCCAGGGCGCAACAGAAGGCGGGTGGCCGCGCCAGCGCTTGCCACCCGCTAACACTACCGGTGTCTGGGAATCTTTCAACCCGTTGCGGAATGGCCCACAACCGAGTCCTGCTGCGACTTATCTGCCTCGCGACGCCACGGCCTGGTCCGAAGCCGGGTGGTAGACAACGGCAAGCGGGCGGCTCAGTCGGATCGTGAGCAGCTGGCCCGCCGAGAACACGACCTGTTCGCCGGACTGGGCAGGTACTGCGAGCGTGGCGTAGTGGTACTGTTCCGTCGAGATCGTGTATTCCTTCTCGCCAATCTCGAGATCGGTGAACTGCATGCCGACCTCCGATGGACCCATGTTCTTGCCGCCGTAGACCTCCATGACCTCGCCGGTGAGCTCACTGCCCTCGGGGACCTCCGCTCCATTGGCCAGTTGAATCGACCCGACCGTGCGCAGCTCGATTTCATCGCCGACCCGGCTGTCTCCTTGCGACACGTCCTCATCCAGTGCCGCCACGAGCGTGGTACCGGCAGGGATGGTCGCGACCCGCTCCCACGGCTTCCGGACCAGCAGGACGGTCACCGCGAACCCGATGACAAGCACAACTACTGCGGCCCGCACCATCTTCCACACAAACGGCATGACTGCCTCCCCCGCTTGACTCGGTTTCAGACCGGGCGCACCGATGACTCTGTACCGGTTTTGGATACGAGGGCTTGGCAAAGGGTTGTAGAGGATCCGGCGGGCTGGGGCTAGCTTGAAAACCCGATCTTCATCCGATCGAGCAGTTTCAAAAGCAGCCCAGGCTCTCCGCCCGCGTCCACGCGTCGCAGCGCACGGGTGACCCCGTTGACCGCCAGGGTCCGCAGCGGCTCCGGTGGATAGGGAAAAGGCGGTTTCCTGACGAGCGCAAGATCCAGTAGCTCGTTCGTCCGATCGAGCGCGAGATGCGCCAGGATGCGGCCGGCGATCCGCGTCGTGCCCAGGCCATGCCCTGTAAACCCAAGCCCATACAGGACTTTCCCATCCATGGCCCGGCCAAAAAAGGGCGTGAGCCGTGTGGTCGAGCAAATCGGTCCGCCCCAGGCGTAAGCCCACTCGAGCCCGGCGAGCGCCGGGAAGTGGCGCCGGAAACTGGCCCGCAGCGCGTCATAGTGGCGCGGCGAGTGATCGCACGCCGGGGCGACACGATTGCCCGAATAGTAGGCGGCCTCACTCGTGCCCCACAGCACGCGATCGTCGTCGGTGAGTCGATAATAGTTGAAGAAGGTGCGGAAATCGGTGACCCCCTGGCGTCGCCGCCAGCCGATCAGGTCCCGCTGGGCCGGCGTGAGTGGCTCGCTGACGAGGACGTAGTCGTACAGCGGAATCATGCGTCGCGCGACGCGCGGCACCAGATGGTGCGTATATGCGCTGGTGGCGAGCACCGCGCGGCGGGCCTCCACCCGTCCTCCTCCGGCGCGGAGCCGCACGCCCGACTCTGTTGACTCGAGCCCGGCCACGTGGCTCCGCTCGTACAGCGAGACGCCGAGCCGCTCCACCTCGCCCCGCAGTCCGTCCACCAGCTTTACCGGATCGAGGACGCCGCCCCCGCTCACCGCCACGCCGCCCATGTAGATCGGTGAGTTGACCTCGGCGCGCAGCGCCTCCTTGCCGAGCACCTGAAACGTCGCGAGCCCCAGCCGCTCGGCAACTGCTACGGTGCGCCGAGCCTCTTCGAGTTGCGCCGGCGTGAGGGCGACCAGCAGCCGGCCGGTCGGCTCGTAATTGCAGTCGATGTGTCGTTCCGCGAGGAACGCCACCAGCTCGGCGACGTTCGCTTCGCCCAGTCGCGCAAGCCGGCGGGCTTCGGCTTCACCGAAGTGCTCGATCGCGAGGGCGTGACCGTGGTCCACCGTTTCCGACAGCATCCCGGCGTTACGCCCGCTCCCTCCGTATGCCGCGACCCCCTGCTCCACCACGACCACGTCCGTCGTCGGGGCCAGCTCCTTCAGGAACAGCGCGGTCCAGAGACCGGTGAGCCCCGCGCCCACGATGGCGACATCAGCGGCCCGCCGCCCGACGAGCGGCGTGGATTCACGCTTCGGTCGGCGGGCGAGCCAGAAGCAGGCTTGCTCGATGGGGCGGCCGGGATCCACCGGCGCTAGGCCCCCGGCGCCACGAGTGCTTGCTTCAGTCTGCGTTGCTGCCACAGCACCGTGATGCCGAGCAGCAAGAGGCTGACCACGAGAATCGTGGTCGCGAGGACGTTGATCTGCGGCGGGAAGGCGGCGCGACGCGCGCCGTACACGTACAACGGGTAGGTGACCTCACTCCCCGAGTTGAACAGCGTGATGATGAAGTCGTCGAGAGACAGCGCGAACGACAACATCCCCGCGGCGACGATGCCGGGGGCGATGAGCGGCAACGTCACCTTCATCACCACCCGGAGTGGCGGAGCGCCCAGGTCCATCGCCGCTTCCTCGAGGGTCCAGTCGAACCCGCGGATCCGCGCCCGGACCGTGAGCGCCACGTAGCTCACCGAGAACATGATGTGGGCGATCACAATGGTCGTGAAGCCCATGCGCCAGTTGAGATCGAGGAACAGCGACAAGAGTGATGACCCGAGCACCACTTCGGGCGTGGTCAGCGGCAGCACCAGCAACAGGCCGATGCCGGTCGCGCCGCGGAACTTGTAGCGGCACAGGGCCAGCGCGATGAGCGAGCCGAAGATGGTCGCCACCAGGGTCGAGATGCTGGCCACCTTGAGGCTGAGCTTCATGGCGTCGACCAGTGGCGCATACTTGAATGGATCGCGCCACGCATCGAGCGAGAAGCTTTTCCAAACGAAGTTGAATTTCCCTTCGGGCCGGTTGAAGCTGTACAGGATGATCACGAAAATCGGGAGAAACAGGTACAGCAGCACGAGCCCCCCGAAGGCGTCGAGCACCCACCCCTGCAGCCGGCCGCGCCGTCCGAGCGGCGTCTCCCGCGTGCTTGGGGCCTCCCGCGCCGCGGTTGTGGCCGTCATCAGGCGAGGTCCTCGGTGCCGAGCACCCGGGCGTAGGCCACGACCCCGATGGTGATGATCGCCATCAGCACGAACGACAGGGCCGCGGCCAGGGGGTAGTCGTGCACCTGCAAGAACTGGTTTTGGATGACGGTCCCGATCATCCGCTGATTGGGACTCCCCAGCAGCTCGGCGTTGATGAAGTCCCCCGAGGCAGGAATGAACGTCAGCAAGCTCCCCGCGAAGACACCCGGCAGCGACAACGGGAGCACGACCTTGGCGAACGCCCGACCGGGGCTGCAGTACAGGTCCTGCGCCGCTTCCGTCAGCCGCCGGTCGATTTTCTCGAGACTCACGTAGATCGGCAGGATCATGAAGGGAAGGAAATTGTACGTGAGCCCGCCGATGACGGCCCAGGTGGTGTTCAACAGCCGCCCGTCGGGCCCCAGGAAATGCAACCATTGCAGCAGCGATACCACCGGCCCCGCGTCGTTGAGGATCGTCTTCCACGCAAAGGTCCGCACCAGAAACGTCGTGAAGAACGGCAGGATCACGAGCCCGAGCAGGAAGTTCTTAAACCGTCCCGAGCGGAAGGCAATCACGTAGGCGAGCGGGTAGCCGAGCGCGATCGCGACCAGCGTCGCGAACAGAGAAAACTTGAACGACCGCAGCATGAAGCCGCCGTAGTCGGTGAACGCCCGGGCGTACCCGTCCCACCACGGCACGCCCTCCCCCGCAAGCGACGTCTTGGCCAGCGTGGCGATGGGGACGACAAAAAACACCAGCAGCCACAACACGCCCGGTGCGATGAGGAGGTAGGGAGCGAGCGGGTTGCGCCGCTCGCTCGCCGTCGCCGTCCCAGCCATGCGCCCTCAGGCTCCGATGGCCGCCTGGAAAATGCGGTTGAACTCCGTGTCTTCTTCGTCCGACAACGTCCGGAACATGTGCAGCCGCGCGCTCAGGTCGGCGGGCGGGTTCAGGAGGGGGCTCTTGGCGAGATCCGGCTGGACCTTCTCGATCTCTGCCATCGTCCCTTTGACCGGCGAGATGTAGGGCGCTTCGATCACGATCTTCGCCGAGTGGGTCGGGTCGTAGCACCAGTTGATCCACGCCATCGCAAGGTCCTGCCGGTCCGACGTTTTCGGGATCAACATGATGTCGGAGTACAGCATCGCCCCTTCGCTGGGCGCGATCCATCGCAGGTCGGGGTTGTCGGCGTGCAGCCCCTGGATGTCACCGGACCAGGCGATCGCAATCGAGATGTTGCCGCTGGCCAGGTCTTCGGCGTAGTCGTTGCCGGTGAACGCCCGGATTTGGCCGCTTTCCCGAGCCTGGGTGATCTTCGCCGCCGCCGCCTGGGCATCGGCGACGGTGCACGTGGCGGGGTCCTTGCCCATCCCGAGCATCACGAGACCCAGGGTGTCCCGCATCTCGGTGAGCATGGTCACTTGGCCCTTGAACTTCGGGTCGAAGATGTCGTTGAAGCTCGTGATCTCACGCTTCGTCTTCGCCGGGTTGTAGCCGATGCCGGTCATGCCCGACAACCAGGGCACGCTGAATTTCCGGCCGGGATCGTAGCTGACGTTGACCAGGGCGTCGACGAGGTTGGCCTTGTTCGGGAACTTGGTGTCGTCGAACGGCGCCGTGTACCCGAGCCGGATCAACCGGCTCGCCATCCAATCGGTGAGCACGATGACGTCGCGTTCGATGCTCTGACCGCGCTTCAGCGGCTCGTCGATTTTTGCGAAGAACTCGTTGTTGTCGTTGACATCCTCGCTGTACTGTACCGTGATCCCGGTATCCTTTTGAAAGTCCGGGACAGTTTCTGGACTGATGTAAAACGGCCAGTTGGAAACGCGCAGCGGACCGGTGCTCTGGGCGGGTGCCTTGCCCTTGCAAGCGGCCAGCAGGCTCCCGCCGAGTGCGACGCCACCCGCCGCGAGGGCGGACTGGCCGACGAACTGCCGGCGGCTGATGGCGCGGCGAATGAGCTGCGGGAGATCGTCAGGGCGGTCGGAGTCGTTCATGGTACGCTCTCACCGTTTAGGGGGTGGGTGTGGCGTGCTCAATGGTGCTGCGATCGTCGACGTCGATGTCGTGCTGCTTGAGATCGGTCGGGGGAAGCAGGCGGGCCGCGTCGACGTCCCAGTTGACCCACAGCGTCTGCCCCGGCCGCACATCAGGCATATTGTCATCGGGACCCACGTGAACCACGATCACCGTGCCGTCGGCGGCACGGAGGTCGCACCGCACCACTGGGCCCTGGAACACCACGTACTGTACCGTGGTGGGGAGCGCGACAGTCCCGCCGCTCCCGCCCCCGGTGGCCGACACCCGCAACCGCTCGGGCCGGACCATCACCGTGGCGGCGCTGCCGGCCCGCGGCCCCCAACGGCCGGCGGGAACCTCGATGCGGTGATCGCGCGCCACGACAACCGCGGCCCGTTCGCCCTGGACCGACTCGATCGTCGCCGGGATGAGGTTCGCGCTGCCGATGAAGTTGGCGACGAAGACGCTTGCCGGCGAATGGTAGATCTCCTCCGGGCTGCCGATCTGCTCGACGCGCCCCTCGTTCATCACGGCGATGCGATCCGACATCGTCAGCGCTTCTTCCTGGTCGTGGGTCACGTAAATGAACGTGATCTTGACCTCGCGCTGGATGCGCTTCAGCTCGATCTGCATCGCCTGGCGCAGCTTCAGGTCGAGCGCGCCGAGTGGCTCGTCCAGCAGCAGCGCGCTGGGGTAGTTCACGAGCGCCCGGGCCAGCGCGACGCGCTGCTGTTGCCCACCCGACAGCTGCCCCGGCTTGCGCAGCGCGAATTTTCCCAACCGCACCACGTCGAGCAGCTCCTGGACCCGCTTCGCGATCTCCGCCTCGGGCAGTTTCTGGCTGCGGGGCCCGAAGGCGACGTTGTCGTGCACCGTCATGTGCGGGAACAAGGCGTAGTGCTGGAACACGGTGTTCACATTGCGGCGGTACGGCGGCGTGTGCGACACGTCACGCCCTTCGAGCAAGATGCGGCCTTCGGTGGGCTCCTCGAATCCGGCGATCATGCGCAGCGTGGTCGTCTTGCCGCATCCGGAGGGACCGAGCATCGAGAAAAACTCGCCCCGGGCAATCGTGAAGTCCGCATCGCGCACCGCCACGTACCCGCCGAATCGCTTGAACACATGATCGACGGTAATGACCGGATCGGCGGCGTTGGGCGTCTCCTGCACGCGGGGCCTCGCTACGAACGGTGGGGTCAGGGCCGCCCCGACTGCCGGGGCGCGCGCCGAAACGCTAAATTGCAGGCCGAACGCACGTTCCGCCAGTTCGCAATGCGCGAGCGGTGACACCGATTGCGCGGCGCCGCGCGAGCACCACCGGGAGCCCCCGATGACCGTCGCCACCCCCCAGGCCTCCGCCGACCATCTCATCGCGCGGGCCAAACAGATTCGTGAACGGGAAATGGAGCGGTTGCTCGCGCGCACGCGCCAGTCCGCCCAGCTGTTCGAGCGCGCGTCGCGCATCCTGCCCTTCGGGGTCGTGTCCTCGTTCCAGAAGATGCAGCCGTACCCGATCTACCTGACGCACGGCAAAGGCAGCCACGTGTGGGACCAGGACGGGCACGAGTACCTCGACTTTCACGGCGGCTTCGGGGCGATGGTCGTGGGCCACGCGCATCCCGTGATCGTGGAGGCGATCGCCCGGGCGGCGAGCCGGGGCACGCACTTCGCCGTGACGACGGAGCGGGCGGTCGAATGGGGTGAGGAAATCTGTCGCCGCTTCAAGCTCGAGATGCTGCGTTTCGCCAACTCGGGCACCGAGGCCACGATGGACGCGATTCGCGTGGCCCGGGCGGCCACCGGACGTGACGTGGTGTGCAAGATCGAGGGTTCCTACCACGGTCACCACGACGCGGTGATGTTCTCCGTGCTGCCCAACGCGGACGTGATGGGTGGCCGCGAGCGGCCCGCTACTGCGCCGGTATCCAAGGGGATGACGAAGGACGCCGCCAAGCACGTGTGTGTCGTGCCGTTCAACGATGCCGCGTTCCTGGAGCGCACCTTCGCCGAGCGCGGCCACGAAATCGCCTGCCTCATCATGGAGCCGGCGATGATGAACATCGGTATCGTGCTGCCGGAGCCGGGGTACCTACCGCGGGCGCGCGAGCTCTGCACCAAATACGGCGTGGTGTTGATCTATGACGAGGTGAAGACCGGCTTCACGATTGCCGCGGGCGGCGCCACCGAGCGCTTCGGGGTGCAGCCCGACCTCGTGTGCCTTGCCAAGGCGATTGCGGGCGGCCTGCCCGCCGCGGCCTTCGGCGGTCGCGCCGACCTCATGTCGCTCATCACGCAAGGGGTGTCGCAGATGGGGACCTACAACGGCAACCCGCTGGTTGCCGAAGTGGGGCTCGCGATGCTGCGGCAGTTGCTCACGCCGGACGCGTATCGTACCCTCGCGACGCGCGCCGCCCGGCTGATCGCCGGTTGTCAGCGGGCGATTGACACGTACGGCATCCCGGCGCACACCGTGAACCTCGATGCCAAGGGCTGCGTGTCGTACCGGCCCACGCCACTGCGAAACTACCGCGACTTCCTCGACACGAAGCCGGACCTCTTCGCCGCGTCGTACCCCTGGCTCTTGAACCGCGGCATTTTCATGACGCCAGGCGATGAGGAGCAGTGGACGCTCTCGCTGCAGCATGGCGACGCCGACGTGGATCAGTACGTCGATGTGTTTACGGAATTCTGCAAGACCCTGGCAGGTTAGCTAGCGGTTGACGCTTGCCGTGGGGCCGGTCGCGGCGGCGGCTGCCGCGGCCGCCGGCTCGAGCCCGTAACGCTGGGGATTGCTGCATACCACGGCGGCAGCGAGGACCTTGGGGACATATTCCATCGTCTCTGAGGGCAGCATCTTCAGACGGTAAAGATGCCAGAAGTCGCGGTTCGCCTTCTTGAAGCCGCCCGGGGTCCGGGCGACTCTGTGCAGCGTCGCCCGCACGCCATTCTCGCCCCGGTTGTAGCTCGCCATCGCGAGCATGAAGGCATCCTCCCCGAACTCGGCGAGCAGGTTCGCCATGTGACGCGCGGCCGCGCGGGTCTGTTTCGCGACGTCGGTGCGCTCGTCCACCTTACCGTCCACCCGCAGCCCGAGTGCCCGCGCCGAGACCGGCATCATTTGCCACATCCCGCGCGCTCCCGAGGGATTGCGGGCCATCGGGCTGAACCGCGACTCGGTCCACGCCACATACCCCAGTACCTCGGGGAGCTCGAGCGCCCGGAATTCCCGCACCACCATAGGCCAGTACCGCACCTTGCGCTGGTACACTTCGCGCATGGCCACGGGCTGCTTCAACAACACGTTGATATGGTATTGGAGCCGCTCCTTGAATATCGGGGGCACGGCATAGGTCTCCGAATCGAACTGCCGCAGGATCGCCCGGATCTCCCGATCCAGCTCGTCGCCGGCATTCGCGGCCTCGACGGCCTTGGCCCGGTCGGCCCGGGCCAGATCGGCGAGCGTCCGCTCGGCGTTGGACGTGGCATCCAGAAAGCGCTGCTCCAGCAGCGCGAGTCGCGAGGAGTCCTGTTCCGCCTGCATCTGCTGCTGGATGTCGTGGATCTGCGCGTCGAACCGTCCCTTGGCATCGAGCAGTTTCGCAATCTGGCGATGCTGCACGTAGATCACCGTCCCCAGCACCGCAATCACCACCAGGGCCGCCCCCGCGACGATCCCCACCACGCGCACCCAACGCTTTTTGGTCTGCCGTTTCATGACTTCGGAGACTTCCTGGACCGCGGTCGCGACGTGATCCATCGTCTTGCGTGACCGCGTTCCGCCGGCCTTGGCCCGCTCCTCGGCGATCCGTTGCGCCGTCAGGGCGAGGATCTGCCCCGTGCCCGAGCCGCGCACCGTGGCCTGCAACACCTTCGCGATGTCGGCGGCGTCCTGGCTCGGGTCGTAGGTGGCGTCGATCGTCACTTCGATGCGCGCCTCGGGGCCATCCGGTGCGCCGAAGCGGATCGTGTCCCCGGTCCGCAGCTCGTGCTTGGCGACGCGCTTCCCATTGACCTGGAGGCCCGCCGGTGTCTCGAGGTCGATCAGGTGGTAGACACCGTCCTTGAGGACCACGGCGGCGTGATAGGGGGACACGCGCGGGTCGCGGGCGGCGTCAAAACGGAGCTCGCAATCGTGCCCCGTGCCGATCCGCAGCCACCGCTTGTCGCTGCTAGTGGAGGTGCCCTGAAGCGAGCCGGAAAGGTGCGTGAAGCGAATCATGGGGAGCCGCCCGGAAGATTACCGGCTGCAGTGCTGATCCGCTAGCTCGCTCTGACGGCAACGGGCGGACGATCAGAACCGGAAGGTCAAGCCGGCGTACAGGAGATCGTGCGCTTCGATGCCGCCGTCCTCCCGGTACCCGGACACAATCATGAACAAGGAGCGCGCCAGACTCACGTCTAGATCCGCGGCGACCCAGCGGATATCCAGCGTCGGTGCCGCCGTCCTGTCATGCTCAGTACGCCAGCCGGAAGTCAGCTGCACGCTGCCCCGACCGAATGGCTCGATCCCAAAGGAGACTGAGTTCAACCACCCTTGGCGCCCCCCGGTTGCGTAGCGAGTGCTGCGCGACCGCAGGCTCATCCCCAGCGGGGTGAGGCGATCGGCCCCGAGGGCCAAGGTGAAAGTGTTGGCTGTCCCACTCGAGCCGCCGCCGTTCGTGCGGGCGTCGAAGGAGGCTTGGAAGTGCCGCGCCGCCCGGACGGAGAAACCCGCCCATACGCCGCGCCGAAACGTGTCGTCGAACACCGTGGCCGGGTTCACGACGTCGCGATACAGGCGCGCGCTGCGCCGGTTGTCCACACCGGTCGTGAGGCTCAATCCGTTGGCGACGAGAAACTGGATGTTGGCGAACGTGCTCGTCGGCGAAACCGCCCCCTCGCCGTCGATGCGCCGCCATGGTCGGTAGTAGTCGACCTCCTGCACCGCGTAGATCGACAGGCGGCGCGTAACATAGTTTCCCTGCAAGTACATGAACTCCCGGTTCGTGTGGCCGTTCAAGTATGAGCCGCTCGCGCCCAGGGTCACCGCCCAGCGTCGCACGGACCCGGGGCGATTGTGGCGGCGGAGATAGCCTCCCAGCAACGCGATGTCGCTGGAGAAGCCCAGGTTGATCAAGTCCGGCTGCATCCCGGCGAACAACCCGTAGTCCCACGCCGACAGCCCGACCTCGGCCGACGCACCGTCCACAATCCCCACCGAGGAGATCCCCGGGGCGTACTGGCGTCCGGTCGTGAAGCGGTACGGTGACCCCGGTGCCTGCCAGGAAACGGCCGCCTGATACACGCGTGTCTGATCATGATGACTGGTGCCACCGGGCAGCACTTGCACCTGGTGGCGGCTGCGAAGGTCGATCACGAGCCCGATCGGCGACCCCCCCAACCCGACGCCCGTGAGTCGGATGTCGCCTGATGGCTGTGAAAACCGCCCGCCCAGGGTATCACGTTGCTCGACGGACAGGTAATAGAGCCCGATCCGGCCGCGAATTCTGCCGACGTTCGACCGACGGGACTGACGTGGCGAAACTGGGCGCGTCACCGGGGCTCGGGCCGTTGCCGACGGGCTCGTGTCGCGCGCTGCGTCAACGGGCTGGAATCGTACCGAGTCGCCAATCACCAGGCTGTCTGTTTTGCTGACGATCTGGCACGAAGACTGGTGGGTGGAGACGAAGGCGACCCGAAGCTCGGCGACCGACCGTCCAGCCCGAACGACATCCACTCGGCTGCCTTCGGTCAGTCCTTCCGCCTTTCCCGCACTGATGTACACCGAGCTGCTGGTCAGAAACGTCACCCGGGCCCTCGCCCTAGAAGCCGCGGCGGGGGCCGAGTCTGATCGCGGTTCAACCCGCGCCGATGGGGACGCACGCGGTGGAGGGGGCGCGGCCGGCCGGGTAGGCGATTCCGGCGCGGGCGGCTGGGGTCGGGGCGCCGCCGGAGCGGCGACGGACGGAGGTCTAAGAACCGGTGGAGACGGAGCGCCCGGCGCGGGCACAGCGGGGCTCGGACGACCAGTGGGCACAAACCGGGCAGAGTCACCCGCGATGAGCGCGATCGGTCGACTGGTGATTTCGCCCCGCATCTGGTGCGCCCCAAGCGAGATGACCTTCAGGATGGCCACGGGGCGGCCGTCGCGCACGATCTCCACGCGGGTCCATTGGCGCACGCCCTCGGAGGTCCCCGCGTCGATGGACACGGTGCCGGACACGACCTCGGTTACGCGCGCCCAGCGGTACGGATCGTTCTGCTGACCCCACCCGGTGGACGGCGGCAGCAACAGGCCGGCAACCAATCCCCATTCTCGCCTGCCGCGCATCAGTGCCGCCCATCGGGATGGCAGCGGTAGCAGGCCTGGCTGTCATACGAATACCCGGAGCGGCCCGCGTGCTTCGGATCCATCTCGTTCCTGCGGTGACACGACAGACAGTCGAACTGCCGGTAGTCACTCGGGTTGACGTGACAGGTCGAGCAGGAGTCCCACCGCCCCCGATGGGCGCCCGAATAGATCGGGAAGTACTGCGCGTCATGGTTGGTGTACGTCGCGGAGGTCCAGAGCGTCGTCGTGTGGCACGCCGCGCAATCCGTCGGGAACTGCGCCTGTTGGTGATTCGGGTCGGTCGTCGTGTTGTAGTCGGTCTGGTGACACGACACGCACGTCGTCGGTTTCGCCTGGTACACGCCGTCGCTGTGACACTGGTCGCAGGTCGCTTGGATGTGCGCTCCGGTGAGGGGAAACGCGGTGTTGCTGTGGTTGAACGACGCGGTAGTCCAGGTGACCGTCGTGTGGCACGCCGTGCAGTCGGTCGGGAACTGCGCCTGTTGGTGGTTCGGATTATTGGTGTTGTTGTAATCCGTTTGATGGCACGACACGCACGTCGTTGGGAGCGCGCCAAACCCGCCGGTCCCGTGGCACTGTGCGCAATTGACCGCAAGGTGTGCGCCGGTCAGAGGGAACCGCGTGGCGTTGTGGTCGATTCTCGCCCCCTGCCAGCTCACCGCGGCATGGCATTGTTCGCAATTCTGCGAGAACCCGCCGGCCGCGTGATCGGGATTGCGGGTGGTTTGATAGTCTCTGAGGTGGCAATCGATGCAGGATGTGGAGCGGGCGACGAAGGACATCTGCCCTGACGACGCCCGCGTGTGGCAGCTTTCGCAGTCGACCGCGATGTGGGCTCCGTTGAGGGGGAAGCGCGTGAGTTGGTGCGCTCGCAACATCCCCGTCCGGTCGACGAAGCTGCGCGGTGTATGGCAGCGCGCGCACGAGGGGCCCAGCTCGCCCTGGTGTGGGTCCTTGTGACAGGAGACGCAATCCCGTGTGGCCCCCTTAAAGGTGAGCGACGTATGGCACGATCGGCACGTGACCGTGGCATGCGCACCGTCGAGCGGGAATCCTGCTGCCGCCTTGGCATGATCGAATCGCGCGCTGATCCGCGCCGGGGTCCACGCCTCGGAACTGTGGCAGACGGCGCACGGCTGCGCGAGCTGTCCATGGGGGTTCTGGGTCTCGGGCCGCTGGGCGAGCGCCCTGGCGGACAGGCCGGCAATCAGCGCGCACCCAATGAGAGTTGACCGGAGGTTCATCGACGGACTCCTTCCCCGTGGCAAGACTCGCAGCGGGACGAAACGGGACGATATCGAACCATTCGCGTGTTGCCCGGACCGGCGGTCTGTGGGTGACACGTGCCGCACGGCACGTTGGCGTGCCCCCCGCGCAGGGAGAACTTCGTGTCCCGGTCGTGATTGAAGCGCGATGCCGGGGCGAATGCGTCGAGGTCGTGACAGCTCTCGCAGCGGCCGCCGTCGCGCCGGCTGGCGAACTGATCGCCGTGCGGCGTGTCGTGACACCCCTGGCACCCTTTCGCGGACGAGGTGAACAACAACGGCGCCCCGGTCCACCGGACCAGGACGAGCGAGGACTTCGCGGGCGGGTGCCGCAGCTCGACATGGCAGCCGACGCACGGGACCGCGCGATGGGCCCCCTCGAGTGTGAACGCGTACCGCGCGTGTTGCGCGACGTCGATGGTGGACGGCCGGTAGCTCTGGACGGTGTGACACCCCAGACATCCGTTGGACACGGGGCGCGCTCCACCGGCGGCGAAACGCCCCTGGTGGGGATCGACGTGACAGGAAACGCAGTCGCGCTCCGCCAGCCGGAAGGCCACGCCCGCCTTCCCCACGATCGCGCGCCCGGCGAGTGGCGGCAGACCGGTCCGGTTGGGACCATGGCACGCCGCGCAGGCAATTTCCGCGTGCCGGCCTTCCAACCGGAACCGTAGCGTTGTGTGGGCGGCGACAGTGAAGGTACTGGGCTTCCATCCCGTAGCCGTGTGACAGGCAACGCAGTCGCCGAAGTCGGAGCGTCCCGCCAGCTGGCCACCGTGGTCGTCTGGATGGCAATCGAGACAACGGCCGAAAACCGGACGCATCAGGATGCCCGCGGCGCCGAGCTGTGCGGCGGGGACACCGGGTGGCCGCTTCACATGACAAGCGGTGCACGCGACGTTCTGATGCCGGCCCTCGAGGACGAACTTGGCCCGTCGATGCTGCGCCACGGTGTAGGTCGCCGGAGTGAATCCCGAGACGCTATGGCAGGCCGCGCAGTCCACGATGGCGCCGGCGAGCGTGGCCGTGCCCGCATGGGGATCGGCGTGGCAGGCCGTGCAGGTAGCGAACGACGGATTGCGGCCGCGCAGGCTCGGAGCATCGTGGCACTTCGTGCAAGCGACCGACGCGTGCCGGCCGCGCAACGGATACCGTGTGCGGTCGTGGTTGAAATTGCCGCGATCGATGACTCGGAACCCTGTGGTCACGTGGCAATCGCGGCATGGACCGGCAAACCGACCGCGATGCGGGTCGGCGTGGCACGTGGCGCAATCACGATGCGCGACGGGGCTGAAGACAAGTGAAGGCGTCGTATCCACAGGTGCGGCCCGCGCCGCCGGTTTGTGGCACGCCGCGCACCGCACGTCGCGGTGCTTCCCGGTGAGCGGGTAGTCCGTCTGGGCGTGGTCGAAGCGTGGGGCAGGTTTCCATCGTGCCTGATCGTGACAGGTGAGGCAATCCTGATTCAGCGCCCCCCGGTGCACGTCCTGGTGACACGCCGTACAGGTTTGCTCCAGCCCAACCCAGCCCGCCGTCGCGCCCCTACGCGGGGACAGTGAGGCCGCCGCGCCGACTCGGTAGGATGTCCTATGGCAATCGGCACACGGCGTCGTTTGATGGCGTCCCTCGAGCGGCCAGCCCGCTTGGGCATGGTCGAACCGGAGGACATCGCCGCCGGGCCAGCTGATCAAGGAGAATGAACGGCCTGCGTGGTCGGGATGACAACTGGCGCAGGGTTCGCCCCGCCGCCGGGTGTGATACCCGCGGCCTTGCTGCACCAGCCAGGCGATCTCCTTGTGACACTGGAGGCAGAGCGACGTCATCTGCTCCTTTCCTCCACCGCCGTGACAGGAGATGCAGCGTCGTGTCCCTTCGAGTTGCGCGTGAGGCTGCGCCAAGGGACCGGGAGAAATCTGGGCTCGCGCGGCGGGCGCTCCGCCGAGGGTCGCCCATGCCGACACCAGTCCGACGAGTGCGCCTGCACGCCTCACCAGAGCCACGTCGCGCCCAACGCGACCACCACCGCCACGTGAACGAGCACGGCCACGAGGGCGGCAATCGCCACTGGGCGATGGGCCACATGCCAGAAGCGGAATACGGCGTGCGTGGCGTCGAGCATCCGCGTCTGCTGGGTGAGGGCCATCTCGCGCCGAGCGAGGCGCTGCACCCACCGCAATACCTGGTGGTCCTGCTTGCGGCGGTGTGGCCCGCCGCGCTCGTAGAGGAGACGCAGTCGCCGCGTGGCCCGGCGGCGGGCGAGGTCATCCGAAACGAGCCGCATCAGCGTGCCCCAAATGCCCGGCCGGCCGACCGGGGCTTGGTCCGACGTCAACGTCTGCTCGATCAACTCCACATCGAGCCCGGTCGTCTTGGCAATCTGTTCGAGCAACGCCTTTCGTCGCGTCGCGATTTCGTCGAGCGTGAGCTCGATTCCAGCCTTGCTCCGGGGAATGCGCGCGTAGAGGTACCGTCCGACGATGCCACTCGACCACACGACCATCATCGACCAGAAGCCGAGCCCAATCAGACCTTCGAACCGCCAGGCGGCGTGGATCGCTACGAGCAGTGGAAGCACCAGCGCCGCGAGGACATGGACGTCGAGCCAGCGCGCAACGGTGCCGGTCCAGGCGAGCCAACGCGCCCGTTTGCGGATTGGGTACAGCCAGAGAAACAGGAAGATCGAAACGGCAACGAGCCCGGCGCTCTGGCCGACGTATCCCGATGGCCGGAGCCAGGGATGCAGATCGTGGCGCACCCGCTCGGCGATCGGCAGGGTATAGTACGGGAGCCCAAGCGCACAGATCGCCGCCAGGAGCGCGACGATCAGTATCACGACGCGGCGCGAGGCCCGAAGTTGCGGCCGCGGCGCGGGGAGCGACGGGCGTGGACGCTGCGCGCGCACACGGATCGAACGGCCGAGCTCCACGGGTTCCGACCGCGAATTAGACTGAGGCGCAGACACGAGCTCGGCGTCACCCATGGCAGCTGTCTATGGTGCTTCGGGCAATCATTCGTCGGTGACGGAAGCCACGTCGGCGCGGGTTGCGCGCGAGCCGGGACGAACCAAGCCCCGCTGGGTGTTGGCAGGTGGACCAGACGACTCGCTTCGTCTGCCGCGCTACGCATACTACTTTGCCTGGCACACTCCGCGACAGTGGCCGTCAGATGTCAACTCATGAAGAAACATTTATGAAGGAGTAATGGACAGCGCCCTGATCTACCTTGCGTTTGCCGTCTTGCTCTGCGTGCCGATCGTGACCCACTTGCGCCGCATGCGGAAGCAGGAGACTGCGGCGATCGCCGCCGCCAAGCGGTCGCGGTTGTCGACCGAGGGCCCCAAGGCCCAGCACCCTCGCATCGATGTGTCCCATTGCATCGGCTGCGGAGCATGCGTGGAAGTGTGCCCGGAGGGCGACGTCCTGGCGGTGATCGCCGGAAAAGCGGCCATCGTGAACGGGCACAAGTGCATCGGGCATGGGCTGTGCGCCGAGGCGTGCCCGGTCGGCGCGATTGAGATCGTGATGGCGAATCCCAGTATCGCCGCCGACCTGCCGCGTCTCTCTCCTGAGTTCGAGACGAACGTGCCCAACCTGTTCGTCGTCGGCGAGCTTGGCGGGCTCGCGTTGATCAAAAATGCCGTCAATCAGGGACGCGACTGTATCGACACGATCGCCGCCCGGCTCACCCGCTCCCGACCCGCAGCCGGGGCACCGGGCGTTCGGGACGTGGTGATCGTCGGCGCCGGCCCGGGCGGCATCAGCGCTTCGCTGCGTGCCGTCGAACGCAAGTTGAGCTACGTCACGTTCGAGCAGGATGAATTCGGCGGGACCGTCGCGAAATACCCGCGCCAGAAACTCGTGCTGACGAGCCCGGTGGAGTTTCCGTTATACGGCAAGTTCAAGAAGCTCCAGTTGTCCAAGGAAGAGCTGCTGCGTTTCTGGCACAAAGTCCACAAAGAGTCCGGCCTCACGGTGCAAACCGGCGAGAAGGTCGAGAGCATCCACAAGGGGGACGACGGCGTGTTCGTGATTGCCACCGCCCGGGGCCGCTATCGTGCGCGAGCGGTGATCCTCGCTCTCGGACGTCGCGGCAGCCCCCGGAAACTGGAGATCCCGGGCGAGGCATTGCCGAAAGTGATGTACAGTCTGTTGGACGCGGAGGCCTATACCGGCGCGCGGGTCCTCGTCGTGGGCGGCGGCGACAGCGCCGTAGAAACCGCCCTGGGCCTGGCCCACCAGCGCGGCAACACGGTCACGTTGTCGTATCGCAAAGACGCGTTCAGTCGCATCAAGGAGCGTAACACGCAGCGCCTCAACGAGCATGTCAAGAAGGGCCGGCTCACGGTGATCTTCAACTCGCAACCAATCGAGATCCGAGAGCGATCGGTCGTTCTCGAGGTGGCGGGTCAGACCCGAGAACTGCCGAATGACTATGTGTGGGTCTTGGCGGGCAGCTTGCCGCCGAACGAATTCCTCCAGCAGGCGGGCGTCGAGCTCGGACTGCACGATCTCACTGCTGCAGCTCGAGCCGCCGCCGCACGACCGGCGTGACTGCCTCAGCGCGAGGGCACCCGCTCGTCCAGGACCGCCCGCACCTTCCGGGCGAGGGCCTCCGGTGTGAAGGGTTTTTGGAGAAACGCGATCCCAGGTTCGAGGATGCCGTGCCGGATGATCGCGTCATCGGTATAGCCGGAGACGAACAGTACTTGTAACTCCGGCCGCTCGTCCCGGAGCCGATCGGCGAGCTGCCGGCCGCTCATCTCCGGCATGATCACGTCGGTGACCAGGAGATGAATCGTACCGGAATGCGTCGCGGCGAGCTCGAGCGCCGCCCTTCCATCGGACGCCTGGATCACGGCATAGCCGTTTCGCTGTAGCACCTCCCGCGCCACGGCGCGCACACCGGCGGAGTCCTCGGCCAGCAGAATCGTCTCCGTGCCGTGAAGTGCCTCGGGCGACCCCGTCACTGGCGGAGATAGCGGGGCCTCGGATATGCGGGGCAGATAGATCTTGAAGGTCGTGCCGTGGCCCGGCTCGCTGTACAGCCAGATGAAACCACCGCTCTGCTTGACGATCCCATACACGGTGGCGAGCCCCAGCCCGGTGCCTCGTCCCTGCTCCTTCGTGGTGAAGAACGGCTCGAACAGGTGCGCCTTGGCCCGCTCGTCCATCCCGGTTCCGGTGTCACTCACGGACAGCAGGACGTAGGCACCGGGCTTCACCGGGGGATGCTCCAGGGTGTAGTCATCGCCCAGATCAACGTTCATCGTCTCGATCGTCAGCTTGCCCCCCTGGGGCATCGCGTCGCGGGAGTTGACGGCGAGGTTCATGATCACCTGCTCGACCTGACCCGGGTCGGCCTTGACGGACGCGAGGTCGGGCGCCAGCACCGTGACCAGCGCGATGTCCTCGCCAATCAGCCGTTGCAGCATTTTTCCCGCACCCGCGACGACCTCATTCAAGTCGAGCAGTTTGGGCTCGAGCACCTGTTGGCGACTGAAGGCGAGGAGCTGGCGCGTGAGCCCGGCCGCGCCAGTGGCGGCCTTCAGGATTTCGTTGAGGTCGTCGCGACGAGGATCGGTAGCGTCCAAGTCGTCGAGCAGCAGCGTACCATAGCTCGTGATGACGGTCAGCAGGTTGTTGAAATCATGGGCCACACCGCCGGCGAGTCGCCCCACCGCTTCCATCTTCTGAGCCTGGCGAAACTGGTCCTCGAGCTGCCGCCGCTCGGTGATCACCTCGGAGAAGATCAGGATCCCCCCAATGGCCCCATCCGCGCGCGTCCAGGGCCGCACCTCCCAGCGAACCCAGTCGACGCGACCGTCGCCACGGGTAAACGGATCGGCTTCGCACCGCTCGGTCGCCCCCGCCAGGCAGCGTCGGTGGATCTCCTTCCACCGCTCGGGAATCTCGGGAAACACCTCGTAGTGCGATCGTCCGATGATGTCCGCCGACCCCAGGCGGTAGTCGACGTACCACCGCCGGCTGGCAACGAGGTATCGCATGTCCAGGTCGAACATGGCGACAGCGGCGGGCGTGTGCTCCACGAACTGGCGCAACACCGCTTCACTATTCCGCACCGCGTCCTCGGCGCGCTTCCGCTGGATCGCGTTCGCAACCTGGGTCGAGACGAACTGGAGAATGGCCTGCTCGCGGCCGCCGAACCGGACGCCTTCGGTATAGCTCTGAACGACGAGCACGCCGATCGGCTCGCCGCCGGTGCTGAGCGGAACGCCGAACCAGTCCACCGATGGCGCCCCAATCAACTCGACTTCGCCGCCCTGCTCGAGCTCGTAATGCGTGTCCGGAGTGGCGCGCAGCGGAAGACCGGTGCGCAACACGTACTCGGTGAGACCCTTTCGCAGGGGTCGGGATGCGGGCGGGGGGTCGTGCTCATCCACGAAGTACGGAAAACTCAATGTGTCGGCGACGGGGTCGAACAGCGCGATGTAGAAGTTCTTCGCGGGCATGAGCTCGCCAACGATCACATGGATCGCCCGGTAAAGCTCCTGGAGGGTTGGGGCGGCATGGGCCGCCTCCGAGATGCGGTACGTGGCCAGCTGGATCTGTCCCGCCCGCTTCCAGTCGGTGACGTCGTTTACGACAGCGAGCTGGGCGGCGCGCCCTCCGAATTCGAGCGGGTGCGCGACGAGCTCCACGAGGATCGTCGAGCCGTCCTTGCGCCGGTGCTGCCACGTCCCGGCCGGGTGCAGCGCCTCGGGGCGGCCAGGCTCCGGCTCGGACCCCAGTGTGGGCGTGTCTTCCGGCGATCTGAGCTGTGCCATGGTGAGCGACAGGAACTCTTCGCGCGAATACCCGTAATGCCGGACCGCTGCCTCGTTCACGGCCAGGATGCCGAGCGTCTCTCGGTCGAACACCCAGGCAGGCAACGGGTTGGTCTCGAACAGCAGGCGGTAGCGTTCTTCCGAGTGACGCAAATCGTCGACCATGCGGTTCAGGGCGACCGCCAGACCGATTTGCGCGCTCAACACCTGCGCAAATGCCCCCCATTCACCCGCAGCCACATTGCGCGCGTTCGAGGCCAGGAGCAGCACCCCCAGTCGCTCCTCGCGAAAGCGGATGGGGACCAGCAGCGCCACCTTGTGCCCCAGTTGTTTCAGAAAGTCGCTGTTCGACTCTTCCGGCAGCTCGGTGGGCAACGACACGGGACTGCCCGCGCTCAACGCCTGAGTGAAGATCTCGGGGTGGCCGAAGCAGCCTTGGACCGGAGAGCCGGGACCATCCGGAAAGCCGACTACGGTGGACGCCCGGAAACCGCCCTCCGGCTGGGAGAGGTAACAGACGCCGACCGAGAGGCCGGCGGCGTCGATGCAGCGGTACAGCGAATCGCGCAGGATGCCTGCGAGCGTGTCGTGCCGGGCGAGCGCGTCCGCCGTGGACCCGAGCACGGCCAGCGCGGCCGCGTGAATCGCGTTCTGCTGCGCCAGCTCGGCGTTGCTCCCCGCCTGGCGCTCGAGTTGCCGGACAACGCGGTCGAGGTACTCGGAGTACGTATCGTCGATCGTTCCCGGCGTCTTCCGATGCGCCGGCGTGGCGAGCGCGGTGAGCAGCGCCTCAGTTGCCTCTCGCAGATCGGGGGTGCGCGCGAGGTACGCGTCCGCGCCGAGCCGCAGCGCCAACGAGCGGTCCGCCTCGTCGGCGTACTGGTGGCTCTGCAAGACAAGGGGTATGGCTCGGAGACGCGGGTCCTGGCGCACCGCGTGGCACAGCTTGAAGCCATCGAGCCGCGGCATCAGGACATCGGAGAGGATCGCGTCGGGCGGGCTGCGGCGGGCCGCCTCCAACGCCTCGAGACCGTCCGCGGCGGTATCGACACTGAAGCCGGCGCGCTCGAGGTGCGCGCGCGCGAGTTTGCGCTGCACCGCGTCATCGTCCACCACGAGGACACGCTTTCCGGCGCCGCCCGGCTCGGCGTGCGCTGGCCCGGTCCCCACGTAGGCACGAATCGTCCGCACCAGCCGCGAGGGCTCTACCGGTTTGACAAGGAACTCGGTGAAGCCGGCCGCCGCCCCTCTGGCTTCTTCGTCCCGGGGGAGGAAACCGGTGAAGGCCAGGACTGGAATGTCCGCTCCGTCAGGCAGGGCGCGGATCTCACGCAGCAGCTGGAAGCCGCTGGTATCCGGGAGGACCAGGTCCAGGAGCACGAGATCGGGCGTGCCGGCGTGCAGCAGATCCCGGGCCGTCCCCCCGTCGGGAGCCTCGAGCACCGTGTACCCTTCAGCGCTGAGGGTGACCTGGACCAGCTTCCTCGTGATCGGATTGTCCTCGACCACGAGGATCGTCACAGGCGAGTCGCCCACCTCATCCATCGAGGCGCGGTGGATGGGCCGCGCGACCGTGTCCTGGCGGCTTCCTCCGGATCTGACGTTCAGGCAGGGGCTCCGCACGGCCAGCGAGCCGTGTGAGCGCGACCGCATAACCGAGCTGGGTGCCCACAACCCGGGCGAACGTGAGCCACTCTTCCGTGTCCAGCCCCGCGCCCTGGGACCCCATCACCAACGCCCCCGCCGGCTTGCTGTCCCCCGGAATGGTCGCGATCACGAGCCCTGCGACGCCAGACCGTTCCAGAATCTCGCGATCGGCGGCCTCCGGGATGGCGGGCGACGGGAGCGCCAAGGTGGTATGCGCGGTGATCACCTGATCCAGCAGGTCGGGGTGGCCAAAGAACATTTCCAACAGCGCGCGCCGCACGCCGGCAAACCCGATCGACGCCCGGAGCGACAAGGCACCATTGGGGCGTCGCAGGTACAACGCGCCCTCCGAGACGCCGCCGGCCTCGAGACAGCGGGCGAGGACCTCTTCGGCGGCTTGGTCCGGGTTGGTCGTCGCGACCAGCACGCGGGAGATGCCGTCGATCGCCGCCAGCTGCGCAGCCAGCGCCGCGTTGCGCTGGGCGAGCGTCGCCGTCATGGCCAGCTGGCGCTCGAGCTGGTGCACCACCCGGTGGAGATGCGCCGTCGTCGTGAACTCGTGCACGATGACGCGGGGCGCGACGCGCTCAGGCGAGCGGCTGGTCTCGAGCGCGGCAATCACTGCGCCGAGGTCGGGGGTGCGGGTCACGAGCGCGTCGGCGCCCATCTTGACCGCCAGGTCGCGGTCCTCCTGCTCGACGTAGGCGGAGGAGGCGAGCACCACCGGCAGGTGAGCCAAGCGCGGATCCTGGCGCACAGCGCGGCACAGCCCATAGCCATCCAGTTTCGGCATCAGGACGTCACTGAGGATGGCGTCGGGTGGATCGTGGCGCGCGCGGGCGAGCGCGTCCTCCCCGTCTACGGCCGTCTCCACGACGTAGCCCGCGTCCGTGAGCCGACGGACCGTCAGCTTGCGTTGGATCGGCTCGTCGTCGGCGACCAGAATGTGACCCCGCGAGCCGGTGGAGCCCGAGCCATCCGGCGCGGCCGGCAGGTGAGCGCGGATCGCCTCCAGTAGCAGCGATGGAGCCACGGGCTTGGCGAGGAACTCGTGGAATAGGACTGCCGCGATCCGTTTCTCTTCGTCCCGCGTGAGCATCCCGGACATCGCGATGATGGGAACATCCGCGCATTGCGGCAGGGCACGCAGCCGTTCCGCCAAGTCGAACCCGCTCATGCCCGGGAGGCGCACGTCCTGGACGATGAGCGCCGGCGGGTCACTGCCGGCCAGCTCGAGCGCCTCGCGCCCGTCTCCGGCTTCTCGCACGGCGTAGCCCGCGGTTTCCAACGTCACGCGGAACATTTTCCGCGTGATTGGATTGTCCTCAACCACGAGGATGGTCAGTTGGCGCTCGCTCACGCCGCACCTCCGCGCCGAGCGCCCTTCAGGTAGGACGCGACGACCCCCGCCAGGGTGCGCGTGTCGAGCGGTTTCGCGATGTACCCGTCGCACCCGGCCGCCAGGATGCGCTCTTCGTCACCCTTCATCGCGTAGGCGGTCAGACCCAAAATGACGATGTCCCGCAGCGACGGGCTGGCCTTGAGCATTCGGGTCAGGCTGAGCCCGTCCATCCCAGGGAGCTGGATGTCCATCAGGATCAGTCGCGGACGGAAGTCACGCAACGTCGCCAGGGCTTCGTCGGCATCGAGCGCCACCCGGACCTGGTATCCGGCGTCTTCCAGCAACACGCGGACCAGCTTGAGATTGGTCGCGTTATCGTCGACGATGAGAAGGGGTTCACCAGCCATGCCGTTGCCCTCCCGCTTCTGCGACCGCTTCGATCAGCCTCGCCCCGTCTTCGCCCTGCTGGAGGACCGACCGAGCCGAAGCGAGATGCCGCCGTAGCTCGGCTGGGGTGATCGCCCGGAGCGTGCAGAGGATGATCGGGACCCCACGACCCGCGGGGCTCTTGCGGAATTGCGACAGGAACGCGAACCCATCGAGCTCGGTCGTCAGCGGATCGACCACGACGGCGCCCGGCGGGTCTTCGAGACTCTGGTGCAACGCGTCCGCCGTATTCAGGACACAGATCGAGCGATACCCGAGCTCGAGGAGCGCCCGTTCCGCCTGCTCGAGGGCGTCCGGGTCATGGTCGATCACGAGGATGGGTCGCAGCCCTCCGGGGGTCACGGTGGCCCGCCGCAGCGCCTCCAGCAGCTCGCTCCCACGAATCGGCTTGCACAACAAATCATCGACCCGGCAACTGGCGAGCACCGCTTTGTCGGACACAACCGTCACCACAATGACCGGGGTGTCACGGTTGGGTCCCGACTCGTGCAGAGCGTGCAGCAAGTCCCGGCCGTGCATGTCCGGGAGCAAAAGGTCGAGGGTAATCGCGTCGAAGCGACGGTCGCGGCAGGAAGCCAATCCCTCGGCGCCGGTTGCGACGGCCTCCACTGCGTACCCGGCCTCCGAGAGAATACCAGTGATACGCTCTTGATCGTGCGGGTCATCCTCGATCACCAGGACGCGGAGCGCGGCGGCGGTGGGACCAGAATGCGACGCACGTTGCTCCCCCGCCGCGAAGCGCGCGGCCCGTGGGAGGACAGCGGAGAACAAACTTCCCTTCCCCAGCTCGCTGCGGGCCTCAACCCGCCCCCCCTGGGCCTCCACGATGCGCTTGGTGAGCGCGAGTCCGAGTCCCGTGCCGGCATGCTCCTTGGCCATGCTCGCATCGAGCTGCTGGAACTCGATGAACAGCCGGTGGAGGTCCTCGGAGCGGATGCCAATCCCTGTATCCTCCACCTCCAGCCGAAATGCCTCCTGGCCCTCTGGCATGACCCGGACCACAACCTGGCCACCGTCGAGGGTGAACTTGATGGCGTTGGAGAGGTAGTTGTACAACACCTGCTTCAGTTTTGCCGGGTCAACCGTGACCCCGGTGGCCCCGGCGTCGATCGTTGCCTCGACGCGAATCTGCTTCTTCGCCGCCATCGTGCGCAGGATGTCCTTCACTTCGCGGACGAGCTTGGCGAGGTCCACGGGCTCCGGACGGAACTCCATTTTCCCGGCCTCGACCTTCGAGAGATCGAGCACGTCGTTGATGAGCTGCAGCAGGTGCCGG
>DATBLG010000175.1:0-21040 GCA_036555485.1 Gemmatimonadales bacterium | reverse complement strand
CGGCCGGCGATGCAGTCCCGATTCGACCACTTGCCGCAACCACACGCGCTGCTCGTGGCTCGCGATGTGCTCGACCTCGTACGCGATGGTGCCGCAGTAGGTGGCGTGCAGGTTCGGGTACGCCTCGGCGAGCGTGGCGCCGGGGACGTAAATGCGCAGCACCTCGGCGGGAATGCGCGCCATGACCTCCGGCGTAAGGCCAAGCGGACTGGGTTCGAGGGCCGGATCGCCTGGCGGCGCGGAGCCCAGCGGGTCAAGCCGGGCCGCCATGTGGCCGAAATGGCGGTGCGCCTTCACGAGCCCCATCGCCGCGGCGACGTTTTTGAGGTCCTCGACGGACACGCTTTCCGTCGCGCCCGGTGGCGCGGGCCGTTCCGGGGCGCTGACGGCTGACGGCTGCGAGCTGACAGCGGTCAGCCCCAAGTTCGCACTCACCGCGTCATAGAACCCGTCGTCGCCCTGCAGCAGGGCCTCGAGGCGGCGCAGGAACAGGCCCGACTCCGCACCCTGGATGATGCGGTGGTCGTAGGTGCTGGTGATCGTCATGACTCTGGCGCCAGCGAGATCGCGGATCGCGCCGGTGGCGATGATCGAGCCCTGCCCCCTCATGAGGCGCGGCACGGACGCGACGGTGCCGATCGTGCCCGGGTTGGTCAGCGTGATCGTGGCACCGGCGAAGTCGTCGGGGACAAGGCGGTTGGTCCGTGCCTTCTCCACCAGCGATTCATACGTCGCGTGGAACCGCGTGAAGTCCATGGCTTCGGCGTGCTTCAGTACCGGGACGACCAGCCCGCGGCTGCCGTCCTTGCGTTCCACGTCCACCGCGAGGCCGAGGTGGATCCCGTCGGGGTCGAAACGGTGCGGCTTGCCCTCCACCTCGTGGAACGCGCGCACCATCATGGGGAACTGTTTCGCCGCCTGAACGATGGCGTACCCGATCAGGTGCGTGAACGAGATCTTGAGGCCGCGCGTACCGAGCTGCGCGTTCAGCGCCTTGCGCCGTGCGTCGAGCACGTCGACGGCGATCTCGCGGAACGACGTCGCCGTCGGCACCGCAAGCGACTCCGTCATGTTACTGACGAGGCGCGCCGCGGGACCGGTAATCGGGGTCAGGCCCTTTTGGGGAAGGGGGGAGGGGGAAGGGGGAAGGGTGGTCTGGATGGTCCCTTCCCCCTGCTCCCTTCCCGCTTCTCCCAGGAGTTCGGATCGGCTCGTCGGGATCACCGGAAGCTGGGCGGTCTTTCCATTGTCGAACAGCTGGCGCCACTCTTCCGAGACGGAGGCGGGGTCGCGCAGGTACTGCTCGTACATCACCTGCACGAAGGCAGCGTTGTTGGTACCGAAGACGAACTCGCTCACGTGCTGCAATCTAATAGAGAGGCAGCAATCAGCCATCAGTCGTCAGTAGTCAGCCTGGCCCTTTTTGGCTGGCGTATATTCGGTCCATGAAACTCCTAAGCCTCCTGTTGGTTGCCGTTCCCGCCTTACGCGCGCAGCAGCTCGACTCACTCAGGGAGCGGATCGAAGCCCGGATCGCGCAGGCGCCGGCGCGGGCGGTCGGAGTGTATTTCCGGGACCTGGGCTCCGGGGACACGCTGTTGGTCGGCGCTCATCTGCGGTTTCACGCCGCCAGCACGATGAAAGTGCCGGTCATGATCCAGTTGTTCCGGGATCGGGACGCTGGGCTCGTGTCGCTCGAGGATTCCCTCGAGGTCACGCGCACATTTCGGTCGATTGTCGACAGCTCGCCGTACGATCTCGACCGGGCCGACGACTCCGATTCGACATTGTACGCGCTCGTGGGGCAGAAGGTCGCTGTCGGGCGGCTCGTCGAGATGATGGAGACGGTGTCGAGCAACCTCGCGACCAATCTGCTGATCGACCGCGTGGGGGCCGTGCGCGCCAACGCGACGGCCCACGCCCTCGGCGCCGATTCGATCCTGGTGCTGCGCGGCGTGGAGGACGGCAAGGCGTATCGGGCGGGACGGAACAACACCACCACCGCGCGGGATCTGGGCATGTTGCTCGCGGCGCTCGCCGAGGGTCGTGCGGCATCGCCCACCTCGTGCCACGAGATGCTGGAGATTCTCGGCCGCCAGCAGTTCAACGAAGGGATCCCCGCCGGTCTGCCGGCCGGGACGCGCGTGGAGCACAAGACAGGATGGGTTTCGGAGGTTGTGTACCACGACGCCGCGATCGTGCGACCACCGACCGGGGCGCCCTACGCGCTCGTGGTGCTGACGGGTGGGATCAAGGAAGACAGCGTGGCGTACGCGCTCGTGGCGGATATGTCGCGCATGGTGTATGAGGCCGTGCGGGGCGGACCCGCCCGCTAGGCGCGAATCAGGGGCCTCACTCTGGCGGCCCGTTCTCGCGGCGGGCATATTTCATCGTCGTTCCTCTTCCAGGTGGACACCCGTTTCGAAACGAATTGCACCGGGGAAGCCCCGGATCCCAGCGGGCGAGACGCGCGCTCGTGATCGCGGCGCCGCCCTCATGCGGCTCAGCACCGCCATCGCCGCGGCGGACACGGAAACGGACATCTGCCGCGCGGTCTCCGGCGGGTTGCGCGACGAGGCGCTCGGCTACGACTTCGTGGCGCTGCTCCTCGTGGACGAGGCGACCGGCGACCGCGTGCTGGTCGCGAGCTCCGGCTGGGCCGACGCGCCGGCCGGCCTGCGGGTCCGCCCGGGCGAAGGCCTGAGCGAGCGCCCCCTCCTTGACGGCCAGCGCCACTACACACCGCAAGTCACTCACGACACCCGCTACCTGCCGACCCGCAACGAGGGGTCGGAGGTGGACATCCCGTTGATGATCAACAAACGGCTGGTGGGTGTGCTGGTGGTGGAGAGCAATCGCCCTCACGCGTTCGACGCCGACGACTTCGAGATCCTTGCCGCGGCCGCCAACCAGGCGGGCATCGCCATCGGGCGGGCTCGGTTACTCGCCGCCGAGCGGCAGCGCGCCGACGAACAGGAGGCGTTGCGCGCCACGATGGCGGATCTCTCGGCGCAGCTCGAGCTGTCCACGCTGCTGCAGGCGGTGCTGGAGCGGGCTGTGGCGTTGCTGCACGTCAGCCATGGCGAGCTGGCGATTTACGATGCCGCCAAGCAGGAGTTGGAGGTCGTCGCAAGTCACAACGTGGGCAAGCGCGACACCACCGGCACGCGGATGGCGGTCGGCGAAGGCGCCATGGGACACGTGGCGCGCACGCGCGAGCCGCTGATTATCGACAACTACCGTGAGTGGGCGGGTCACTCGCCGCAGTACGCCCAGGTGGACTTTCACGGCGTCATGGTTGCGCCGCTCCTGATCGGCGGACAGCTCGTGGGCGCGATCGCGTTCATGGACCGCGATCCGACCCGCCGCTTCGGCGCCGACGACCTCCGGTTGCTGAATCTGTTTGCGCCCCAGGCCGCGATTGCGATCGAGAACGCACGTCTGTTCACCGCCGCCCAGGAGCAGAAGCAGTATTTCGCGGAGCTGGTGTCGAACAGTCCCGTAGCGATCGTCACGCTGGACGTGCAACACAACGTCGTTTCCTGCAACCCTGCGTTCGAAAAGATGTACGGCTATACGGAAACGGACGTCGTCGGCCGGAAACTGGATGACTTCATCACCACCGAGACGACGCGCTCGGAAGCCGTGGGCTACACCGAGCAAGCACTCGCCAGTCGACCGGTGCAGGTCATCAGCCAACGGCGGCGCAAGGACGGCACGCTCGTGGACGTGGAAGTCCTGGGCGTGCCGGTCGTGGTCAACGGGCGCCGCGTGGGCCTGATGGCGCTGTACCACGACATCACGGAGCTGCTGCGGGCCCGGCGCGACGCCGAGGGCGCCAACAGCGCCAAGAGCCAGTTCCTGGCGAGCATGAGTCACGAGCTGCGCACCCCGCTGAACGCGATCATCGGGTACAGCGAGATGCTCCAGGAGGACGCCGCCGATCGCGGTGAATCCGCGTCCGTGCCGGACCTCCAGAAGATCCACTCGGCGGGGAAACACCTGCTGGCCCTGATCAACGACGTGCTCGACTTGTCGAAGATCGAGGCCGGCAAGATGCAGCTCTACCTCGAGACCTTCGAGGTGGCCCCGGTGGTGGAACAAGTGGCGAGCACGGTGCGGCCGCTGGTAGAAAAGAACGCCAACCGGCTCCTGGTGCATTGCGCCGCGGACCTCGGCACGATGCACTCCGACGTCACCCGCATCCGGCAGGTGCTGCTCAACCTGCTCTCGAACGCGAGCAAGTTCACCGATCACGGGAGCATCACGCTGGACGTGGAACGGGTCGGCCCTGAGGTCATGTTCCGGGTGCGGGACACGGGGATCGGGATGACCGCGGAGCAGCTGGGGCGCTTGTTCGAGACCTTCTCGCAGGCCGAAGCGTCGACCGCGGTCAAGTACGGCGGTACCGGGCTGGGCCTCGCGATCAGTCGCCGGTTCTGTCAATTGATGGGCGGTGACGTGGATGTGACGAGTGAGGTCGGGGTAGGGTCCACGTTCACGGTGCGGTTGCCGGCGGAGATATCCAATGAAGCCGCGCCGCTCGCGGGTGCGGCGAAGCCAGGGCAGGCCGGAGCGGCCGGGACAGTCCTGGTCATCGACGACGACGCTTCGGCGCGCGACCTCGTCACGCGCTTTCTCGAAAAACAGGGACTGGAAGTCATCGGGGCAGCGGATGGGGCGGCCGGCCTGGAGGCCGCGCGCACCCGCCGCCCCGACGTGATCACCCTCGACGTCGTGATGCCGGGGTTGGACGGGTGGGCAGTGTTGACGGCGCTGAAGGGCGACCCGGTGACGGCGGAGATCCCGGTCGTGATGCTGTCGATGGTAGACGAGAAAAATCTGGCGTTCGCGCTCGGCGCATCCGAGTACCTCACCAAACCCATCGACCGTGACCGCCTCACCCGGGTATTGCGCAAGTACGAGCGGGCGGGCGCGCCGCGGCGGGTACTCGTCGTCGAGGATGACAGCCTGACGCGCTCGGTGCTGCGACGGGCCATGGAATGCGAGGGCTGGGAGGTGGTCGAAGCGGAGCACGGCCGGAAGGCGCTGGAGCGATCCGCGGACCGCGTGCCCGATCTAGTGTTGCTCGACCTCATGATGCCGGAGATGAACGGGTTCGAGTTCCTCGAGGCGGTACGGGCCCTGGAGTCTTGGCGTGCGGTGCCGGTGGTGGTCATCACGGCCAAGGAGCTGACCGATGAGGACCGCCGGCGGCTGAACGGCGGGGTCGAGCGAGTCGTGTCGAAGGGTGGACGCGGGCTCGAGGCGCTCGCGGCCGCGGTGCGGGAGCACCTCACGTGACGGACTCGAAACGGGCGGCTCCGCGACGCTCGAGCCCGAAGCGACTGCGGGACGACATGGCGCGGCGGCAGGCCGCGCTGCTGCGACTCACCACGGCGATCGCCGCGGCCACCGATGAAACCGAGGTCTACCGCTCGATGGTCAACGGCCTCCACGACGAAGCGTTGGGATACAACTTTCTCGGCGCGTTTTTGCTCGACGCTGCCACGGGCGACCGCGTGCTCCAGGCGTCGGTGGGTTGGCCGGATGCGCCGCACCACTGGCGCGTGCATGCCGGTCAGGGCTTGAGCGAGCGGGCGCTCGAGGACGGCACGCTCCACTACACCCCGGACGTGACCCGCGCCGCGGCGTATCTCCCCAGTCTTGCCAGTGGATCGGAATTGGATGTGCCGCTACGCGTGGACGGCAACACGATCGGCGTGTTGGTGGTGGAAAGCAGCGAGCCCAACGCGTTCGGCGAGGAGGATTTTGAGATCCTCACCGCCGCGGCGAATCAGGCCAGCATCGCGATCGGGAGGGCCCGCCTGCTCGCCGAGGAGCGCCAGCGCGTCGACGAGCACAAGGCGCTGCTGGACACGATGGCCGACCTGTCGTCCGACCTCGAGCTGCCCCGGGTGCTGCAGGCCGTGCTGAACCGGGCGGTCACGTTGCTGGGGGTGACCGGCGGCGAGGTAGCGATCTACGAGGAGCAGGTGAAGCAGCTCGTCGTCGTCGCCAGCGAGAATATCGGGAAGGACTCGACCGGGACGCGGCTCGCCCTGGGCGAAGGCGCGATGGGACACGTCGCGCGAACGCGGGAATCCCTGATCATCCCGTCCTATCACGAATGGCTGGGCCGCTCGGGGAAATACGCCGACGTGACCGTCCACTCGGTGATGGCGGCGCCGCTGCTCATCGGCCGGCGGCTGGTGGGCGCCATCGCCACGGTGCACTCCGATCCGCAGCGCATTTTCGGACCAGAGGACCTGCGGTTGCTCACCATGTTCGCGCCCCAGGCCGCGATCGCGATCGAGAATGCCCGACTGTATGCCGCGGCGCAGCGCCAAAAGCAGTACTTCGAGGAATTGGTGTCAAACAGCCCGGTCGCGATCGTCACGCTGGACACGAACCACAACGTGGTGTCGTGCAACCCGGCGTTCGAGCGACTGTTCGGATACTCCCAACGGGAGGCCATCGGTCGCAACCTGGACGAGCTCGTGTCGACCGAGGACACGCGGCGGGAGGCAGTCGAGTACACGCGCCAGGCGCTGGACCGCCCGATTCATGGCATCGGCCGCCGGCGGCGCCAGGACGGGAATCTGGTGGACGTGGAGGTGCTCGGCGTGCCGGTGATCGTGAACGGCGAGCGGGTCGGCGTGATGGCGCTCTATCACGACATCACCGAGCTCTTGCTGGCCCGGCGCGACGCCGAAGCCGCCAACAGCGCCAAGAGCCAATTCCTGGCAAGCATGAGCCATGAGCTGCGCACGCCGCTCAACGCCATTATCGGCTACAGCGAGATGGTGCAGGAAGAAGTCGAGGAGCTGGGACAGCCCGAGCTCGCTTCCGATCTGACGAAGATCCGGACCGCCGGCCGGCATTTGCTGGCGCTGATCAACGATATCCTCGACTTGTCGAAGATCGAGGCGGGGAAGATGGAGCTGTTCCTCGAAACGTTCGAGATCCGGACCCTGGTCGACGAAGTGGTCGCCACGGCTCGGCCACTGGTGGAGAAAAACGCCAACCGCCTGGTGGTGGAGGTGGCGCCACAACCCGGGACGATGCGCGCCGATCTGACGAAGGTGCGCCAGATGCTCCTCAACCTGCTGTCGAATGCCTCCAAATTCACCGAGCGGGGCACGATCACGCTGGCCATCGAGCGCGAGCGCGACGAGGCGTCGGGCGGCGAGGCGGTCGTGCTGCGCGTGAGCGACACCGGCGTGGGGATGACACCGGCACAGATGGACCGGCTATTCGAGGCGTTCGCCCAGGCGGAAGCGTCGACGACCAGCAAGTACGGCGGGACGGGCCTCGGGCTCGCGATCACCAGGCACTTCAGTCAGATGATGGGGGGCGATGTGACGGTGCAGAGCGAGTTGGGAAAGGGTTCGACGTTCAGCGTCCGCCTTCCGGCGGCGGTGGCCGGCGTGGGGGGCGCGTCGTGAGCGACCGCGCCGGGTTGCTCCGGTCCGCCCTGCTCGGCCTCAGCAATCGGATCGCCGAAGCCCAAAACGAGGACGACGTGTGCAAGAGCCTCGTCGAGAGCTTGCGCCATGAGGCATTCGGCTTCGAAGGCGTCGGGCTGTATCTCGCCGGCGCGACCGCCTTCGAGCCCGCCCTGCGCGCGCGCGACGGCGATTTCCGCGTCGGCGACGCGTCGCGCTCCGAGCTGAAACTGCCGCTGCGCATCGACCAGAACGCCATCGGGGAAGTCGTGGTGCAGCGCGCCGGGGGCAGCGCCTTCGAGCAGGGCGATCTCGAGATCCTCGCGGCGGCGGCCAACCAGGCCGGCATCGCCATCGGGCGCACGCGCCTGCTCGAGGCCGACCGGCTGCGGCTCGCCGAACAGCGGGCGCTGCTCGACACGCTGGCCGACCTCTCGGGAAAACTGGAGTTGGACAAGCTGCTCCAGGCGGTGCTCGGGCGCGCGGTGGCGCTGCTCGACGTTACGGGTGGGGAGCTGGCGATCTTCGACGAGGGCGCGCAGCAGCTCGTCATCGTGGCGAGCCACAACATGGGCACGGACGCCGTCGGAACCCGGATGACGCTGGGCGAAGGGGCGATGGGGCACGTCGGCCAGACGCACGAGCCGCTGATCATTCCCCGGTATCAGGAATGGGGGAGTCGCTCGGCGCAGTACATCCGCAGCACCATCCAGACCGTCATGGCCGCGCCGCTGCTCATCGGCGAGCGCCTGGTCGGCGCGATCGCCAGCGTGCACTCGGATCCCGGCCGCACCTTCGGTCAGCGCGATCTGCGCCTGCTCAATCTGTTCGCCGCGCAGGCGGCCATCGCGATCGAGAACGCCCGACTGTTCACCGCGGAGCGCGAGCGCGCCGTGGAGCAGGAGGCGGTGCTGGATACGATGCAGGACCTGTCCGGAGAGCTGGAGCTCGACAAGGTGCTGGAGCGCGTGCTGCAACGCGCCGTGGCGCTGTTGGGCGTCACCGGCGGGGAGCTGGCCACCTACGACGAGTCCCGGAAGGACCTCGTGATCGTCTCCAGCTATAATCTGGAAACCAACGCGGTCGGGACCCGCATGGCGTTGGGGGAGGGGGCGATGGGTCAGGTGGCCCAAACCCACGAACCGCTCACCATTCCACGCTACCAGGAGTGGGCCAAGCACTCGGCGAAATACGAGCGCTCGAGCATCCAGTCGGTCATGGCGGCGCCGCTCTTGATCGGCAGCCGGCTGGTCGGGGCGATTGCCAGCGTGCACTCCGATCCGACGCGCGAATTCGGCGAGGCGGACCTGCGGCGGTTGATGATGTTCGCGCCCCAGGCCGCGATCGCGATCGAGAACGCCCGGCTCTTCTCCGCCGCACAGCAGCACTTTGAAATGCTCGTGAGCAACAATCCGGTGGCGATCGTCAACGTGGACCTGGAAGGGCGCATCACCTCATGCAATCCGGCGTTCGAGCGACTGTTCGGCTATCGGGAGGAAGAGGTGAAGGGCCGGGACCTCGACCGTCTGGTGACGACCGAGGAGACCCTCGGGGAGGCCCAGGCCTACACGGATCGGGCGATGCAGGGGGGGAGCGTTTCCGGTGGGAAGGGGCGGCGGCACCGCAAGGACGGCTCCACCGTGGATGTCGAGATTGCGTCGATCCCCATCACGGTGGCAGGTGAGCGGGTGGGCATGATCGGGTTGTACCACGATATCAGCGAGCTGCTGGCGGCGCGTCGTGAGGCGGAAGAGGCCAACGAGACCAAGAGCCGGTTTCTGGCCAGCACGAGCCACGAGCTGCGGACGCCTCTGAATGCGATCATCGGCTACAGCGAAATGCTGCAGGAACAGGCCGAGGAAGAGGGACACCCCGGCTACATCCCGGACCTGGGCAAGATCCATTCGGCCGGCAAACACCTGCTCGCGGTGATCAACGACATCCTCGATCTCTCGAAGATCGAAGCCGGCAAGATGGAGCTGTACCTCGAGACCTTCGAGCTGCGGCCGGTGATCGACGACGTGGCGACCACGGTCCGCCCGCTCGTGGAACAGCACGGCAACCAGTTCGAGCTGCAGGCCGCTGCGTCGCTGGGCGCGATGCGCGCCGACGTGACGCGGGTGCGCCAGGTGTTGCTGAACCTCCTGTCCAATGCGTCGAAATTCACCGATCAGGGACGGATCACGCTCGCGGTCGAACGCGTCGGAGCGGAGATAGTGTTCCGCGTGCGCGATACCGGCATCGGGATGACGCCCGACCAGCTGGGAAAGCTGTTCCAGGCATTCGCCCAGGCCGATGTGTCCACCGCGAGCAAGTACGGCGGCACCGGGCTCGGCCTGGCGATCAGCCGGCGGTTCTGCGAAATGATGGGCGGCTCCGTCACCGTCGAAAGCACGCCAGGATCGGGATCGACCTTTACCGTGCGGCTGCCGATCACCGTGCAGGAGGCCGCCCAGGAATCGGCGAGCTGGCCGCAGCCGGCTGGTGAGCCGCTCGGAACCGTGCTCGTCGTGGACGACGACCCGGGCGTGCGGAACCTGCTCGGCCGGTCGTTGAGCCGGGACGGTTTCCGTGTTGAGACGGCCGCCGACGGGACCACCGGCCTGCGCCTGGCCCGGGAGCTCCGGCCGGACATCATTACCCTCGACGTCCTGATGCCGGACATGGACGGATGGGCGGTACTCTCCGCACTCAAGAGCGACGCCGATCTCGCGGAGATCCCGGTGGTCATGCTGACGGTCGTCGATGAAAAGCCGATGGGGTTCGCCCTGGGGGTCGCCGAGTATCTCACCAAGCCGATCGACCGGGCGCGGCTCGCGGCTGTGCTGCGGCGCTACGCACCGGGCGAGTCGGCTCGCACGGTGCTCATTGTGGAAGACGATGAGGCGGCGCGCCGCGTGATGCGGCAGGAGCTCAAAAAGGGAGGGTGGCGGGTGTTCGAAGCGGCCAACGGCCGGCACGCGCTCGAGCAGATCGCTCAACACCCACCGGACCTCGTGCTGCTCGACCTGGTCATGCCCGAGATGGACGGCTTCGAGTTTCTCGAGGAGCTGCAGCAGCGCGATGGGGTCGGGCGCATCCCCGTCGTCGTGATCACCGCGAAAGACCTGAGCGACGAGGACCGGCGGCGCTTGAACGGCGGGGTGGAACGAGTGGTCCACAAGAGTGGCCATGGGCCCGAGGCGCTACTCGCCGAGGTCCGGGGTCTGGTCGCCTCGGGCGTGGCGTCCGAGAAAGGGAGTCGGTGATGACGAAGATCCTGCTGGTCGAGGACAACGAAATGAACCGCGACATGCTCTCGCGCCGCCTGCAACGCAAGGGCTACGAGGTGAGCATGGCGGTGGACGGACGCCAGGGCGTCGATATGGCGCGGGCCGGCGGGTTCGATCTCATCCTCAT
Source organism: Gemmatimonadales bacterium (assembly GCA_036555485.1). Classification (GTDB taxonomy): domain Bacteria; phylum Gemmatimonadota; class Gemmatimonadetes; order Gemmatimonadales; family GWC2-71-9; genus DASTHG01. The sequence goes on along the minus strand of DATBLG010000175.1, from coordinate 10,193 downwards.
GGACATGAGTCTGCCTGAAATCGACGGCTGGGAAGCGACCCGCCAGCTGCGGGCGGTGCCGGAGACCAAGACGGTGCCGATTATCGGTCTGACGGCGCACGCCATGGCGGGAGATCGGGAAAAGGCGCTCGAGGCCGGGTGCAACGACTACGACACCAAGCCGGTCGAACTGCCCCGGCTGCTCGCGAAAATCGAAGCGCTGCTGGGCGGCCCCAGGTGAGCGCGGGGGAATCGGGCGCTGCGCTGACACCGGAAGCGCTCGCCGAGCTGCGGCACGACTTGCGAACTCCGCTCAATCACGTCATTGGCTATTCCGAGATGCTGTTGGAAGACGCCGCGGACCCGGACTTGTCGGATCGTCGGGCAAGGCTGGAAGAGACGCTCGGCGCGGCGCGCGAGGCGCTCGAGTTGATCAACGCGACGCTTGGTGTGGCCCGCGGTGCCGGGGCTGGTGAAGTGGCGCAACTGTACGAAGCGTTGCGTGGGCCACGGGGACGGATCGTGGCGGCGATCACCGCCCTCTTAGCGGGTACGGTGGATGGGCGCGACGGCTCGTTCAGCGACGATCTCCAGAAGATTCTGGGGGCCGCCGAGCGACTCGTCCCGTCCGGGGCGGCGGGGCCGGTCGCCCCCGTGGCGCGGACGCCGGAACCCGCGCCGGCCCGCCTGCCGGACGCGCCCGGAACGTCGCAGGCACGGATCCTGGTCGTGGACGACGGCGCCGAGAATCGCGACGTGCTGCGCCGGAGGTTGGAACGCTCGGGCCACGGCGTGGAAACGGCCGAACACGGTCGCCGCGCGCTCGAGCTGCTCGCCGCGCGGCCGTTCGATCTCGTCCTGCTCGACGTGTTGATGCCGGAGCTCGACGGCTTCGCCGTGCTGGAAGCGATCAAGGGGGACCCGGCGCTGCGGGACATCCCGGTGATCATGATCTCGGCACTGGACGAGATGCCGAGCATCGTGCGCTGTATCGAGCATGGCGCGGAGGACTTCCTCCACAAGCCGTTCGACCCGGTGCTGCTGCGCGCCCGCATCAACGCCTCGCTCGAGAAAAAGCGGCTGCGGGACCAGGAAATGGAGTATCTCCGCGAGGTGGGCCGCGTGATCGAGGCGGCGACGGCGGTCGAAGCGGGGACGTATCAGCACGGCGCGCTCGGCCCGGTGGCGCGGCGGGCGGACGAGCTGGGTCGACTGGCGCGCGTGTTCGACAGCATGGTGCTGCAGATGAAGGCGCGGGAAGGGCGGCTGCGCGATCAGGTGCGAGATCTGCGAGAGGAGATCGAGCAGGCGCGCCGTGATACGAAGGAGACTCCGCTCGCCGTCGATGGCGGGAACCTGCGAACCGGGGAGCGGCTGGCCCTGCGCTACGAGATCCAGACGGTCTTGGGACGCGGCGGAATGGGCACCGTGTATCGGGCTCGGGATCTCGAGCTCGAAGAAGTCGTGGCGATCAAGACGCTGCGGCCCGAGTTCATCTCCGATGCGACGCTGCTCGCGCGGTTCAAGGACGAGATCCGGCTCGCGCGCCGGTTGTCGGACCAGAACATCGTGCGCACGCACGACTTCGGTGAGTGGTCGGGGGTGTACTACCTGACGATGGAGTACGTCGAAGGGATCACGGTGCGCGAGCTGATCGACACCCGTGGCCGGCTCGGCGTCTCCTCGACGCTGGCGATCGCCGCGCAGCTCGCGCACTCTCTGGCGGTGGCGCATGAACACGGCGTGATTCATCGGGACATCAAACCGCAAAACCTGCTGCTCGATGCGGCGGGCGTCCTGAAAGTGATGGACTTCGGGGTGGCCCGGCTGGCCGAGCGCACGACCTCGGTGACGGAGGCGGGGCTCGTCCTCGGCACGCCGGCGTACATGCCACCGGAGCAGCTGATGGCCGAACAAGTCGACGCCCGCAGCGATCTCTACGCGGCGGGCGTCGTGCTGTATGAGTGTCTCACCGGTCAGGCGCCGTTTCAGGCCGCCACGGTGATGTCCCTCGTGGCGAAACTGCTCACGCAGGAGGCCGAGCCCCCGGAGTTGCTGAATTCCGAAGTACCGCCAGCGCTTTCTGCGCTGGTCCTGCGGCTGCTCGCGAAGAAACCGGAAGATCGGGTGCAGACGGCGGCTGAGTTGGTGCAGCAGCTGGCGCCGCTGGGGTAAGGAAGCGGATTCTCCCGGTTACCGTTGACCGGCGACGCGAGTCGGGACTGCCCGGTCCGTCAGCGTGCCGTCCCCCAGCTGTCCGGCGTCGTTCTTCCCCCAACAATACACGATGGCTCCCACAGTCACGCCGCAGCTGTGTCGGTCGCCGACGCTGAGCGCCGCGAACTGGAGGCCGCCGGAGACGGCCACCGGCGCGCGGCTGCACGGGATCCCGTTGCACAGATCCGTAGTCGGAGCGCCGAGTTGTCCGGCATCGTTCTGCCCCCAGCAGTAGGCCACGCCCGAAGGCGTGAGCGCGCAGGCGGTGTGCCCGCCGGCTGCGATGGAGCTGAATACGAGGCCACCCGCAACCGGTTGTGGGGCGGCGCTCGCGTCAATCGCCCCGGGACCGGCACCGAGCTCACCGAAGAGATTCCCGCCCCAGCAATGCGCGTCGCCCGTTTCCGAGAGCGCGCAGGCATGCAGCCCGCCGATCGTGAGCGAGGTGAATCGGAGCCCACCGCTGACCGGGAGCGGCTCGACGGTTTCCTGCAGGCTGTCGACGCCCAGTCGATTGAAGAGGTTCGTTCCCCAACAATAGGCGAGACTGTCGGTCGCAATGCCACACGTGAATCCCTCGCCCGCGGCGATCGCCTCATAAATGAGCTCCCCGATGACGGTCACGGGGGTTCGGGCGACCGGACCTGGGTAGTTCCCCACCTGCGGGAATTCCCCCCAGCAGTATCCCCGGCCGTCGACGCCGACGCCGCAGGTGTGGTTCCACCCCGAGCTCAGCGTGAGGAGCGGACGCGTTAGCGGCACGAGGCTCGCATGGGGCGTGCTCGTGAGCGAACCGGTACCGAGTCTGCCGCGGGCGGCCGAGCCCCAGCAGTACACCTGGCCCGATGAGGTGCGGCCGCACGTGAACGTGGCGCCACTCGTGACCTCGGCGAAGCGGGGCACGGCCGTGGCAGCCACGGGACTCGTGCTCCGACCGACCGCGGCGAGTCCCAGCTGGCCGACGTTGTTGAGTCCCCAGCAGGCCACGCGCCCATCGCTGGTGCGGCCGCAGCTGTGACGCAGCTCGCTCGCGCTCACCGAAACGAACGCCAGCCGCTCGACGCGCACCGTGATACTGCCGCTCACTCCCTCGACCGTCGCGGTCAGCGTCGCCACCCCTTCGGTCATCGCCTCCATGGAGCCGGTGGGCGAAACGCGTGTCACGATCGAGTCGCTGCTGGACCAGACGATCGCGCGGCCACCGAGCCCGTTGCCCGTTGGGTCGCGTGGGGTGGCGCTGAGCTGCAGGGTGCCGCTGAGACCGATGGTCAAGTCCCCCTGATCCACGGTGACGGCGGCCACTCGGAAGGTCACGCGGATCGTGGCCGCCGCGGTCGCGTCGTCGGAGCGAGCGGTAATGGTTGAAGAGCCGCCGTCGAGACCCACCACGAGACCGTTGGCCGAGACGTGCACCCGGTCGGGATTCGAGCTGGACCAGATGATGGTGCGATCGGGCAATGCAACGCCGGCGGAATCGTGCGCCGTCGCGTTGAGCTGCACGCTGTCGCCCTGGTAGATGTCCGCCGTGGGGGGCGAAATGGTGACTGATGCGACCGGCGTGGGAAAGGAAAACGGTGCTTCACAGGCGAGGAGGGCGAACGGACAGAGGAGCGCGAGCCGGTTCATGGGTGCGATCGCCGGTTACGAAACCCGCCGGGTTTTCCGTCGCATGAAATCCATCAAGATGAACTGTCCCAGGGTCATCGTGTTGGTGAAGTACGCCTTGCCGCGGCAGATCGCGCTCACCGTCTTGACGAACTCCACGAGGCTTCGGTCCCGCGCCAGCATGAAGGTGTTGATCATGATCCCGGACCGCCGGCACTCGGCGACCTCCCGATAGGTGGCCTGGAGGATCTGCGGATCGAGCCCCATCGAGTTCACGTAGATGCGTCCATCCGGCAGGGTCAGCGCGCTGGGCTTCCCATCGGTGATCATGATGATCTGGCGCATGTCCTTGCGCTGTCCGAGCAGGATGCGGCGCGCCAGCTTCAAGCCTTCGGCGGTGTTGGTGTGGTACGGCCCGACCTGCGCATGGGCCAACCGCGCCAGCGGGATCTCTTCCGCGGTGTCGTGGAACAGTACGACGCGCAGCGAGTCACCCGGGAATTGCGTGCGGATCAGGTGCGTCAGCGCCAGCGCGACTTTCTTGGCCGGCGTGAACCGGTCCTCGCCGTACAGGATCATCGAGTGCGAGCAATCGAGCATCAGCACCGTGGCCGATGACGAGCGGTACTCGGCCTGGTGCACGCGCAGGTCTTCGTACTCGAGGTTGATGGGGACCCCGAGGCCTTCGCGCTCGATCGCGCTGGACAGCGTCGCGTTGACGTCGAGGTTCAGCATGTCGCCGAACTCATAGGGCTTGCTCGCGGCCTCGGCCTCGATCCCGGTGGCGAGGTGCTCGGTCTCGTGCGCTCCGAAGCTCGACTTGCCGATGCTCCCCAGCAGGTGTTTCAGCGTCTTGTAGCCGAGGAAGTCGATGCCTTTTTCGGTGAGCGAGAACTGCACCTGCTGCGCCGCCTCGCGCGCCATGCCTCCAGGCCCGAACATCGGCTGCTGCCCGCCCGGCATTTTCGGCGCCTCGGCGACGTTCAAGTAGCCTTCCTCGATGAGGCGCTGGACAATTTTGTCGAGCAACTCGGCGAGCTGGCGCTCGAGCTCGGCGTCCCGCTCGGCGTCGCCGGTGGACTCACCGCGCAACAGCTGCAGCATGTCGGGGGTGAGCTGCCCCGAGTCCATCAGCGCCTGGAGGATCGCCTGCCGCAGCGCGTCGACCGACCGGTCGGGGTCGTCGCCGCCGAACTCGCCCCAAAACGGATGTGAATAGGAGCCGCCCGCGAACCCCGATTGCAGCAGGAAGTCGGCGAGCTGATCGAGCAAGCCCTGAAGGTTGATCGTGTCGGCGAGCTCGGGGAGGTACTTCGCGTACGTAGTGTAGCGCATGGCCTACTGAATGTGGCGCACCGCGGGGACCGAAAGCAACCCAGGCCTGCTACTCTCCCTGGAGCATCGTCTCAAACCGCGGGTGTCCGCGCAGCGACGCGAGATCGCCGTCGTTCCGCATCCACCCACGGTGGCCGGAGCCACCGTGGGCCACGGTCTGCTCGAGGCAGTCGAGTGCGGCGTCGGTCTTGCCCAGGCGCGCGTATACACACCCGACGTTGTACAGAATCAACGGGTCTTCCGGGTCGATCTCGAGCGCTCGCTCGACCCAGGTCTCCGCCTGGTCGGGTCGACCCAGGGCGATCGCATCCAGCGCCCCCATGTAGAATGCGCGGGCATCGTCGGGATACATCTCGACGTGTTTCTCGACTACCTGGAGCGAGCGCCGAAACGCGGCCAGGGCGTCCTCCGGGCGGCCCAGGTCGGCGTAGATCGTGCCCAGGAGCGACAGGGCCTGGTAGTCCTCCGGACGGACTCGGGCGGCCTCCGCGAACCAGCGGGCCGCATCGGCCAGATTCCCCTGCAGGAAACACAAGCGTCCGTAGAAATAGTAGGCCTCGAACAGCTTCGGGCTGAGCCGAATGGCGACCTCGAACTCCCGCTGCGCCTCGCTCCATCGCTTGCCGACGGTGAGGGCCACGCCACGCGCCTCGTGTGCCTCCGCGAGGTCGGGATTCAGCTCGAGCGCCTTGAGGCTGGTGCGCTCCGCTTCCTCGCGGTACGCCTCGTTGGCGTCGAACCACGTGTAAAGAGAGGAACAACAGTCGGCGATGCCGGCATAGGCGAGGGCGTAGCCGGCGTCGATTTCGATGGCGCGGGTGAACATCTGCCGGGCGAATACCAGGCTTTTCTTGCGCCACTGATGGAAGAACCCCCGGCCGCGCAAATAGTAATCGTAGGCCGCGACATCCGCCGTCTGCGGCTTCACGATCGCCTGGATTTCCTTGTCGGTCATCACGACCCGCAGCGCCCGGGCGATGTTCTGCGCGATCTCATCCTGGATCGCGAACACGTCCTCCAGCTCGCGGTCGTACCGCTCCGACCACAACTGGTAGCCGTCGGTCACCTTCAGGAGCTGTGCCGTGATACGCAGCCGGTTCCCAGCCTTGCGCACGCTTCCTTCCAGCACGTGCTCCACCTGCAGCTTGCGGCCGATCTCGCGGATGTCCTCGCTCTTTCCCTTGAACGCGAACGCGCTGGTGCGTGAGGCGACGCGCAGCTCGTCGATCCGCATCATCGCGTTGATCAGTTCCTCGGCGATGCCCTCGCAGAAGTACTCCTGGTCGCGCTGCGGGCTCATGTCGGCGAACGGCAGCACCGCGATCGACTTCGCCGCCGTGGTGGGTTTCGCGACGCCGGGCTGACTCACGGTCGGGACCGCGGGCGGCGTCGATCCGGTATGGAGCGCCTGGGCGAACTCCGTCGCCGTGGCGAACCGCTCGGCGGGGTCCTTGGCGAGGGCCCGTACCACCGCTCGCTCCACGCCGTCCGGGACGGCGGCGCGAGCGGCTCGCAGCGAAGGGACAGCCTGGGTCAAATGCTTGACCAGCATCGCCTGGGCCGTCGCCGCCTCGAAGGGGTGGCGTCCCGCCAGCATTTCGTACAGCACGCACGCCAGGCTGTAGACGTCGCTGCGGCCGTCCACGTCGCCATCACCGGTCGCCTGTTCGGGGCTCATGTAAGCCGGCGTGCCCACCGACGAGCCGGTCTGGGTCAGATGCTCGCCGGCCGCCGAGGTGACGGCTTTGGCGATGCCGAAGTCGGTCACCACGGCCTCGCCCTGATGCAGCATCACATTCTCGGGCTTGATGTCTCGATGGACGACGCCGATGCCGTGGGCGTAGCCCAGGGCGCTCGCCACGTGCCGGGTGATCTCCAGCGCGTCTTCGACCTGGAGCTGTGGCTCTCGCGCGAGTCGCTGGCGCAGCGACTCCCCCTCGATATAGGGCATGACGTAATAGAGGAAGTCACCAGCCTGTCCAGAATCGTGCAGCGACACGATGTGGGGATGGCTGAGTCGCGCGGCGACCTTGATCTCGCGCAGAAAGCGCTCGGGGCCGAGCGATGCGGCGAGCTCGGGGTGAAGCACCTTCACGGCGACCTGGCGATCGTGCTTGCGATCCTGCGCCAGGTACACCGTGGCCATTCCGCCACGGCCGATCTCACGCTCGACCGTGTAGCGGTCGGCAAGCGCAGCTTGAACTGTTTCGAGGGGCGGCATTAGGTCGTCATCGAGGGCGACGCGGAAGATATCCTCGTCGTGGGGGCGCGAGCTAGAGCACCCAACCCGCGAGCTTGTACGAAACAACGGCGACGGCAGCACTGAGGATCGTCCCCCAGGCGATGTCCACGACGGCGACGATCGTCGGAAACCCTTTCGCCAGGGAGAGGTTGGTGAGGTCGTAGGTGGCGTATGCGATGCACCCGAGCGCCGCGCCGAGGGCCGCGGCGCGGCCTCCGGAGTGGCGCTCCAGAGCGGGGAACACGGCGAACAGCAGCAGCGCGGCGACGTACAGCACATAGAATAGCACGGCGGGGCCCCAGCGGACGTCGGGGCGCATCAAGTCTCCGAGTCGCGCGCGGTAGAAATCCTTGGCCACGAGGCCCAGCCACACGAGATCGATGGCGAACAGGATCGGCGCGGTGACGGCGTAGAGTTTGGCGAACGCGAGCGGGGTCATTGCGGTCGAAGATGACGCGGGGCGAGCTTTCCCGCCATGACGGAAGCCGCGCGCCACGTCGGCCTCGGAGCTCTCGCCCACCGCAACTTCCGCCTGTTTCTCTTCGGCCAGGGCACCTCGTTGATCGGGACCTGGATGCAGTCGGTTGCCCAGGGGTGGTTGGTGCTCACCCTCACCGACTCGCCGTTCTACGTCGGCCTGGTCTCGGCGCTCGGCTCGCTCGGGGTGCTCGCCTTCACGTTGTACGCGGGGGTGCTCGCCGATCGGACCGACAAGCGCCGCACCGTGATCATCACGCAGTCCCTCCTGATGCTGCAGGCGTTCATCCTGGCCGCGCTCGTCTGGGCCCAGGTCGTCACGGTCTGGCAGGTGATGATCCTCGCGGCCGCCGTCGGCGTGGTCAATGCGTTCGATATCCCCACGCGCCAGTCCTTCCTGGTCGACATGGTGGGGAAGGACGACCTGATGAACGCGATCGCCCTGAACTCCTCGATGTTCAACGCGGCCCGCATCGTGGGTCCGGCGATCGCCGGCGCCTTGATCGGCCTGGTGGGCACCGCCTGGTGCTTCTTCCTGAACGGCGTGAGTTTCCTCGCGGTGATCGGCAGCCTGCTCGCGATGCGGCTGCCGCGCTTCGAGCGGCGGCCCGCCGGCGCTTCGGCGTGGACGGGGTTCCGCGAGGTCGTGTCGTTTGTCCGGGGCGACCGGCGCGTTGCCACGCTGGTAACGCTCACCGCGATGCTCTCGGTTTTCGGCTTTCCGTTTCTCGTGCTGCTGCCGGTATTCGCCCGGGACGTGCTCGACCAGGGCGCCGCCGGCTACGGCGCCCTGACCGCGGCGGTGGGCACCGGCGCGATGCTCGGCGCGCTCGCGATTGCGCTGAACAGTACGCGGATCACGCAGAAGGGTCGGCTGATGGCGGTTGGCGGAGCGTCGTTCGGCCTGCTGATTCTGGTGTTCACGCTGTCCCGGTCGTTCGCCCTGTCGCTGGTCCTGCTGGCGCTTGCCGGGTGCGCCATGATCGTGAACAACGCGCTGACCAACACGATGCTGCAGACCCTCGTTCCGGACCACCTGCGAGGCCGGGTCATGGGGTTCTATTCGTTCGTGTTCGTGGGGTTGTCGCCGCTGGGCGCGTTCCAGGCGGGGGCGTTCGCCGAGCGGTTCGGAGCGCCGCTTGCGGTGGGAGCGGGGGGATTGATTTGCGCGCTGGCGGTGGCCATAGCGGTGTGGCGAGTGCCGGAGCTGCGCCGGGCAGCGTGAATACCGCGTCGGAATGGTTGTGCTCGCGCGATATTGATTGCGGTGAAGCCTGCGCGTATGGTTATCGTGGTGCTGGCCGATACCCGATGTTCGTATGCCGGTCACCGCAAAACTGTCCCGCCGATTTTACGAAACCTTCGGGGACGAGCTGACGAACGAGCTCGTGGATTGGTTCAACCAAGTGGATTTGACATACCGATCCGAGTTGCGAGAGATGAACGAGCTGAACTTCGCGCGTTTTGACGCCCGGGTCGGGGAGCGGTTCGCCGAGTCGGATGCCAGAATCGAGCGCCGTTTTTCGGAGTTCGAGGGGCGCTTGGGCGATCTGCGTGCCGAGCTGATCCGGTGGATGTTCGTGTTCTGGGCTGGGAGCACGGTTACGACCGCTGGGCTCGTCATCGCAGCCGCGAAACTTCTGTAGGGTTGTCGCTCACACCCACTTTCTTCGCATCGCTTCTGCCACGATAAGCGCCGCCGCCCCATCGAACCCCAGCCGCTCCGCGTTCACCACCAGATCGTAGTTCGCAGGCTCCTGTCGCGCGCGCCCGTAGTAGCGCTTCACGTACTGGTCGCGATGGTGGTCGGTGTCGTCGAGTACCTTTTCGACTTTCCCGGGATCCACGCCGAGTCGCTCGACGGCGAGCTTGAGGCGCCACGCCCGCGACGCGACTACGTAGACGTGCAGCGCGTCGGGGTGCTGGGCCAGGATCGCCTGCGCCCCCCGGCCCACCAGCACGACGCGTCCCCCGGCCGCCGCTTCGTGGATGATCCGCTCGGTGATTCTCAGGATCGTCGCCTCGTCGCGCTCGACCTGCGGAACCGACGGGTCCGTGATGAAGAGCTCGGGGGAGGCGACGGCCAGCGTGCGGGCGAGGCGCTCGAGCACTCCCGGCGCCCGCTCCTCGCGTTGGGCGACCTCGGCGGCCGGCAACCCCGCGCGGCGCGCGACCTCGTCCACGAACTCGTTGTCGATCACCGTCCACCCGGTCGATCGCGCCACGAGCTGCGCGATGTCGGAGCCGCCGGAGGCGTATTGGCGGGTGATGGTGATGAGCGGGGGGGCCATTGATGGGCTGTCGGCCATCGGCCATCGGCTTTCGGCATGTGCCGACA
>DATBLG010000154.1:0-6732 GCA_036555485.1 Gemmatimonadales bacterium | reverse complement strand
TATAGGTTCCGAAATAGCACACGTCTGGCGTCACCCCGCTTCCCAGGAAGGCGCCGGGCGCGTTGGGATTGGGATCTGTCTCCGTGCAGCCGAAGCTGGCACAGAGGGCCGACCAATGCCCGCGGTGACGTCGGATTGGATCGCGAGGAGTCGGAGCAGGTCGTGATAGGAAGGAGAAGGAATGGGAGCATCCAGCGGTACGGTTGCGGTCGCATCGATCCCCCACTTTCAGCGAACCTTCGGCGGTGGCCGGGCCGGCCGGCTCTCGAAGTACAGGTCCAACATTCGAACCCGGCGTATGAATTGAGTGTGAGGGGGGGGGGCGAAGAGATCATCATCAGTGGGCCAAGTCGCCGTGCAACGGTGATGGTCGGGCGCCATCCCTCCATTTCGTGTTTTTCGCTGCCGAACACGAGCCCTTTGGCTGAGCGACGCCACGATCCGCGGCGCCAAGGACGACCTCCTGGGGCTGAAGGAGAACACCGTTTTTCGTACGCCCCTGGCGTGGATTTGATGACAGTGGCAACGCTTGGCGGCGCTACCGTGCGCCATGGCAGTCCCTTGCCACCCTGGCGATCAGGAGCCGATACTATGGGCATGGCCGCGCCGATCTATTACACAGCCGATATGGCCCGGGCGCTTCCCGACGACGGCAACCGCTACGAGGTCGTGCACGGGGAGTTGCTCGTGACCCCGTCGCCGCGCCCGTGGCACGAGGAGATCGTCGGGCGGCTGTTTGAGGCGCTGCGGGACTACCTGCGGCACGAGCCGGTCGGTCACGCGTTCGGCTCGCACTCCGATATCTCCTGGGGGCGGTACGTGCGGGTCGAGCCGGACGTCTTCGTCGTCCCGATCGCGCAAGCCCGTAGCCTCGACTGGAGTCAGATGCGCGATCTCCTGCTGGTGGCGGAGGTGCTGAGCCCCTCGTCCAAGAGAGGGGATCGGTTCACGAAGCGGCGCCTGTACCAGGAGCGGCACGTCCCTGTCTACTGGATCGTAGACGGCGACGAAGCAGTGGTCGAGGTCTGGACGCCCAACATCGAGTTCCCGATCGTCGAACGAGAGCGCGTGACGTGGCATCCGGCCGGCGCCGGCACCGCCTTCGTCTTGGACCTCATGGAACTGTTCCGGCCCATTTGAGGCGATCGGACGGGGAGGCTGCTATGACGACGGAAGTCAATTGGGACATTCGAAGAGAGGGCGGGCGGCGCCCGGGAGCGATCCCGGGCGCTTGTACTTTCGTGCTTGCTGTTTCCGGCGACTGGTGAGACCTGTCGGCGGCACGAGTCGTGCGTATCTTCGCCAGCAATCACGACGGGTCCGGAGGTCTGTGGCCTCAGCCGACGCGGCGTTGCCCGATCCAGCAGTCGCTGACCTTCCCCGGACCCTCGCGGGCGGGCTGGAAATCGTCGCGATCCGGGCGTTGGGAAACAGCGACGATGCACGCGACGCGGTGCAGGAAACCCTCGCCCGCGCGCTGGCGGCGATCCGCAGCGATGGCATCCCGCCCGGCGTGGCGCTCGAGGCATACGTGTACGGTATCGCGCGGCACGTCATCGCCGATGTGCACCGCCGCCACGCACGCGACGGCGACCCGACCATTGATCCCGGCTCGCTCCACGCACCCGATCCTTCCCCACTCGACGCGCTGATTCAGCACGAGGAGCGCGACATGGTGGCGCGCGTGGTCGCGACCCTGCCCGCCGCCGACCGCGAGCTGTTGGAACGGTGTTTCATGCGGGGTGAACGCGTGGCGTCGATCGCGGCCCAACTGGGGGAGCCGGCAGACCGCATCCGCAAGCGCAAGTCGCGAGCCATCGAGCGCCTGCGCGAGGCGCTGCGGCGCTCACCCGGCGGTCACGAAACCGCTTCGCTTCCGACTGTGACGACATGAGCGAGATCCTAACCTGCCCGATCGCCGCCGACGGCGAGCGCGTGCACCGATACGTGGCGGGCACGCTCGAGCTCGAAAACGTCACGCAGTTTGAGGCGCACCTTCTCGGCTGCGCCGAGTGCCAGGCTGCGGTGCGGGAGGGAGCAGCCGTCGCCGCCGCCTTGCGAAGGATCTCGGCACCGGTGGTGGGGGCCGGGACGCTTGGCCGGCGGCGCCTGTGGTGGGCTGTTCCACTGACGGTGGCGGCCGCGGGCGCACTGTGGTTCATAACGAATCGTGAAGGGCCGCTCGCGAAGCTGGGACGTGTCGCGGAAGCGCCGGCATTCGCCGGGGTGCCGGTGCGCGGCGACAGCGACAGCGCGAGCCGGCTCGCCGACAGCGGCATGATCGCGTATGGCGCCGGGCAGTACGGGGACGCGGCGCGGTTGCTGAGCGCCGTGCCGGAGGAGGCACGGACAGCGGGTCTTCGCTTTTACCTGGGTGTGTCGCTGCTCCTGACGGACGCGGCACGGGACGCCGTACGGCAACTCGCGGACGTGTCCGCGGACAGCCCGTACGCGGCGGAGGCGCATTTCTATCGGGCCAAAGCGTGGCTGCGGCTCGGGCAGGCGGACTCGGCGCTGGCAGAGCTCGACGCGGTCGAAGCCGGAACATCCATCGGCGCGCACGCCGCGGCGCTGGCTGACAGCGTGAAGGAGGCGCGACGCTGACGGGCTCAAGTGTGCGGAAGGTCGTGCTGGCGGCAGCCAGTGGACTGCTCATCCTGGCGGTCGTGGTGGTCAGCGCGGTTGCTGCTCGCCGGTCCGCGGCCGATCGCGCTCACAGCTTCTATCTCTCGGCAATGGACCACCGCGCCCGGTTTGATGGCGACGGGATGATTCGGGACCTCCGGGCTGCATGGACGGCGGATCCGTCCTACGTGCCCGCGATCAGCGAGGCGGTAGCCTACTATCTCAGGTCCGAGTCGCCGATGACGAAGCCGCTCGTTGAAGAAATCGACTCGTTGGCCGCAGCGCAGGACGATCCGGCGCTCGGAACGTGTCTCCGCGCTCTGCTCACGCTGGATCGGGCCTGGACGCCGATCGACCTTCCGCCCCAAGTCTCGGAGCCCGCTGGAATCTGCCTAGCCGACTACCAGCTCCAACGGCAGCCCCGCCGGGGCGAGGAACAGGAGCGAGTCGCCCTGGCTCGGGCGCTGTGGCGGCGGCACCCGGACACCTTCTACTACGCAACCATTCTAGCCGATGCCCTGTGGCGGACCCAGGCATGGGAAGAGGTGGACGCCGTAGCATTTCAGATGTCGGACCAACGGCGTCATCCGTTCGTCCGCATCGTGGGCTATACGACGCGCCGTGCCAGGCTCCATGACCTTGGCCGCCACGAGGAGGCGGAGCGACTGGAACGGGAGGCCGACGCAGTCACCAAGCGCAGCGGCGCCGCCGCCGTCCGACTGGAGTACTTGTCGGGCTCGGTCGACAACCACGCCGCCATGCTTCGCGAGTCGGGGGGCGATAGCAGTGTAGCGACCCACGCTCGCAGTGCGATTACCGCTGCGCGTGAAGAGATGACACTGCTCGCGATGCGTGCTGACTGGTGGACAGCGACACGGTTCCGAGTATTCGAGGCTGAGCGATTGCTCGACAATGGTGAGTTGACGGCGAGTCTCCGGGAATGGAACACGCTCGCACGGCTCGCCGACAGCGTTGGCGCGCCGGCCCTCCAGGCGAGGGTCCTGGTGCGCCGCGGTCGCACGCTGGTGAAGCTCGGGCGCACGGCCGAAGCGGAGCGAGATCTCCTCGCCGGGCGCGCGGCTGCCCGCCGGGCCGACTATCTCAGGTATCAGTACGAAGCCGAGCACAACTTGCTGCACTTGTACGAGGCGGCTCCCGCCCGTGACGAGGAGGCCCGCCGGGCCGGTGAGGCATTCGTAGCGTTGACGCGGCTCGCCGAGGCGCTCCCGGTTCGATTGATGTCGCACCGCGACCTCGCTCAGTTCCACCTGCGGCGTGGGGACCGCGAGCGCGCTCGTGCGCACTTCGAGACAGTCGTGGCTTACACCGACTCCTTGGCAGGCTATGACTATTGGGCTGGGGAGTATTTCGAGTTGATCGGCGATCTGGATCGGGCTGAAGCCTACTATCGAGGTCCGGAGTCCGACCTCGCGGCAAGCGTCACCCGTGCGAACGGTGGGTTGGCGAGACTGGCTGAAGCGATCGGCGACTTCGATCGGGCCGTCCACTACGCCCGCGTTCACGACGAAGCCCAGGAAGTAGGCCTGAATCCGGAGATCGCTCCGTTGCTGCCCGGCGTGCTGGCGCGGCACGGACGCTGGCGCGAAGCTGCTGCCGCGCTGGCGCCGGCGCGCGATCGTGCCAACCGGCGGGGTCAGGTGGCGGCGTGGGCGACGTTGACGGGGGAGCTGGGGGTGCTTGAGCTGCGGCAGGGGGACCTCAGCGCCGCGGCGGCACTTTCCGACAGCGCGGCGGTGGCCGCAACGCAGGTCGCGGCAGCGAGCGTGGCCGTGCGCGCAGGAGCCATTGCCGGCCTGGCGCGCGTGCGGATGGGTGGCGCGGAGCACGCTCCAGGGCTGAACGGAATCCGGACGGCCTTTGCAACGGCCAATCGAATGCGGATTCCGCAGCTTGAGGCCGAAATCGCCGGGCTATACGGCGAGGCCGTGGCGGCTCAGGGCAAGCCGCGCACCGCCCTACTCGTTCTAGAACGAGCCGCCAACCTGAACGACTCCATCGCGCTATCGCTTTCGCTCGATCCCGCCCGTGCCGGCTTCCGGGCGGCTCAAACGCATGTCTCGAACACCGCACTGGCCGTCGTTCTCAGTCGGGCTGCCGAACCTTGGGCGCGCGAGGAATATTTCTCTTGGTCGGTGCGGCGCAAGAACCGCGGTCTGATGGATCGGGGAGGAGCGACCCCGGCGCGGTCCCTGAAGTCGATTCAGCGCTCGCTTGGGCCGAGTGAGGCCGTCATCGACTATGGCGTGCTCGACTCGGCGGTCGCGGCCCTCGTCCTCACCGACAATGGCGCGATGCTGCTACGGCTCCCCGTGGGGGCGGACACCCTGCGGGCTTGGGTTGAGGCGCTGCTGTCTCGCCTAGCGCCTCGTGTCGGGACGCAGGTGGACACCGCACGTTCGTTTTTCGATCGCTCGTTGGCTCACCGATTGTACGCCGTCCTGCTTGCGCCGCTGGAGCCGATCCTGGAGGATCGGACCCGATTGACCATAGTCGCCGACGGCCCCCTGCACCTGCTGCCGTTCGACGCTTTGGTAGTCGCGCCGCCACCACAGATGAGTTATGTGCTCGATCGGTACACCGTCACCGTCGCGCCGACGCTCGCGTTGTCGGCGGGGCCAGGGCCGAGGCTCCAGGCCGGGCCGGTCGTCGCGGTGGCGGGTCCTGGTGTCGAGGGCGTCGCGGATGAGTTGTCCGCCATGCTGGAAGGGTTCGGCACTCGAGACGTCGCCGTGCTACAGGGAGATCGAGCGACCGAGACCGAGGTGCGCCGTCACACTCCAGTCGCCGGTCTGCTCCACTTCGCCGCCCACGCGCGTCCCAATGACGCCGAGCCGTCCTTTGCCCGGCTCTCTCTCGTCTCCGCGGACGGCGATGATGGCCGCCTGCACGCCTATGAGATCGAAGGTCTGCGTCTGGAGGGAACCATTGTGGTGTTGAGCGCGTGCGAGACTGGCGCGGGGCGCCTGCTCGCAGGGGAAGGGGTCCTCAGCCTGAGTCGCGCGTTCCTGCGCGCCGGGGCGAGCGGCACGGTGGCTACGCTCTGGCCGGTCGGGCCCGCCACGACCGATCTGATGGGCGCCTTCTATTCGGCACTGGCGCGTGGCGAGGCCCCCGCGGCGGCGCTGCGCGAGGCCAAGATCGCCCTGCGACGCGGCCGGTGGGCCAGCCCGTTCCACTGGGCGGGGTTCACGCTGGTGACACAGAGGAACTGAGCAGAATCGCGGCATTCGGTCACACTTCCCACCTCCGGCCGACTTAGGGGGGTGAACCCTAACCGGAGGTGACTCCATGTGGACCCGCGGCCACTGCTCCATCCCGTCGGCCGTGGCGCTGGCGGCGGTGTTCACGGCCTGTGCCGAAGACCCCCAGTCTCCCGCGCTACCTTACCACCAAAGCCCGGCACTTTCCGTCCAGAGCACCTCAACGAGTCAAGGCTGGACACAACAGTTCCCAACTGGCACTCCACCGGCGCCCCGCTACTCGGCCGGGCAGGCCTACGACGTTGCGACCGATCGGCTGATCCTGTTCAGCGGTGAGGACTTCACGGGACTGCCGCGTCCGACCGACGTGTGGGTGCTCACCGATGCCACCGGGATCGGTGGGACGCCGACCTGGATGGAACTGTTCCCGACTAGCGGTCCCCCGCTCGGTAGGGAGGGCGGCAGCGTCCTCTACGCGCCCGGGAGCAACCGCATCATCGTCTTCGGGGGCTGCTTGGCGAACTGCAGTCCTGCGCTCTCCGACGTCTGGGTCCTCTCGAACGCCAACGGCCTCGGAGGTCCCCCGACTTGGATAGAGCTCCTCCCCAGCGGTGCGTTCGGCCGAGAGGAGCACACCGCCGTCTACGACCCGGGCAGCAACCGGATGATCGTGTTCGGCGGCGCGCTGGCCTTCTTCGGGACCGACCAAAACGACGTCCGGGTCCTCACGAACGCCGACGGGACGGGCGGACTGCCCGCCTGGATCCAGTTGGCGCCGTCGGGCACTCCCCCCGCGGCCCGACGGAGTTGGCAGACGGCAGCCTACGATCAGGCGAACAATCGCCTGATCCTGTTTGGCGGGCTCTCGGCCCCGAACAGCACCACC
>DATBLG010000151.1:0-3077 GCA_036555485.1 Gemmatimonadales bacterium | reverse complement strand
CGAACGCCAACGGCCTCGGAGGCACCCCGACCTGGACGCAACTCACACCCGCCGGCGCACTCCCCGCAGCCCGGGTGGGGCACTCGACCCATTACGACCCGACGACGAATCGGCTGATCGTGTTCGGCGGGAGCAGCGGGGATGGGTCGGCCACCTTCAACGACGTGTGGGTCCTGACGAACGCGAACGGCCTCGGCGGCACGCCGACGTGGACACAGCAGTCGACCGCAGGGACGCCGCCAACCGCCCGTGGTATTCAGTCGTCCGGCTACGCCGTCGGCTCGAACGCCCTCGTGGTCGCAATGGGGCGCAACGACGCGGAGGTCCCGCCTCTCTTCAACGACGTGTGGGTTCTGACGAACGCCAACGGTAGCACCTACGATTTCACCGGCTTCTTCCCGCCGGTGAACAACCCCGGCGCTAGCGAGGACGTGGTGAACCGGGCCAACGCGGGGAGGGGCATTCCCGTGAAGTTCGGCCTGGCCGGCGACCAGGGGTTGGACATCTTCGAGCCCGGCTACCCGAGGTTCGTCAGCACCCCATGTGACAATGGTGACACGCAGGACGCGATCGAGGAGACGACCACGAGCCCGGCGGGCCTGACCTACGACCCGGCCACCGATCAGTACACCTACGTCTGGAAGACGCAGAGGGCGTGGGCGGGCCGGTGCGGCACCTTCCAACTCGGCCTGAACGACGGCTCCGGCCACCACGCGCTTTTCCGGTTCGTTCGCTAAGGAGCCACAACAAAAGACCTGACAGCGCCCGGGAGCGATCCCGGGCGCTTGTATCCTTGGTGATGGTCAGTCAGGACGCTGCTGGCGAGTCTGCGCGCGCAGCTGCCTCGGCCCCCTCGCCGAGCACCAATCCCGTTCCCTCGGCCGCCGCCGCGATTGCCCGACGCAACTCGGCGATGCCGGCGTCCGTGTGGCCAGCGGCCTTGAGCTTGCGATTCATGTCCACCGCCTTGACGGCGGCCTTGAGGGTGCCGAGCGCCAGCGTGGCGCAGCGCGGGCGCGAATCGGCGACCTCCCGCCCCACCAGGTCCATCATCTGCTCGTAGGTGAAGTCGAGGACCTCGGCAAAGGCCGGCCGCTGCTGGTTCGTCCGCTCGGCGAGAATCGAGGCGGCCGCCTGACTCAGGGTGCATCCCGTCCCTTCGAAGCTGACCGCCGCGACTCGGGATTCGACCGGGTCCGCCTTGAGGTACAGCGTGATCAGATCTCCGCATCCGGGGTTACCGCCCGGCACCGAGACATCGGCGTCGGGCAGCGCCCCGGCGTGGCGCGGCCGCTTGGCATGATCCACCAGCCAGGCGATCCGCGTTTCGCGATCCATCTCCACTAGGGCTTCTCGATCGGCGCGCGCACCGTGTTGCCCCACTCGGTCCAGCTGCCATCGTAGTTGCGTACCTTCGTAAAGCCCAACAGGTAGGTGAGCGCGAACCAGGTATGCGAGGAGCGCTCGCCAATGCGGCAATAGGCGATGATGTCCTGGTCGCTTTTGAGCCCGTTCTCCTGCTCGTAGATCGTGCGCAGCTCAGCGGCGGGCCGGAATGTGTGCGTCTCGGGGTTGACAGCGCGTCCCCAGGGAATGCTCTTCGCGCCGGGGATGTGACCGCCCCGCAGCGCGCCTTCGTTGGGATACTCCGGCATGTGCAACCGCTCGCCGCGGTACTCCTCGGGACTGCGCACGTCGACTAGCGCCTGACCGGCCTGCACGTGGGCCGACACCTGATCGTGGAACGCGCGGATCCGGGCGTCGTCCCGATCCTGCACCGTGATATTTCCGGCGGCATACGTGGGGACCGTCGTCTCGAGCGGGCGATTCTCGTCGACCCAGCGCAGCCGGCCGCCGTCCATCACGCGCAGGTTGTCGACGCCGAAGAGCTTGAACACCCAGAACGCATAGGTCGCCCACCAGTTGTTCTTGTCGCCATAGAAGACGACGGTGGTGTCCGTATTGATCCCCTTGGCGCGGAGCACCCGTTCGAGCCGCGGGCGGTCGATGTAGTCGCGCAGCAGCGGATCGTTCAGGTCGGCCACCCAGTCGATCTTGACCGCGCCGGGGATGTGGCCGGTGTCATACAGCAGCACGTCCTCGTTCGACTCGACCAGTCGAACCTTGGGGTCGGTGAGGTGATCGGCCACCCATTGCGTGGACACGAGCACTTCGGGGCGCGCGTAGCCGCGCGTGGCGATGTCGGATACCGATGCGGTCGTCTGCGGCATTGGGTCCTCCTGGATTCGTGGCGAAAAGAACGCGGCCGTCACCTCAGGGTTCCCGAGGCGGCGGCCGGTCGCTGTGGTTGTGCGCGTGATTCCGCTATGCCTGGCTTGCCCCGATCGTGGAGGTCGGTCTACAGAGGCAGACCTGCGGGCAACACGTCATGACAGGTAAGTACGAAGGCCTCCCCGAGGAAGTCAAGGCACCCGCCGTTAGCGCAGCTGAGAGGCCGGGACCACCGCCAGCGCGCGCAGGGCTTGCTCGATCTTCGCACGCGAATCGGCGTAGTGCGCCCGGGAATACGCATCGAGCCCACCGGCGGTCAGCGCCCGGGCCAGTCGGCCATTGAGCTCCACCAGCGCCACCCGCGCGATGGCGCGGGCGTCGTCCGGTGTGCCGGGGTTCGGCCTCACGTGCAGCTGTATCAGCTCTCCGAGGTACATCCGCTGCAGGTCGCGCCGAATCGACGTGACGTTGCGGCCACGGTCCGCTTCGGCCCAAATCGTGTTCGTCAGGGAGGTGAGCACGTCCGGAATGGTGACGACGGGCTCACCGCGGGTTGCCCGCAGCTCGTTGTCCCGGATGCGCGCGAGCACCCCGGGGTCGAGGAGCAGGGCGACGAGGATGGACTGGAAACCGTACGCCCAGTCGTGGAGCGGGAAATCGATCCGGCCTTCAGAGAACGGGCTTTGGCCCCAGTGCCACCAGCGCGATGGCGCCAGGCGGTTCAATAGCTCGGGACGGAACTGGTAGGCGTCCTCCCCCAGCCCTGCCGCGGCGATGAACGCCAGCGCCTCACGCTGCTTCGCGGCCGGCACGGCGGTGAAGGGGGGGCGCCCGTTGGGATCGCC
>DATBLG010000013.1:0-23471 GCA_036555485.1 Gemmatimonadales bacterium | reverse complement strand
CGCGGCACGGGTCTCGGACTGTCGATCTGCTACGGCATCATCGAGGATCATCGCGGCCGGATCGAGGTCGAGTCGCAAATCGGGGTCGGTTCCAACTTTAAGGTCTCGCTCCCCGCCGCCGAGTGAAACTTCTCGTCATCGAGGACGACCGCACGGTCGGCCAGTACGTGAAACGAGGGCTCGCCGAGGCGGGCTTCCAGGTGGATCTCGTCGTGGACGGGGCCGAAGGGCTCCGCGTTGCCTCAGAGGGGCACTACGACGTCGTGGTGCTCGATCTCCGCCTCCCCACGCTCGATGGTCGCGAGGTGTTGCGGACCATGCGCGACCGCGGCAACACGGTCCCGGTGTTGGTGCTCACCGCCCAGGACACAGTGGACTTCAAGGTGCAAGCGCTGCGCATGGGGGCGGACGACTACGTCACCAAGCCGTTCGCGCTGGAAGAGCTCCTGGCGCGCGTCGAAGCCCTGGGACGGCGTCCCAAGGCGATCGCGCCGCCCGTGCTGCGGGTGGCCGACCTCGTACTCGATACCGGCAGTCGCGAGGTGCGGCGCGGGAGCGCGCCGATCGAGCTCACCCCCAAGGAATACGCGGTGCTCGAGTACTTGATGCGCCATCCCGGTCGAGTGATGCCGCGCACGTTGATCACGGAGTACGCCTGGGATTACCACTTCGATCCCGGCACCAATATCGTGGACGTCGTGATCACGCGGCTGCGCAAAAAGATCGACCACGGGCGCGCGCCCAAGCTGATCCACACGGTGCGCGGCGTCGGGTACGTCGTGAAGGCGTGAGATGGAGACGATCCGGGGCCGGCTGACCGCCTGGTACGCCACGGCCTTGGCGCTCGCGTTGACCGGGTTCGTGGTGGCGCTGTACCTGTCCCAGCGCCATGCGTCCTACCAGGAGCTGGATCGCCGCATCGTGTCCGAAGCGGATCTCACCGCCGGCATCCTGGCAAGCGTGTCGCGGGCGGGCGGGGCGGTGGTACAGCGGGACGCGGCCGGACGTCCCGAGCTGGCCTCCGAGCTCACGGCCACGCTCGAAGCAGTCCCCGATTTCCTGATGATCACCGATTCGCTAGGGCAGGTCCTGTTCGCGTCGTCCAAGACGCAACTCATCTTCGAACAGTTCGAGCAGTTGCGCCGGCTGATCCTCGACGCCGGGGGGCGTCGTTCGGAGGGTACCGTTCAGGTGATCGCCAGTGGGCCGACGTTCCGGTACGTCGTGCGTCCGCTCGGCGACGTCGTGCCGGTCGGTGGGGCCGTCTTGGCGGGTGCGCGACCGGAGAGCGTCGAGCTCGGGCTCCGCCCACTGCTCTCGACGTTCCTCTTGATTCTGCCCCTCGGCATCCTCGCCGCCTATGTCCTGGGATGGTGGCTGGCATTCCGGGCGGTCGAGCCGGTCGACCGGATTACCACTGAGGTGCGAGAGATCACCGACGGCCGGAGCCTGCACCGTCGCCTGCCGATCCCGCTCGTGAAGGACGAGGTCGGCCGGCTCGCCGCCACCCTGAACCAGATGCTCAACCGGCTGGAGCGCAGCTTCAGCGCGCTGCGTCGCTTCACCGCGGATGCGAGTCACGAGCTGAAAACCCCGCTCACCGTGTTGCGGGCCGGCGTCGAGCGCGCCATCACCACCCCGCGCCTTCCCCAGGAAGCGCTCGCCCCGCTCGAGGAGGCGTTGCAGGAGATCAACCGCATGACCGAGCTCGTTGATACGCTGCTCACCCTCGCCCGGGCGGACGAAGGGACAGCGCCGTTGCATCGCGAATCGGTGGACTTGAAGAAACTGGTGGAGGAAACGCGCGAGACCGGTGAGCTGCTGGCCGAGGAGGCCGGGGTGACAATGAGCGTGACGGCGCCGGCGTCGGCCGTGGTTGTGGCCGTGGACGCGAGCCGCATCCGTCAACTGGTCTTGAACCTGCTCACCAACGCGGTGAAGTATACGCCGTCGGGGGGGCGCGTGACGCTGTGGCTCGAGCGGGAGGACGGCGCGGTCAAGCTCGGCGTGTCCGATACGGGAATCGGCATCGCCGCCGGCGACCTCCCCCACATCTTCGACCGGTTCTGGCGCGCCGACTCGGCGCGCACCCGCACCAGCGAGCGACCGGGCGCCGGCTTGGGTCTCGCGATCTGCAAGTGGATCGCCGAGGCGCATGGTGGCACGATCGACGTGCAGAGTCGCTCGGGACGAGGAACGACGTTCACCGTCACGCTGCCCGCGACGTCCTTGCCGGACGCGACTCGCCAAACAGCATGAACCCCGGGAGCCTGACTCGCTCGCGTCGATGGGCTGGCTTGGCGCTGGCCGGCGCGTTGGCGCTGATACCGGGTCCGGTTGTCGCACAGGTCGGGGAATCAGCCTTCGTGGCCCAAGCGCGCACCCAGGTTCGCCTGGGGAACCTCGACAGCGCTGACGCCTTGCTGGGGCGGGTCATTGGGGCTCCTCTCGCGAGCGACACCGCACTCCGGGCTGAAGCGCTCATTCTGCTCGCGGTGGTGCGGTACTACCAGGGCAACGACTCCGCGACAACCGCGGCGTTTCGTGAGGCCTTGTCCCTGAGTCCCACGCTCCAGGTCTCGGGCCTGGCGCAAATGGATCCGGCGATCTTCGCGTTGTTCGAGGTGGAACGCCTTCGCATAGCATCTCGAGTCGAGAAGCGAGATACGATCTACAGCTGCACACCACGGTGTGTTGGCCTCGATGTCGCACCGAGAAGGGTCGTCCGGGGGGGCATCGAAGTTGTGGAAACGCTGTCCCCTCCTGGGGGGAATGCGAGCGGCCGGGGAGCGGCGTTGCTCCGAGCCACGCTGGACACCCTCGGGTTTGTGGAGCCAGGATCGGTGGAAGTGGTCCGTTCGAACCTTTCTCGCGAACTCACCGATGCCGCGGTGGAGCGTTTTCGCGAGGCTCGTTACAGTCCTGCCATTGTCCGGGGCAGGCCGGTGCGGGTCAGGATCGAGTACCGGATAAACCTCCGCATCGAATAGACTCGCACAGACGATGCCTTCGACTAGTCCTCACTCCACCGTCATCGATTCGTCACCCTAGCCCCACGGCCCCGCCACACGGCACTCCCACCTTGTGGGGAACGTCACTGGAGGTCGCCGTGTTCGACACGCTGGTTGACAGTCTCCCCCGACGGACCACCCGCGCCCGGGTGTTTGGGCGGGCAGTCCGGGTGCTGGTCCAGATCCCGGTGGCGTTCGTGCTCCAGCGGTAACGCGGCCGGATTGTGCTTGGGGCAGAGGGGGTCTCACGGCGCTGTCATCATTTTGTAATGAACCCCCCACTAGCGGGCAAGCGGGAAATGGTAGTATCTCGGTAGCCATCGAACGGAGGCCCATCGATGTTCGACGTACTGATCGAATCGAAAAAGCAGAGCCAGAAGGGGAAGCTGGCAGGGACCAGCGTTGCCTCGATCGTGTTTCACACCCTGGTGATCGGGGGGGCGGTGTACGCGACCCTCTCGGCAGGTCAGGAGGAGGAGGCGGTGGTGGAAACCGCCATGGTGTACATCCAACAGGAAACACAGAAGCAACCTGATCAGCCCCCACCGCCGCAGCTCGACGTGCAGCTCAAGGGCTTCCAAACGATCGTGGCCCCGACCGACATCCCGACCAACATCCCGCCGGTGAACCTGCAGGAGCGCTTCGACCCGAAGGACTTCTCCGGCATCGGCGTTGAGGGTGGCGTGGCGACCGGGATCGTGCCGACGGGGGACGTCTTCTCGGTTGACGTCGTGCAGGAGAAGCCGGAGCGTCTCGCGGGTCCTCCGCCGGTGTATCCGCCGCTGCTGCAACAGGCGGGTATCGAGGGCACCGTGACGGTCCAGGCGATCATCGACACGATGGGTCGCGTGGAGCCGAGCTCGATCAAGATCACTCAGACCGCCAACCCCGGGTTCAACGAATCCGCGAAAGCGACCGTCCTGAAGTCCCTGTTCCGGCCGGCGCGCGTGTACGGGAAGGCCGTGCGCGTGCTGATCCAGATCCCGATTGCATACACCATCAAGCGCTAGGACGTAGGCCAGCACCCTTCCAGAGGAGTCATTTCGGATGCCGAACATCATCGATATGTGGAATCAGTCGGCGGCGTTCGCCAAGGGGATCGTGCTCATCCTCATCTTCATGTCGATCTGGTCGGTGTCGACCTTCCTCATGAAGTGGTGGCAGCTGCGGCGGTCCCAGCGTGAGACCGTGAAGTTCATCCCCGAGTTCTCGCGTTTCCTGCAGGAGGAGCATCTCGACGCCGCGATCGCCCTCGCCGAAAAGACCAAACGGAGCCACGTGGCCCGGGTGCTGGGTGAGGCGCTCGCCGAGGTGAAGCCGCTGCTGCGCGATCGCGCGACGATCACCGCCGCCGACATCAACTCGGCGGAGCGCGCGGTGGAGCGCCAGATGCTGATCATCGTGGCCGAGCTGAAGCGCGGCCTGGGCGTGCTCGCGACGATCGGCGCAACGGCGCCGTTCGTGGGCCTGCTGGGCACCACCATGGGCATCGTGAACGCCTTCTCGGGCATGATGGCGTCCGGCGGTGGCGGTTCGCTCTCGGCAGTGGCGGGCGGCATCTCGGAAGCCCTGATCACGACGGCGATCGGCCTGGTCGCGGCGATTCCGGCGGTGTGGTTCTACAACTACTTCACCACCAAGATCGACTTCATCTCCGTGGAGATGACCCACAGCTCCAAGGAGCTTATCGACTACCTGATCCGCAGCGTCGGATCGGAGTTCGGCCGGTCGATCTTCACGAAGGAATTCCAGGCCCAGAAGGGGACGCAGTCCAGTGGCCCGATCAGCCGCTAGCACCAAGACGCCCGTCAACGCCAACATCAACGTCACGCCGATGATCGACGTGATGTTGGTGTTGCTCATCATCTTCATGATCGTGACGCCCTTGATCACGGCGGGGTTTCAGGCCTCGATCCCGCGCGCCCTCAATCCGGAGAGCCGGGAAGAGAAGGAGGGCGAGATCCGGTTGGGCATCGACAAAGACGGGAAATTCTTCCTGGACCTGATGGGCCCGGACGGGCAGTACACCGGGATGCGCTTCATCTCGGACGAGGACTTGCGCAACCAGCTGGTGGCGATCTATGCCGCCCGCAGTGCCGACAAGATCCTCTTCTTGAAGGCGGACCAGAACATCAAGTACGCGCGGGTGCAGGAAGCGATCCGGATCGCCCGCAAGGCCGGAGTCCGTGTGATCGGCGCAATTACCGAGCAGCGCAAGGTTCTGGCGCCCGGGGAGCACTAGCCCTATGGCCATGCAAACCGGCTCGGAAGGCGGGCTCTCCTCCGAAATCAACGTCACGCCGATGATCGACGTGCTGTTGGTGCTGCTCATCATCTTCATGATCATTCTGCCGCTGTCGCGGCGGGCGTTTGATGCCCAGGTGCCGCCGGAGCAGCAGCAGCGACAACAGCAGCAGCAGTCGGCGCAGATCGTGCTCGAGCTCACGGCGGGGGGCGGCTACGCCGTCAACACCCAGCCCTACACCAAGGACCAGCTCGAATCAGCATTGCACCAGATCTTCGATGTGCGAGTGGCGAAGCTGTTGTTCATCAAGGCGGATCCGAGCCGCACCTACGGCGAGGTGATCGAGGCGATGGACATCGCCAAGGCGGCCGGTGTGCAGGTCATCGGGTTCACCCCGCCCCCGGACCAGGCAGCCGCGGCCGCGCCGTAACCGTTTCGCGGGCCAGCGGATGACGGCTCCGGAGGGGCACGACGAGGTCGTGCCCCTCCGTGTGTTTTCGGTGTATCTATTGTCCGTGACCCCCCCATCCGCTCAAGCGACGCTGCCGCGGCGCGGACCACCACCACCATTCCGGTTGCCGCTGTCCAAGCGACGGTCCGGCGGGGTCGTCGTGTCCTTTCTGTTGCACTCGTTGATCGTGCTCTTGTTCGTACGGCACGGCGTGCAGTGGTTGCTCGGCGGCGGTGGGGAAGAGGGTCCCCGCGGCGGTGGCGGCGGCGGGTCGAGCGCCGAGGTCAGTTTCGTGCAGGTGCCCGCGATGTCGGCACCGGAGCAAGCCAAGGTCGCCACTCCACCGGCGGTGCCTGATGTCCCACTCCCGGTGCCGGAACCGGTGGCGCTCGAGGTACCGCCGCCTGAGTTCACCCCCTTGGTTGCGGTAGCTCCTGCGACCGCTGTCACAACCACCACAGGGGAAGCGGGGGGCGGCGGTCCGGGCGCCGGTCCAGGGACCGGCGGTGGCAGTGGCGCGGGCACTGGACCGGGAGCGGGCAACGACTCGGGCTCTGGTCGCGGGGGAGACGCCGAGTACATTTCCCCCCCTTATGCCCGGACCGTTCTCCTGCCGGCGGACTGCGCTCGGGGTCGCTTTACGGTTCGGTTCTGGGTCGAGGATGACGGGCGCGTGGCCCGAGTGGTGGTCGATCCCCCTCCCAGGAACGCCGGCTGCCGCCGGGAAATGCTCGACAAGATGATGGGCTACCAGTTCCTGCCTGCGCGAACGCGGGACGGGCGGGCGGTCGCCAGCGTCTACGAGGTGCAGCTGCAGCACTAACTGCGCGGTGCGACGGCCGGTTTCCGGCTCCCCGCCAACCCATCTTCCACCGTGCAGGAGTCGTGATGGGCCTGAACGCCCAGTTGTTCGCCCGCAAGTCCGTCGACCGGCTGCAGGCCGAATCCGATGCGACTGAAGGCCGGCTCAAACGGACGCTCACCAAGTGGGATCTGACCGCCCTGGGCATTGGCGCGATCATCGGGGCCGGCATCTTTGCCACCACCGGCTCGGCGATCGCCGGCGACGCCGCCCGCTTGGGCGCTGGACCAGCGATTGTCCTGTCCTTCGTGCTCACGGCGGTGACGTGCGGCTTCGCGGCGCTGTGCTACGCGGAGTTCGCCGCGATGGTGCCGATCGCGGGATCCGCGTACACGTATGCCTACGCCTCGCTCGGCGAGCTCGTGGCGTGGATTATTGGGTGGGACCTGATCATCGAGTACGCCGTTGGCAACATCGCGGTCGCGATCTCCTGGGCGGGTTACTTCCGGGAGTTGACCAGTCACTTCGGGGTGACCATCCCCGCCTGGATTTCAACCGACTATCGCACCGCCTTCGCGGCCGTGAAGGCCGTGTCGGAAGGCGCGACCGACCCGAACACCCAGTTCCTCGCTTCGGCAATCTCCAATGGTCCGAACCTGTTCGGCCTGCCGATCGTGTTCAACCTGCCCGCGGTGATCATTGTGGGATTGATCACGGCCCTCTTGGTCTACGGCATCCGGGAATCGGCAACCTCGAATTCGCTGATGGTCCTCCTCAAAGTGGGAATCATTTTGTTCTTTGTGGCGGTGGGCGCCGTGTTCCTGAAGCCGGAAAACTTCACCGCGTACGGCGGCTTCGCCCCGAATGGCTTTGCGGGCATCAGCTCCGCCGCGGCGATCATCTTTTTCAGCTACATCGGCTTCGACGCCGTGTCGACGGCGGCCGAGGAGGCCAAAGACCCAAAGCGCGACATGCCATTCGGGATCATCATGAGCCTTGCGATCTGCACCATCCTGTTCATTCTCGCCGCTGTGGCGATGATCGGGATGGCGCCCTGGCGCACCCTCGGCACCGCGGAGCCGATGATCACCGCGCTGCAACAGACCGGCGGACACGCCAAGCTGGTCTCGATCGCCCGCTTCATTGTGTCGTTTGGCGCCGTCGTCGCGATGACATCGGTGCTGCTCGTGTTTCAAATGGGCCAGCCCCGGATCTTCTTTTCGATGGCGCGCGACGGACTGCTCCCCGCCTGGGCCGCCAAGGTTCACCCACGCTTCCAGACGCCCCACGTCACGACGATTCTCACCGGCATCTTCGTGGCGGTCTTCGCCGCGTTCGCCAACATCGACGAAGTGGTCAACCTGACCAACATCGGTACCCTGTTTGCCTTCGTCATCGTGTCGGCCGGCGTGCTGATCCTGCATTACAAGGAGCCCGACCGCGTTCGACCATTCAAAACCCCGCTCATGCCCTTCACACCCATCATCGCCATCGGCGCGTGCGTGTTCCTGATGATTCAGCTGCCGCTCCTCACGTGGGTACGGTTCGCCGTGTGGCTGGCGTTGGGGCTCGTGGTCTATGTGTCGTATGGAGTGCGGCACAGCCGGTTGCGGGGGCCGGCGGGCCGCTGAGACTGACTACCGCAGCTCCGCCGCGAGCCGGAGTGCCCCGAGCGGCGGATCCACGATCTGCTCCAAGAGTGTGACCTGCGGCAGTGTGCTGGCCACCCGCTCGCGAAACGCGTCATACAGCGGAGAGCCCTGGATCAGCAGTCCGCCAGCGGTAGCAACCTGGATGCCTTCATCCGGTGGGAACATCCCTTCCACGACCCGCACCAACTCGACGAGCTCGGCCGCCGCGTCCGCGACAATGTGCTGCGCTGCCGGCACCGCATCGCGGGCCGCGTTGAGCAGCGGCGGCGCAAGCGCGGCTACCTGGGCCGGCGATGCCGCGGCAGCCCACCGCACCAGGTCGTCGAATTCGTGCAACCGAAGCGCCGCCAGTAATCGCGCGAGCAAGGCGCTGCCATCACCCAGCCCGTCGCGCGCTTTGGCGGCGGTGGCCAGTGCTCGGCGTCCGATCCAGTACCCACTGCCGGCGTCCCCCAGCTGCCAGCCGTAGCCGCCGGCACGACGTAACCGGCCTTGCCGGTCGCGGGCGTAGGCGATCGAGCCCGTGCCCGCACTGACCAGAATCCCCGGCTCGGTGCCGAACGCTGCCGCGAGACCGATCTCCCCGTCGGCCACGACCTCCATCGCTCGTGCCAGTCCGTAGGCGGCGAGCGCAACCCGCAGCTCGCGGCGCTCCTGTGCTCGACCGGCGCCGGCCGCCCCGACTACTGCGCGCTCGGCTGGGAGGGTGATTCCTGCGATGCGGGCGGCGCGTCCGGCCACTTCGGCTACGACGGCGGCCGTCGCCTCCGCGCCGCCGGGACGCATCGGCGCCCCCGGACCCTCGGCGCGACCGAGGATCGCCACATCGGCGCGGGAGATGGCGGCGGCGGTGTGACTGCCCCCCGCGTCGACCCCGAGGAGCACGGACGGTGAGGTGACGGAAGATGATGCGACCGAAGGTGAGGCACCCTTGAGGGAGTCAGTCATGGTTTCCCGTCCGTCGCCGTTGTCGCCGTCGCATTGCCTATGAGTGAAGATGCCACGCCGACGGCTATGGTCACTGCCGTCCCCAAGGGGACATACCACGGCCACGCGAGTCCCGGCAGCCAGCGAAGGGGAAGGTTCGGAATCACGGCGCCCAATACGATTGGAGCCATCACGAGCACGCTGACCACGATGGCGATGATGACGTCTCGCTCACGCGCACGCGACCAGAAACCGAGCAGGTAGGTGCCCAGGAGGCCGCCGTAGGTGAGTGAGGCAATGGTGAGGGCGAGCTGCACCACCGGCGTGTCCTGGCGCCGGAACGCCATGGCGCCGGCGGTGAGGACGGCCGCCCAGCCGAGCGTCGCCCAGCGTCCGACGGCGAGCAAGCGTGTGACGTCCCGTCGACCCGTGAGGGCGGCGTAAAAATCGTGCGTCGTCGCCGAGGCGAGCGAATTCACCGCCGAGGCGTGGCTGCTCATCGCGGCCGCGAGGATTCCCGCCACGACCAGGCCGGCGAGTCCGGCAGGGAGGTGGTGCACGACGAACGTCGGATAAATCGCGTCGCCTCGCATCCCGGCCTGATCGGCACCCGCGAGCCAGAGGCCCGTCCCGACCAGCAAGAACAGGGCGAACTGGAAGATGATGAAGATTCCCGAGCCGACCAGGGCTTTGCGCGCGTCGGAGAGGCCGCGCGCGGCGAGCAGGCGCTGCACGATCAGGTGGTCGGTGCCGTGCGAAGCCGCCGAGAGGAGCGCGCCGCCGATGATCCCGCCCCACAGCGTGTAGGTGCGCGAGAAGGAAAAACCCGGGTCGAGAAAGACGAGCTTGTAGTGGTCGTAGGCAATCTGGAGCGCGCCGATTCCACCGGCCAGGTGCAGGGCGACGATCAGGGTCGCGACGCCGCCCAGGACGTAGACCCCGAGCTGCAGCACATCCACCCAGACAACGGCGCGCAGGCCACCCACCCAGGTGTAAACCACGGTGACGATCCCGATCGCCAGGATCCCGGCGGGGACGCTCCAGTTGGTGATAATGGCGAGAGGGATGGCGGTGGCGAAGATGCGGACGCAATCAGCCAGTGCCCGGGTGACGAGAAAGATCCCCGAGGCGACGCGGCGCGCTGAAGGGCCGAAGCGATGCTCGAGTCGCTGGTAGGCGGTCTCCTGCGTGCCGGCGAAGTATCCCGGCAGCAGCACGGCGGCGACGCCGATCCGGCCGATCAGGTACCCAAACGCGAGCTGCAGGAAGGTGAGGTTGCCGCGCACCGCGAGGCCGGGCACCGAGATGACGGTGAGCGCGGACGTCTCGGTGGCGACGATCGAGAGCATGATCGCCCACCAGGGAAGGTTGCGATGCCCGAGGAAATAGTCGGTCGCATCCTTTTGGCGGCCGGCCAGCCGCAGCCCGACCACCGTGACGGCGACGCAGTAGGCGACAATGACGGCGACGTCGAGCGGTCGCAAACGGCCCCTCCTAGGTGTCGTTGACGGACACGGTGTCCACTGTTGGGACTGCCGTTCGTGTTCGCGGCTGAAGCCGCACTAAAGTACTCCCTGACGGTCGCGACTCGGCTATCTGTCGCTTAGAGCGACGCGCCGTCACTCTCAGTGACAGTTCAGCCGAGCCGCGAGTTCACTCGCGGAAAGAAACAAGGCCCGCACGATTGGCGGGCCTCGGAAACTACCGGCATTTTGGACGTCTGGGCTAGACCGTGAAGGAAGTCCCGCAGCCGCAGCCGCCGGTGGCGTTCGGGTTCTCGAACGCGAACCCGGACTCCTGGAAGTTGCTCTTGTAGTCGACGCTCACGCCGTTCAGGTACTGGCCGCTGAAGCTGTCGACGAACAACCGCACGCCGCGCGACTCGATGACCATGTCATCGGCTTCGGGCTTGTCTTCGATATTGAGGCTGTACTTGAATCCCGAGCAGCCGCCCGGCTGGACGCCCAGGCGCAACCCCGCCGTGGCCGGGTCGACTTTCTCCTCGGCCATGAACTTCCGCACTTCTTCCGCGGCGCGCTCGGTCAGGGTCAGGGTAATGGTGTCGGGCTTTTGCGTCGTGGTCATGTCATCCCTCCGTATGGCGACAATTTAAGCAGGGACGGTAACCGGCGGTAGAGGACGCTCGCATTCGCGCTCACGGCCCGCGGTCCACCAGCGCTTCCACGACCAGATCCGCCACTCTGGGCCGCACCCGAAAGATCCGCGTGTTCGCGCGCGTTGGGTGCACGCGATTCGTCAGCAAGATGATGAAGAGATCCTTCTCCGGGTCGATCCAGATCGAGGTGCCGGTGAACCCCGTGTGACCGAAGGCGCGCTCCGAGAGACGAGTGCCCGCGCTCGATGGCTGAGACGGCGTGTCCCAGCCGAGCGCGCGGGACGAGCCGGGCGGGAGATTCTGCCGGGTCGTGAAGCGTACCACGGTCTCGGAACGCGGTGTCGGGACGGTACCCCCGGGCGTGACGGAACCCGAACGGACGGCGAGGAGCCAGCCGGCGAACTTTGCCAGGTCCGGCGCATTGCTGAACAACCCCGCATGCCCCGATACACCTTCCAGTCGCCCGGTATTCTCGTCGTGCACCTCGCCGTGCATCATCCGCCGGCGGAACACGGTGTCGCGCTCGGTGGGTGCGATGCGCGCGCGCCAACCCCGTGGCGGGAGGAAACGGGTCGAGGGCATTCCGAGCGGCTCGAAGACGCGGCGCGCCAGAAAGGAGTCGAGCGGTTCGTGCGCGATGTGCTCCACCACCTGGGTCAGGGTGATCGCGCCCAGGTCCGAATAGATGAAGCTGTCGCCCGGCGTCACGGTCAATGGAGTCGTGTCCACCAGCGCCAGCGCGGCGGCGCGGGTCGCCGCGTCTGTGAACAGGGGACGCCACGCCGGGAGTCCGGAGGAGTGGGTGAGCAGGTGGCGGATCGTCACCCGGTCCTTCCCCGGCCCTTGAAACGCCGGCAGGTACGCATGTACCGGCGCCTCGAGGTCGAGCTTCCCTTCGTCGGCCAACAGGAGAGACGCCGTCGTGAGGCCGATGACTTTCGTGAGCGAGGCGAGATCGTAGATCGTCGCCGGGTCGACAGGTCGGGGATCGTCGACGCCGTAGCGGCCTACGGCCGCGAGCAACGCGAGTCGGCCGTGCCGCCCGACGGCGACGACCGCACCGGGATAGGCACTGTCCACCTGAGAGGCGACATAGGACGCGACGGCTGCGAGCCCCGCGCTGTCGAAGCCAAGCGATGCAGCGGCCGTGAAATCGATCGACCCGGGCTGCGGCGCGGGCGGACCCGTGTGACAGGCCGCCGCGAGCGCCGCGACGAGGGCGACGCGTCTCACGGCGATGGCGGCGCCGGCGGTACCGTCGAATCCGGCAGCACGATCCCCCAACCGCGCGAATACGGCGGCACGCGGATCGGCAGGTGCCCGCCCACGGGCGAGAGGCCGAGGAGGGCGCGCGCCGCCGCGCGCTCCGCCACCCGCGCGCCGCTCCAGGCGACGAGATAGGTCTTCACATGCGGCGTCTGGTTCAGGAGGTATGGGCTCCCGAACGACACGAGCATGGTGGGCCGCAGTGAATCGGTCGCTTCGATCAACAGGGCCAAGGAGTCGGGCAACGCAATGTTGCCGCGCCCGCTGATCGGCTTCACGTTGGCGGCAAACAGCACCGTTCGGTTCCGGTCGATCACCGTGCGCGCCGAATCATACGAGAGCGTCCCCGACATGGGCCACAGCCGGAAATATTCGACCGTGTCACCGTGCTGGCGCAGGATGTCCGCCAGGTGTTGGCCCACGGTGCCATTGCCTTCGTCGGCGTAGGCGATGAGCGCGAGACTCGTGCGGGTGGCGCGCAACCGTCCCAGCGTGCCGGCCGTGTCGCGCACGAGCGTGAGGGCGCGCACCGCGAGATCCTGGGCGGCGGTTTGAAACCGCCTCGCCCCAACCGTTGCCATGATGTCGGCGAGCGGCACCGTACGCTGCGTGTACAGCCCCAGCCGGTGCTTGATCTCGAGCATGCGTCGCACCGAGGCGTCGAGTCGTTCCATGGCGATCCGGCCATTCGCGACGGCGGCCGTCATGGCATCGAGCGCGGAGTCCGGGTTGGCGGGTATCAGCAGGAGATCCGACCCCGCGAGAAACGCACGCACCGTAGCCTCACCGGCGCCGAACTTCTCCACGATCGCCCCCATCGTGAGCGCGTCGGTGACCACGAGACCGCGGAAACGGAGCGAGTCGCGCAGCAGTCCGGTGAGCACGGGGGCGGAGAGGGTGCCGGGGTCGTCCGAACCAGTGAGCGCCGGAAATGCGATGTGGGCGCTCATCACGATGTCGGCTCCAGCGTCGATGCCGACGCGGAACGGCACCAGCTCGAGCGTGTCGAGGCGGGCGTAGTCCACGGCAATCACCGGCAGGCCAATGTGCGAGTCGGTGTGCGTGTCCCCGTGACCGGGAAAGTGCTTCAGCGTGGCCAGCATCCCGTAGTCATGCAGGCCGTGCACATATCCGGTCACGAGACGCGCCACCGCCCGCGGATCCTCGCCGAAGGAGCGCGTATTGATGATCGGATTCGCCGGATTGTTATTGAGGTCTGCGGCTGGGGCGAAATTGACGTGGATCCCCACCGCCCGACCCTCGAGGGCGGCCGCGGCACCGATGGTGTACGCATCCTTCGGGTCATCGGTGGCGCCGGCGGCCATGATCTGCGGAAACGTCGTGGCACCCACCACGCGCATCCCGGCGCCCCACTCGAGGTCCGCGGAGATCAACAGCGGGTGGCGCGAGCGATCCTGCAGGACGTTCAACTTCGCGGCGATGTCAAAGGGCGAGCCGACCGAAATGATGATGCCGCCGACCTCGAGCGAATCGACCCACCGAGTCGCGACGAGGAACGCCGAATCGTCGAGCGCGGAATAGATCCCGGACAACCACGGCACGATCAGCTGCCCAACCTTCTGGCGAACGCTCAGGGAGCGGAGTAAGCTGTCCACGGACACCGTCGGGCCGCGAATCGGGGCGGGGCGCTCCCAGCGAGCGGCCGGCCCGGTCGTTGAGCAGGCCGCGACCAGTGCGAGGACCATCAAGGAATGCGAGCGCATAACCTCTGGCTGTTGGTAGTCATAGCGTGTACCGGCCCGGCGGCGCCTGCACCGACGCACGTTCGGCCGGGCATCGAGGTTCTGCTCGACGACTCCACGCATCTCATCACGGGGAAGCGCCTCGCGCTGCTGACGAACCACACCGGGATCGACCGAACCAGCCGACGCGACGCGGACGTCTTGATCGCCGCCGGCCACCACCTGACAGCGCTGTTTTCGCCCGAGCACGGGTTCCGCGGGCTCGAGGATCGCCCCGGTCTCCCCGACGCGACCGATTCGGCGACCGGCCTTCCAATCTACAGCCTGTACGGCGGCTCGCGCGCGGTCGCGCGGGCGGCGCTCGATTCGGTCGACGTGTTGCTCGTTGACCTCCAGGATATCGGTGCTCGGTACTACACCTACCTGGCCACGGCCGTCTCGCTGATTCGGGACGCGGCGCGGCGCGGGAAGCGGGTCGTCGTCCTGGATCGGCCCAACCCGATCGGCGGTGACCTGGTGCAGGGGAACGTCCGGAACACCTTGGGCAATCCCGATTCGGAGTTCGTCGGTTTCTTGCCCAATCCGATGCGCCACGGCATGTCGATGGGCGAGTTGATCCGTCTCGCCACCGACCTCCTCGCGCCGCGCGCGGACCTCACGATCGTTCCGGTCGGCGGCTGGCGTCGCGAGCTGGCCTACGATGCCACTGGGCTGCCCTGGGTCAAGCCGTCGCCCAACATGCCCAGCCTGGAGAGCGCGTGGCACTATCCCGGCTTGTGTCTGTTCGAAGGGACAAACCTGTCGGTCGGCCGCGGGACGGAGATGGCGTTTCAGGTGATCGGTGCGCCCTGGCTCGACGCCGCGTCGGTGCTCGAGCGCCTGCGCGCGGACGCCGGGGAAGCGCTCACCGGCGTGGCCGTCACCATCGATTCGTTCACGCCGCGGGGACCGACGGACGGAAAACATGACGGCATGGTGGTTCGGGGGCTGCGCTTCCGGGTGACCGACCGGAGCAGGTATGACCCGACGCGTGCCGCTGTGGCGTTGCTGGCGGCGCTCGTCGCCGGACGGCCATCGCCGTTCCAGTTCCGTCCGGAATCCTTCGATCGACTTGCCGGCGGCCCATCATTGCGCGCGGCGCTCGAGGCGGGCACGCCGGCGCGCGACATCTGGCGCACGTGGGAGGAGTCGCTCGAACGGTTCCGACAACTTCGTGCCAAGTATTTGGTCTACTGAGAGTTTCACCCCTTCCGTCCGTTCCCGCTCCTGTTACTTTCTTCCGGCTATGAATGTGATCCCGCAAGCCGTGAAGGACGGCTTCGTGCGTTTGACGGGGCCGGTGGTCCGCGCCCTGATCAAGGGACACATCCGCCCGAATGCGATTACGACGCTCGGCGCCCTGGTCGTGGTGGGCTCGGCGGTGGCGTTCGCCCTGAGCTCGGTCCGGCTGGGCGGCTTGCTGCTGCTGCTCTCCGGTTTGTTCGATATTCTCGACGGTCAGGTGGCTCGGCTCGGCGGGATGAACACGACGTTCGGCGCCTTTTACGACAGCACCCTGGACCGGGTGGGTGAATCGGCGCTGTTCGCCGGGATTGCGTTGTACTTCATGCGCGGCGGGCTCCCGGCCAACCAGATGGTGCTCGGCGTGATGCTCGCGATCGTGGCCCTGACGGCGTCGATGCTCGTGTCGTACACGCGGGCGCGGGCCGAGGGACTGGGGCTCGAGTGCAAGGTGGGCATCGCCGCGCGCGCCGAGCGCCTGCTGGTGCTGGGCGCCCCGACGCTGCTGTTCGGGGCCGGCCGGGACGGGCGGTTGCTCCTCTGGATCGTCGCCCTCCTCGCCCTGGTCACCATGATCACCGTCATTCAGCGCGTCGTCCACGTCGCCAGGACCGTGTCCACGACGTCCGGGAAGCCCACGCCGCGGCGTCGGAACACCGTGCCCGGGCACGCGCCGCTCCGGAAAGGAACCTGAATCGTGCCGTCACAGGACGCTCGCCGAGAGATCGCGCCCGCGAAGGGAAAACTTGGCGTGCTGCTCGTCGGGCTGGGGGCCGTCGCGACGACGTTTGTCGCGGGCGTGGAGAACGTGCGGCGCGGCCGCGGGGTGCCGATCGGCTCGTTGTCACAGATGGCGACGATCCGGCTTGGCAAACGCACCGATCGCCGCGCACCGCGGATCAAGGAATTCGTCCCGCTCGCGAGCCTGGAAGACCTCGTGTTCATGGCCTGGGATCCGATCCCGGACGATGCCTACACGGCCGCGAGCAAAGCGGGCGTATTGGAGCGCGACCACCTCGAGCCGATCGCGGATTTTCTGAAGGGGATCAAGCCGGTGCCGGCCGTCTTCGATCAGAATTACGTGAAACGGCTGCAGGGCACCAACGTCAAGCGCGGCAAGACCAAGCGCGAGCTGGCCGATCAGCTGCGCGAGGACATCCGGAATTTCAAGAAGGCCCAGGGCTGCGATCGCCTGGTGCTCGTCTGGTGTGCTTCGACCGAGGTGTTCATCACGCCGGGACCGGTGCATCAGACCCTCGCGGCGTTCGAGCAGGCGATGGAACAGAACGATCCCGCGATCGCGCCCTCGATGCTCTACGCGTGGGCCGCGCTGATGGAGAACGTCCCGTTCGCCAACGGCGCCCCCAACCTGTGCCTGGACTTCCCCGCGCTGACGAAGCTCGCCGAAGATCGCAAGGTCCCGATCGGCGGCAAGGACTTCAAGACCGGGCAGACGATGATGAAGACGGTGCTCGCCCCGATGTTCAAGGCGCGGATGCTCGGACTCGCTGGCTGGTACTCGACGAACATCCTCGGCAATCGGGATGGCGAGGTGCTCGACGACCCGGAGTCGTTCAAGACCAAGGAAGAGTCCAAGCTCGGGGTCTTGGAGTACATCCTCCAGCCGGACATGTACCCCGAGCTGTACGGCAACGTATTCCACAAGGTGCGGATCAACTACTATCCCCCCCGCGGCGATAACAAGGAGGGATGGGACAACATCGACATCTTCGGGTGGCTCGGCTACCCGATGCAAATCAAGGTCGATTTTCTGTGTCGCGATTCGATCCTCGCGGCCCCAATCGTCCTCGACCTCGCCCTGTTCTTCGACCTGGCGCAACGCGCCGGCCTCTCCGGGATCCAGGAGTGGCTGTCGTTCTACTTCAAGAGTCCGCAGTTTGCCCCTGGGTTGTACCCGGAGCACGATTTGTTCATCCAACAGACGAAACTGAAAAACACCCTGCGATGGCTGATGGGGGAAGCGCAAATCACCCACCTCGGGGTCGAATACTACGAGTACGGGGAGAAATGAGCGCCCGAGCGGCGCGTCCGCCGTTCCTTCCATGATTTCAGGAGATCTGGTCCGATGAAGCAGCGGTTCGAATCGATCGTTCGCCGCGCGGCACCGTGGCTCGCCGCCCTGGCACTGGCCATCACCGTCGGCCTCGTGACCGCCCGCGGGGCGGCTGCCCAGCAGCCGGTCGCGCCGAGTGCCCCGGCCGCCGCCCCGCATGCGGCGGGCGGAGAGGCCTCGCTGGTGCTGCCCGACCTGCGCCAGGCCACGTTCCTGGGCGGCATCGACGGGCACCGGCTGCTGGTCTGGGGCCTGATCGTGTGCGCCGCCGGCCTGCTCTTCGGACTGGTCATCTACACCCAGCTGAAGAACCTCCCCGTGCACCAGTCGATGCGCGAGATCTCGGAGCTCATCTACGAGACGTGCAAGACCTATCTCGTCACGCAGGGGAAGTTCATCCTCGTACTCTGGGTGTTCATCGGAACGATCACCGCGGTGTACTTCGGCGGCCTGGCCAGCACCGTCGACGCGTCCGGCGCGGTGGTGCGGGGTTTCCCGGCGAGCAAGGTGGCGATCATCTTGCTCTTCAGTTTGATCGGCATCGCGGGGAGCTACGGCGTGGCCTGGTTCGGGATCCGGGTGAATACCTTCGCGAACTCGCGCACCGCGTTCGCGAGCCTGACGGGCAAGCCGTATCCGTGTCACGAGATCCCGACCAAGGCCGGGATGAGCATCGGGATGCTGCTCGTGTCGGTCGAGCTGATCATGATGCTCTTCATCCTGCTGTTCATTCCGGGGGACTACGCGGGGCCGTGCTTCATCGGGTTTGCGATCGGCGAATCGCTCGGTGCCGCGGCGCTGCGCGTGGCCGGCGGGATCTTTACCAAGATCGCCGACATCGGCTCCGACCTGATGAAGATCGTCTTCAAGATCAAGGAGGATGACGCCCGAAACCCCGGAGTGATCGCCGATTGCACGGGCGACAACGCCGGAGACTCGGTGGGACCGAGCGCCGACGGGTTCGAGACCTACGGCGTGACGGGGGTGGCGCTCATCACGTTCATACTGCTTGCGGTGCACGATCCGCTGGTGAAGGTGCAGCTACTCGTGTGGATCTTCGTGATGCGCATCATCATGATTGCGACCTCGGGGCTGTCCTACTACATCAACGCGGCGTTCACCCGGCGGAAGTACGCCACAGCGTCCAAGATGGACTTCGAGGCGCCGCTCACGACGCTCGTGTGGCTCACATCCATCGTCTCGATTGCACTGACGTACGTCGTTTCCTGGCTGCTGATCCCCACGTTGGGGGGCGACCCCTCGCTCTGGTGGAAGCTGTCCACGGTCATTACCTGCGGCACGCTGGCCGGCGCGCTCATCCCGGAGCTCGTGAAGGTGTTCACCTCCATGAACTCGGGGCACGTGAAAGAAGTAGTGACGTCGTCACAGCAGGGGGGCGCCTCGCTCAACATTCTCTCCGGGTTCGTGGCGGGGAATTTCAGCGCCTACTGGCTGGGGATGGCGATGCTGGTGCTCATGGCCATCGCGTACGGCGTCAGCACCATGGGGCTCGGTGGCCTGATGATGGCCCCCGCCGTGTTCGCCTTCGGACTGGTCGCCTTTGGGTTCCTGGGGATGGGCCCCGTCACCATCGCCGTAGACTCCTACGGCCCGGTGACCGACAACGCCCAGTCCGTGTACGAGCTGTCCGTGATCGAGCAGATCCCGGGCGTCAAGGCCGAGATCAAGAAGGATTTCGGGTTTGACGCGGACTTCGAGCGAGCCAAGGAGAACCTCGAGGAGAACGACGGGGCGGGGAACACCTTTAAGGCGACCGCGAAACCCGTGTTGATCGGCACAGCGGTCGTGGGGGCGACGACGATGATTTTTTCGATCATCGTGGCGCTCACCGGCGGGCTGCAGCCCGATCTCCTGGCGTTTCTCTCGATTCTGCACCCGCCATTCCTGTTGGGGCTGATCACGGGTGGCGCGGTGATCTATTGGTTCACCGGCGCCTCGACGCAGGCGGTCACGACCGGCGCCTACCGCGCGGTGGAGTTCATCAAGGCGAACATCAAACTCGAGGGGAGCACCAAGGCGTCGGTCGCCGACTCGAAAAAGGTCGTCGAGATCTGCACGCTGTACGCGCAGCGGGGCATGTTCAACATCTTCCTGACGGTGTTCTTCGCGACCCTCGCCTTCGCGTTCGTGGAGCCGTATTTCTTCATCGGGTACCTGATCTCCATCGCGCTGTTCGGGCTGTTCCAGGCGATCTTCATGGCAAACGCGGGCGGCGCGTGGGACAACGCGAAGAAGGTCGTCGAGACGGTACTCAAACAGAAGGGGACTCCGTTGCACGACGCCACGGTGGTCGGGGATACGGTGGGCGATCCGTTCAAGGATACCTCGTCGGTCGCGATGAACCCGATCATCAAGTTCACGACGCTGTTCGGCCTGCTGGCCGTGGAGCTGGCCGTGTCGCTCACTACTGAGCGCGGCGTCGGACTGACCCGCGCGCTCGCCGCGGCATTTCTCGCGATCTCGATCGTGTTCGTGTGGCGCTCGTTCTATCGGATGCGGATCGAGGTTTCCTAGAGCGACCAGCATGACCGCGGCGCAGCTCGCCGTCACCGTCCTCGGCGTCGGCGCGATTGCCTGGGTGCTGTGGTATTTCCTGTTTTCACGCCGGCCCGGGGCGGCCGCCCGGCTGACGCGCGGCGTACAGGAAATCGCGATTACCGTCAGAGGCGGCTATTCCCCCGACACCATTCTGGTCCAGGCGGGGAAGCCGGTGCGGCTGTTGTTCTATCGCGACGAGACCGCCGACTGCTCCGAGCGCGTGGTGTTCGAGAAGTTCGGCGTCGACCGGATGCTGCCTGCCTTCCAGACCACGGCCATCGAGTTCACGCCTCCCGAGCCCGGCGAGTACCCGTTTCGGTGCGGCATGTCCATGTTGAAAGGCCTGCTGGTCGTCGAGCCCGCCGCCGACCGGCGCGTCGCCGCATCGCCACACCAATCCCATGGCTAAGCAACGCATCATCCTGCCGATCGAGGGGATGAGCTGTGCGTCGTGCGCCGCGACCGTGCAGGAGGCGCTCGGCCGGGCCCGCGGCGTCGCCAGCGCGACGGTGAACTATGCGACGGCGAAGGCGGCCGTCGACTACGACAACACCCAGATCGGCGTGGCCCAGCTCGTGAAGTCGGTGCGCGACGCCGGCTACCAATGCGGGCAGGCCAGCGTGACCTTCGGCGTGGTCGACCTGCACTATGCTCCGAGCGTCGTGGCACTCGAGCGGCAACTGGCCGCGGTGAACGGCGTCATCCGCGCCACCGCCAACCAGGCGACGGAGTCCGTCACCGTCTCGTATGTACCGGGGGTCGTCACTGCGGAGCTGCTCGAGGAGGCGGTCCGCACCGCTGGGTTTCGGGTGGCCGAGCCGATCGCCGCCGAGGACCCGGTGGAGCGCGAGTCCCTGGCGCGTCAGCGGGAGGTGCGAGCGCTCACCTGGAAATTCGCCGTGGCGGCAGTGGTGGCGGTGGTTTCCATGCTGGGCTCGATGCTGTTGATGGCGGAGCACCGCGGGGACGCCTCCGCGTCCTTCAAGGACGTGGACCTCCTGGGCCGGCTGCTCATGCCGCTCGCCATTCGACTACGCGACGCCGTTGCCACCGGGGCGCAGCTCGAGTTCGGCGATACCTCGCTCAAGCTGGTCCTCGGCGTTCTCACCCTGCCCGTGCTGCTCTGGTCGGGTGGGCAGTTCCTTCGCGGCGCGTGGAGTGGGGTGCGGCACCGGACTGCCGACATGAATACGCTGATCGCGGTGGGGACGGGTGCGGCGTTCCTCTATTCGGTGGTGGCGACGGTGGCCCCGGGGCTGTTTCACCGCGCGGGGCTCCCCGCCGACGTCTACTACGAAGCCGTTGCCGCAATCATCGCGCTGGTGCTTCTCGGCCGCCTGCTCGAAGCGCGCGCCAAAGGGCGTACGTCGGCGGCGATCCGCCGCCTGGCTGCCCTGACGCCCGCTGTCGCCCACGTGATGCGCGGCAGCACGACGCAAGACGTCTCGGTCGCCGCGGTCGAAGTGCGCGATCTCGTCGTGGTGAAGCCCGGTGAGCGGATCCCCACCGACGGCAGCATCACCGAGGGCTCGTCGGCGGTGGACGAATCGATGCTGACAGGCGAGCCGATGCCGATTGTGAAGCGCCCCGGTGACGAGGTCATCGGCGGCACGCTGAATACCACCGGCAGTTTCACTTTCCGGGCCGGGCGCGTCGGGAAGGACACGGCGTTGGGACAGATCATCCGCATGGTCGAGGACGCGCAAGCCTCCAAGGCGCCGATTCAGGGCCTTGCGGACCGCGTAGCGGGCGTGTTCGTGCCGGTCGTGATCGCGATCGCGATCGCCGCGTTCGTGGTGTGGTTCGACGTGGGGCCGGCACCGGCGCTCCTGTACGCCACCATCGCGCTGGTGACAGTCCTGATCATCGCGTGTCCGTGTGCGCTCGGGCTCGCCACGCCGACCGCGATTCTCGTCGGCACCGGCCGCGCCGCCGAGCAGGGGATCCTGATCCGCGGCGGGGAGGCGCTCGAGCGCCTGTCAAAGGTCACCACCGTGTTGCTCGACAAGACCGGCACGATCACCGAAGGGCGACCAGCGATCACCCACATCGTCACCGCCCGCAAGCCGGACGGCACCCCGGTGGCGGCAGCCGAAGTGCTGCGGTGGGCGGCGTCGGTCGAGCAGCGCTCCGAACACCCCCTGGCGCAGGCGATCGTCAAGGCGGCGCAGGACCGCATGGTGCTGTTGCTCCCCGTGGACAAGTTTGCAGCGATGGAAGGTCGTGGCGTGCGCGGCACCGTCGACCGGCGCATCGTGGAGGTGATCTCGGCGCGTCACGCGCGCGAGCGCAGTCTCGAGCTGGGCAGCCTGGCCCAGGACGCTGACCGCCTCTCGGCGCAGGGACGCTCGCCCGTTGTGGTGGTGGTGAACAACACCGCGCACGCGGTGATCGCGATCAGTGACCCGATCAAACCGACCGCGAAAGAGGCGGTGGCCCGGCTCAAAGCGATGGGGCTCACGGTGCAGATGGTGTCGGGCGACTCGAAGCGCGCCGCCGAGGCCGTCGCCAAAGAGGTCGGGATCGACGCGGTGACCGCCGAAGTGCTCCCCTCGCAAAAGGCCGACTTCGTCAAGAAGGTGCAGCGGGGCGGCGCGGTGGTCGCAATGGTTGGTGACGGGATCAACGATGCGCCGGCACTTGCCCAGGCCGACGTCGGCGTCGCGATCGGCACAGGCACCGACATCGCGATAGAGGCGTCGGACGTGACACTCATCCGGGGCGACCTGCGCGGTGTTCTGGCCGCCATCACGCTGTCGCGCCGCACCCTCACGACCATCCGCCAGAACCTGTTCTGGGCGTTCGTCTACAATTTGCTGGGGATCCCCATTGCGGCCGGTGTGTTGTATCCTGTCACCGGCCTGCTGCTCTCGCCGGTGATCGCGAGCGCGGCAATGGCGTGGTCGAGTCTCAGTGTAGTGCTGAACAGCCTGCGATTGCGGCGCTGGACGCCCGCGTGGGCGACCTGACACCCTGACCGAGGAGCCCATGCGGTATTTTCATCGGACCAGCCTGTCTCCCGACGCGGTGCTCGAGGCGGCCAAGCGCTATTTCGGTGCGCGGCTAGCGCCATCCGAGGAAGCACCGCGTCGCTTGGGCTACAGCGGCGCCATCGGCCGGATCACGGTGTCGGCGCGCGCGGAGGGTGGGCATTACACCTTCGTGGACGTGACCACCGACCAAATGGGGGAGTCGGAGCTGGATCGCCACGCCAAACGGTTTCTGGCGGAAGTGCACCAGCAGGTAGAGCCGGCGCACGAGGTGAGGGGAGCGTATTGAGAGTTGTCAGTTGTCGGCGTTCCGTGGTGGCTGAGGACCGACAACTGACAACTGAATTTCACCCGGCCAGTTTCGCCCCGTAACCCGCCTTCACCACAGCGGCCA
>DATBLG010000061.1:0-15161 GCA_036555485.1 Gemmatimonadales bacterium | reverse complement strand
GACGCGGATCCAGCAGTCGCCGTATTGGCCGCGGCCGCCGGTCTGTTTCTTGTGCTTCCCTTGCCCCTCGCCTCTGCCCCGCAGCGTTTCGCGGTAAGCGATTTTCGGCTTCCCGATCTGCGCGTGGACGCCGAACTTCCGGGCCAGCCGGCCGACGACGATCTCGAGGTGCCGCTCCCCCAGGCCCCGGATCAGGGTCTGGCCGAGCTCCCCGTTGTATTCGTGGTGGAAGGTCGGATCCTCCTCGTGCAACTTGTGCAACCCGGTCGAGAGTTTGTCCTCCTCGCCGCGTTGCTTCACTTCGACCGATACCGCGATGATCGGCTCGGGGAACGGGATCTTGGGCAGGACGATCTGCGCCGCCTGAGTGGACAGAGTGTCGTTCGTGTGCGTGTCGCGCAATTTGGCTACGACCCCGATGTCCCCCGCGTGCAGCTCCGCGACCTCGGTGCGCTCCTTCCCCACCGCCACACACAGGTGATTCAGCTTCTCCACCGCCTGGCGCGGCGCGTTGTACACGTCCTGGCCGTTCTTGACGCTCCCGCTGTAGATGCGGAAGAACGTCACGTCGCCGACATGCGGCTCGGAGATGGTCTTGAACACCTGCGCCACGAACGGCGCCGTGTCGGCCGGCTGGAGCGTGATCCGTTCCGCGCTGCCCCATTTCTGACCCTCGACCGGCGGCCGCTCGGCCGGCGACGGGCACAACTCCACCAGTTTCGACAGCAGCGCCCGCGTGCCGTACGTCAGCTCGGCGGCGCCGCAGAACAATGGATAGATCTCCCCCTTCAGCATGCCGGCTTTCAGCGCGCGGATCGCCTCGTCGCGCCCGATCTCCTCGCCTCCCAGGTAGCGTTCCAGCAGCGTATCGTCGGTTGCCGCAATGCTCTCGAGTAGCTCCTGCGAGTATTTCGCGAAGCGCTCCTGGTACTCGGCGGGCACGTCCACCTCATCGTACTCCCCCGCCTTCGTCCCCTTCTTGTACAGATGGCACTTCTTCGAGAACAGGTTGATGATCCCGTGGAATTCCGGTCCCTCTCCAACCGGGATCTCCACCGGGATCACCTTGGGCGTGAGCCGCTCCTTAATCGATGTGAACACCTTCTCGAAGTCCGCGTGCTCCTTGTCCATGAGCGACACGAAGAACATCCGCGGCACGCCGCGCCGCTCGCAGTACTCCCAAACCTTCTCGGTTCCCACCTCGACACCCGCCGTCGCGGGGACGACCACCACCACCCCGTCGACTGCCCAGATCCCCGCAAGCGCGTCGCCGGTGAAGTCGAGGTAGCCCGGAGTGTCGATGAGATTGAGCTTCGTGTCCATCCACTCGGCCACTGCGAGTGCCAGGTTGATGGAGTATTTGCGCTCGATTTCGTCTGCGGTGTAATCGGTGAGGGCGGTCCCATCTTTCACGGACCCATGGCGCTTGCTGGTGCCGGCCACGAACGCGAGGGCGTCGACGAGGGAGGTCTTGCCGCTCGCGCCGTGGCCGACGACCG
This sequence comes from Gemmatimonadales bacterium, assembly GCA_036555485.1. GTDB lineage: Bacteria > Gemmatimonadota > Gemmatimonadetes > Gemmatimonadales > GWC2-71-9 > DASTHG01. Next base: position 13,662 of record DATBLG010000061.1, on the reverse strand, counting down.
CCACATTGCGAATCTCGCCTGTCTTGTAGACGCGCATACGCGCGGATTCTCCTGCATGGGGAATCGGGAATATGTGGCGGCGAGAAAAGCTCGTCTAGCCGGATGCACCGGGGGAACACCCGGCGCATCCGGCTCGAAACCTCTACTTAGCGCGCGTTTCCGTGCCCGTGCCCCCAACCGTCCAGGGCCCACCCGCGAATGACATCGAAAACTCCCACGAGTAGGAATCCGGCGACAGCTGCTTGGCGACGTAGCGTTGCTTGACGGCCTGTCCACCCATCACCGTCTCCCCTTCCCACGTCCAGGTGTCGCCCGACACCTGACCGTACGCCATGTCGCCGGCGCCCATCCCGGAATTATCGACGCCGTAGTAGGTGAACCGTTGCCGATCGGTGTCATAGCCCAGGATGCCGATGCTCTTCATGGCCCCCATCGGAGAGGTCCCCTCCGAGCGGCACACGAGATGGAACCCGCCCTGGAACCATTCGCAGACATTGGTGCCCGTGGTCTTTCCCCCCGGGCCCATCGGGCCCGGCTTCATCTCACCTTCCGAATTCCAGCGGCCCGCGAAGAACCCGAGCTTGGCGTGGTTCGGGCCTGGTTGTGGGGGGGCGGGTGGATTCTGGGCGGCGAGGGTGGAGGCACACGCGAGGGCGAACACGGTGAGCAGCGACTGATAACGGCCCGACATGGATTCCTCGATGGTTGGTTTCGATGGAATTCTACCCCGCTCCCGGCGCAAGGCTACTGGGCCGACTCCCCCCCGCGGGGTGTGGCACACCCAGGGACACGGCCCACCCGACGAGCATCACCCCCGCCGCGGCCAGGAACGCAACCTTCGGCGTGATCGAGTCATACGTGGCCCCGATCGCTGCCGGACCGGAAAATCGGCCCAACGCCGCCAGCGATTGTGCGACGCCCAGGACCGTGCCTTGCTCGTTCGCGGCGGCGAAGGTCGAGACCAGACCCGACGCCGCGGGCGACATGATGCTGTTCGAGAACGCCAGCACGACGGTCCAGGCGTACACGGCGCCGGTGCTCGCCAGGAATGGGACGGCGCCAATCGCGAGCGCCATCCCGAACATCCCCGCGATGAGGAGCGCACGGTCCCCTACGCGCTTGGTGAGCAGGCGGAACAGCCCGCCCTGCACGATGGCCGCGACCGCGCCCACCACCACGAAAAACGCGCCCAACTGCTTTTCCTCCCACCCGAGCGAAGCCGCCGCCCACAGCGGCAGAGCGACGGTGTAGCCGGCGAAGGCGAACGGGGCGATGGCCCACACCAGCATCAGCGCGCGCAGCTCCGGGTGGGCCAGTGCCTCGGCCATGTGGCCGAACGGCCAGATGTCCCGCGCCGAGCGGTGTTCCTGCTTGAGCGATTCGGGGAGAATCCAGTAGGCCGAAACGAGGTTCACGAGGGACAGCCCCGCCGCCACGAGTCCGGGGCCGGCATGGCCGCCGTAATGCGCCGCGAGCACCCCGATCCCGGGGCCGATAATGAAGCCGAGACCGAACGCCATGCCGATCAACCCCATGCCCTTCGAACGGTCCTCGGCGGACGTGATGTCGGCGACATAGGCCTGGGCGGCGGAGATATTGCCGCCCGCAAAACCGGAGACGAGTCGCGACACCAGCAGCAGGAAGTACGACGGGGCGAACGCGAACAACACGTAGCCCGCCGCGTTGAGCAACATCGTGGTGAGGAGGATCGGCCGCCGCCCGACTCGATCGGAGAGCCGGCCGAGCAGCGCGGTAGCGAGAAACTGCATCAGCGAGAAGGCGCCGACCAGCGCGCCGTAGCCAAGCCCGTGCGCGCCGAACCGCTGGGCGTAGTACGGGAGGATCGGCATCACGATGCCGAACCCCATCAGGTCGATGAGAATCGTGAGCCAAATGACGAACAGTCGCGGGCGCGAAGACGAGGTCGGCATGGGCGGGGAATCTACCCGTCGCAAGCACCGGCGCTCGGGGATACGTTATCCGCAGCCTTTTTCCGGAGCTCCCATGAGCACGTGGCATCGCCTCGGCACGAAGGACGAGCTGTTGGCCCGCGCCCCGTTCGCCGTGAAGGTCGACCGGCATACGATCGCGGTGTTTCCCTATCAAGGTCGGTTTCGCGCGATCTCCAACACCTGCAATCACAAGGGCGGCCCGCTGTGCGAGGGCCGGGTGCGGGGCGAGTTCGTGATGTGCCCCTGGCACGGCTGGGAATACAGCCTCGAAACCGGTAAGGGGCCCGAAGGATACGGCGAGGACGCTGCCGCGGTGTACGCGATCGAGGAGCGCCCGGACGGCGTCTACGTGCAGACCCCGCCGATCACGCCCCGGAAGGTCATCAAGCACGAGCCACATCCGTTGCTCACCCCGAAGGCAAGGCCCGCCGGCGCACCGCCGCGAGTGCTTGGCATATCGACCACCGCGATGGACGCCGCCAATCCTCGCTTTTCGACCTCCGATGCCCTGCTCGAGCATGCGATGCGCCACGCGAAGGACACGCTGCACGCCGACACCCAGACCATCCAGCTGCGCGACCTGACGTTCCGCCACTGCGAGGGGAACTACTCCAAGGCGTCGCACGCCTGCACCTGGCCGTGCGCCATCACCGAACGCGATCCAGACGACCAGCTGACGGCGGTGTACGAGGGGCTCGTGAACTGGGCGGACGTGGTGCTGATCTCCACGCCGATCCGCTGGGGGAACGCGTCGTCGTTGTACGACAAGATGGTCGAGCGGCTGAACTGCGTGCAGAATCAGGTCACGATCCACAACACGGTCCTGATCAAGCACAAGGTCGCGGCGTTCATCATCACGGGCGGCCAGGACAACATCCAGGGGGTAGCCGGGTCGATGTTCACCTTCTGGTCGGAGTTGGGCTTCATGTTCCCGCCGTTTCCGTTCATCGCCCATTCCCGCGGCTGGGACGCCGAGGACATGGAGAACAACGTGCGCCAGGTCAAAATGAGCGAGGCGCTCGCCGTGGCATCACGGGAGCTGGCCGGGCGCGCCGTGGAGTTCTGGAAGATCCTCGACGAACACAAGTCCGAGATGGACCGGCCGATGGAGCGGGCCGGTCGCAAGGCCAACCCTGTCACCATGCCGGAGGGGGCGGCGGTATGAGCACGCGTATGGAGGTAGCGAAGGCCTACGAGAAGGCGCTGTTCGCGGGCAAGATGGACGAGGTCGCCTCGTACTTCACCGAGGACATTGTCTACTGGTGCGCCGGCACGCCGCCGATCGGCGGTGAATGGCGCGGCCGCGACATGGTGATCCGCTCGATGAACAACCGCGAGCAGGGCCTCGGCGCCGCCGATTGGGGCTACGAGGACGTGTGGCGCACCTGGTACGATGCCGACGATCGCGTGATCGTGGAGATCCGCGAGCGCAGCTGGCTGAAGAGCAGTCCGCAGGACGTGCTGGACCAGCGGACGTGCGCCATCCTCACGTTCCGGGGCCAGCAGATCTGCGAGATGCGGGATTACACCGACAGTCACCTCTACGAGGAATTCCTGAAGCGGCACCGAAGCGAGCTACCCAAGTTCAAGGGCAAATAGACGCTCAGGCGCCATTCTGACGTCTCGACGTCTCGAAAGAGTCCAGGTCCCGATCCCTCCTCCGGGCCCACCAGTAGAGCGGCACGCCAATGAACAGCGTGGCTCCGGCGCCGACCCACGCCTCCGCGATCGAACGCGCTCGGGCGAGGTAGCCCCACCCCGACTGCCCGGCGACGCCGCCCAGGTTCGCGAAGAACGAATCGAGCGAAATGATCGTCGCGCGGTTGGTCGAGGGGATGTGGGCGTTCAGGTAGCCCTGTTTGACCGGGCCCATAACACCCAGGGCGACGCCATACACGAGGTACAGCCCCACCACAGCGATGAACCGGGCGGGCACGGTTTGGTGTTCCCCTGCCGTCACTCCCAGCCCGAGTACCCCGCAGAGCACGACCATGGCCGCCTGGATCGCCATCGAGCCGATCAGGAGGCCGGTCCGCGTCCGCACGATGCGGGACAATGGCCGCATCAACGCGTTCCCGAGGATCATCGATAGCGACAGCAGGGCGGCGATGAGACCGGATACCCAAATGAGATCGCGACCGAGCAGGTCGAGGAAATACCGCTGCCAGCTGTAGAACCCGAAGATCATGAAGCTCATGTTGACACACGAGGCGAGCATCACCGGTCGAACCACTGGATGGTGCAGCCCGTAATCCATTCCCTCGATGAACACGCGTCGCAGCTCGGCGGGGACGCGCCGCCAGTCGAGCGCCCGCGGCGTGAAACCGATTTCGACCATCGCGAGCCATGCCGCTCCGAACAGCGGCACAAAGATGGCGGCCCGCACGAGATATGGAACGTAGAGGTGGATCTGGCCCAGGAACCCGCCGCCCAGCGTTCCGACGAGCATCGCCGCGCCGAACACCATCTGCCCCTGCGCGAATACCGGTTCGAGCGGCTCGGTGTAGCCGGTCGCCTTGAGCGCGTCCACCAACCAGGCATCCACCGCGCCCGTGTAGAACGTGTAGCCGAGGCCCAGCAAGACCGACGTACCCATGAACGGCCAGAAGCCCCACCCGCGCCAGGCGGTCGTCACATAGAGCAGCGTGGCCACAAACAGCGTGGCGATGCAGAGCAACAGCGACATGCGCCGGCCCAGCGTGTCCGCCACCACTCCAGTCGGGATCTCGAACACCACCATCCCGAGGGTGAACGCGGCGTTGGTGAGCATCACCTGGAAGATGTCGAGCCCTGCGTCGAGCTTGAACAGCGTGTCGACGCCCCAAATGAGCGAGGCCGCGAGGTTGAATAGCCCCGTGATGAGGAGATAGGTGCGGATGATGCGGGCGCTCATCCTTCGAGCGCCGGGGCCGGCAGCGCAACACGCGGCGGCTCACGCCAGGCGTGCCAGGCGGTCGCGGCGAGGATCACGACTCCGCCCAGAATCGGGCGGATCCCCGGCGTCTCCCCATGGACCAGCCAGGCCCAGATCGGGGACAGTACCGGCTCGACCAGCATCAGCAACGCCACTTCGAGGGCGCGCACTTGAGTGACGGCGCGCGACAGGAATACATACGCCAGCGCGAGCTGAAACACCCCGAGGTAGACGACGACAAACCAGTCGCCTGGCGTGCCGCGCTCGAGCGGGAGGGCCAGCGGCAACGCCACGAGAAAGACGATCGCGTTCCCCGTGATCGCAGCGGCGGCGACGGCCCCGGTTCCTGCGGGTCCACGATGCGCCACCCAGCGGTAGCCGATCACCGTCAGGGCCCAGCTCAGCGCGCAACCGGCCGCGAGGGCGTTCCCGAGGACCGGGTTCGGCGCGGTCGCGAAGCTGCGCCCCGGAGCCGACAAGAGCAGGGCCATCCCCACCACCAGAACCGCCATGTACTCGAGGTCGCGCCTGGTGACGCGCTCACCCACCAACACGGGCGCGAGCGCGAGGATGAACAACGGGTTGGTCGCCTGAATGAAGATCGCGCTAGCCGCGGTGGTGAGTTTATTCGCGAGGATGAACAGCAGGCCAGCGCAGGCGTAGGCCAGGCCGATCACTGGCGCGCGCCAGCTCCAGCCGCGCCGCGCCTCCGGGATGAGCACGACCATCGCGAACGCCGCGACCAGAGCCCGCCCTGCTGCCAGCTGGTATGGGCCGAACCCGCACAGCTTGATGGCGGTGCCACCTGAGGAAAACAGCACGGCGGCCGCCACCACGCGCATGCGCGGGCTCATGGCAGTGTCCGGGCCAGCCAGTCACGGGCGATCTCGCGGAGATCCCGATGCTCGACGTCCGCCAGCGCGTTGAGCCGGCGCATCTCGGCGTCATCGATCTTCCCCGCGAGCTCGGCGAGCGCCCGCTGCACGGCCGGATGGCGCTCGAGCACCGCTCCCCGGACCACCGGAGCGGCCTCGTAGGGCGGGAAGTAATGCCGGTCATCCTCGAGCGCCACGAGGTGGAGCGCCTCGAGCTGTCCGTCGGTCGAATTGCCCGCGATCACGTCCACCTGGCCCTCGGCCAGCGCGCGGTAGGTAAGTCCGAGATCCATCGCGGTGGGCGGCGCGGAAAACTTGAGCCCGTACGTGGTGGCCAAGCCCGTGAATCCGTCCGCCCGGTTCAGAAACTCGTAGCCAAAGCCGGCCTTCCACTGTGGTGCGATGCGCGCCAGATCCGAGATGGTGCGCAGCCCAAGGCTGTCGGCAGCGGTTTGTCGCACCGCTATGGCGAAGGTGTTGTTGAACCCGAATGGCGCCGTCCAGACCAGGCCCCAGTGCCTGCTGTACTCCTCGGAGACAGCCTGATACACGCTGTCGGCTGAAGGTCCCGGAGAGTGGTTCAGCACCGCGGTGTACGCGGTGCCCGTATACTCGACGTACAGGTCGATGTCCCCCGACTTGATCGCCCGATCGCACACGAAGGTGCCGCCGAGGTGCAATTTCCGTCCCACAGGCAGTCCGGTACGGCGCTCGAGCTGTTGGGCCACGATCTCGGCGAGCAGGTCGGATTCGGTGAAGTTCTTCGCGCCCACGACGATGCGGTCGCCACGGGCGCAGGACGACAGCGTAACGAGGGCGACCAGTGAAAGACGCAATAGCGGTGGCCGAGTGGAGCAGGCGCGAGGACGCTCCGACGCCCGCTCCACTCGGCCACCGCTACCATCCCGTGCCAATCCCCTCTCGTTGTTCAGCGCCACGCGAACCTCCGTTCGACCAGCCCGAGCAGTCCGTCCGCGGCGAGCGCGAGCAGCGCCGCCGGCAACGCCCCCGCCAGGATCAGGGTGTCGTCCACCACCGACACGCCGCGGAAGATGTACACCCCGAGACCGCCGGCACCCACCGCCGCCGCGATCGTCGCCACGCCGACGCCAATGACGGTGGCCACCCGAATCCCGGAAAAAATGACCCCCGCGGCGAGCGGCAGCTCGACCATCACGAGCAGCTCACGGTCCGTCATCCCCATCCCACGACCGGACTCACGGACCGCCGGATCGACACTCACGATGCCCGTGTAGGTATTGCGCACGATCGGCAGCAGCGCGTAGACCACGAGGGCCACAATCGCCGTTCGTGCCCCCACGCCGCCGATGAACGGCAGGGGAATGAGAAACCCGAACAGCGCGAGGCTCGGGATCGTCTGGCAGACGTTGGCGAATCCCAGGATCGGCCGGCGCCAGCCGGGACGACGCGTGAGCAGGATGCCGAGCGGGACGCCGATCGCCACGGCGATCGTGGTAGACACGAGGACGAGTACCAGGTGCTCTCCCAGGAGTCCCAGGACCTCGCGGCTATTGGCGGCGTAGAAACGGAGCACGTCCACCCTACCCAGCCCTTCCCAATGCGGATTCCGGAATGCGGAATGCGAATTTTTCAGGGAGATGTCGTGCCTCGTCCCAGGGCACGAGCCCCATCCTGCAATTCCGCATCCCGCATTCCGCATTCCGCATTCGCTTTATCATGCCGCCGCCTCCAGAAACGCCCGGCACTCGGGGTGGTCGGAGCGACGGAATTCCCCCGGGGTGCCCACGAACACCAGTCGACCGTCCTGCATCAGGCCGATCCGCGTGCCGAGCAGCAGGCCTTCGCGCACGTCGTGCGTCACGAACACCACCGCCTTGCGGAGCTGCTCCTCGAGCCGCTTGAACTCTCGCTGCAGCTCGACGCGGGTGATGGGGTCGAGGGCCCCGAACGGTTCGTCCATGAGCAGCAGCGGAGGGTCGGCAGCGAGGGCGCGTGCCACGCCGATGCGCTGACGCTGGCCGCCGGATAGCTCGTGCGGACGACGTCCGGCGAAGCGGTCGGGGTCGAGCCCCACGAGGGTCAACAACTCACGCACGCGGGCCGCGACCCGGTCGGGTGTCCAACCTTCAAGCCGTGGGACGAGGCCGACGTTCTGCTCGATGGTGAAATGGGGGAACAATCCGACGTCCTGGATCACGTACCCAATCCCGCGCCGCAGGCGGTGCGGATCCGCCTCGCGGGTCACCAGGCCGGCGATGTGGATCTCCCCTGCGGTTGGCTCGAGCAGGCGATTGACGAGCTTCAGGGTGGTGGTCTTTCCCGATCCGCTTCGGCCCAGCAGCACGAGTGTCTCGCCGGCCCCCACGCTGAAGTGCACATCCGTGACGAGGGACCGCCCACCCCTCGGCAACTGGTATCCGACCCCGCGTACTTCGAGGACAGGCGTCATTGTGGCGCTGCCAGCACCATCTGGAAACGCCCGTCGTCGCTCAGGGCGCGCCACCGCACGGCAAAGTCTGCTTCGTCGAGGATCCGCAGAAACGTGTCGGCTCCATACTTGTAGGAGTGGTTCATTTCCAGCCGCTCCCCGGCACGAATCCCGAGCGTCTCGCCGCCCAGCCGTGCCGCCACGTCGCGGGTGGCATGGAAGTGCTTGCGCAGCGGATGCAGCCCGACGAGCCGGTCGTCGGTGACGTCCTCGAATACGATCGTTCCGTCCGCATCCCCGATCCCCACGGCATGCAGCGGCGCCCATGCGAAGCGCCGATTCAGCGGATTGTCGTAACCCGCCACGGTCTGACCGCCGGCGTAGATCTCACCATCCACCAGCAGCAGGTCTTCCTCACGCAGCAGCGCGCGCAGCGACCGGGCCAGGGCGAGTGGATCGAAAGCTCCCAGGGTGTTGCCGAGCAGCAGCACCAGGCGCGGTGGCGTGTCTCCGACCGGGGTCAGCGCCGCCAAATGATCGGCGTGCGTGAAATCGGCCTTGGTGGCCTGGGCCCAGATGCCCGCCGCGAGGGCTCCACCGCAGGCCATCTCGAGCAGTGCCTGGCTCGCGTCCACGGGCAGATAGCGTAGCCGTATCCCCTGCTCCACCAGCGAGCGCAAAAGAATCAGGTCCTTGTCACCTTGCCCTGATCCGAGACTCAGCACTTCCAGGGACGCATGCTGGATGTGCCGCCCCAAGTCTTTGGCGGACTGCGAGATGAGCGAGTGGGAGCGAACGAAATTCCGGTACGCGCCGTCGGAGCAGAGCGCCAGCCAGGCCCGCACGGAAAGCGGGAACCAATAAAAAAATTTCTCAGCGAGCCTGCGGGCCGCAAACGAGGACACGAAGTCCTCGGCGATCGTGTTTTCCGTCAGCAGCACGTGGACGGGGATCATGGAACCCTGGAACCCGTTTTCGGTTTCACAAAGGGGAGACTTACGGGTTGACGGGTGTTCCGGCAACCCGTATGGTTTTCCGACCACGTTCACACACCTCAACCTCCGTGGAGGCAAATCATGCAGATCGTCGAGACTCAGGAGCTGGTGCCGAGCTGCCATCGTCCCGAAATCGTCGAGACGACCGAGCTCGTTCCCACCTGCCACGCCTGAATCACGCTAGACGCACGAGGGGGCCCGGATGAATTTCGGGCCCCTTCTTATTGGCCCTACGCCGGTCCTTGGTTTCGGCGCGTGGGGGGTGGGCGGATCGGGCTGGGGCGACGCGGGCGACGCGGGCGACGCAGCCGAGCGCCTGGCCACGATTCAGCTTGCCCAGGAGCGCGGGATCACGTTCTTCGATACCGCACCCACGTACGGCGGCGGCGATGCCGAGCGCCTGCTGGGCCGCGCGCTGAAGCCCCACCGAGACCGCGTCACTCTGGCGACCAAGGTCGGGCCGCACGACGACCCACGGCGCTCACTGGAAGACTCGCTGCGGCGCCTCGACACCGAATACGTGGACCTCGTGCAGCTGCACGAAACGCTGCAGCGTTGGGAGTGGCAGCTCGAGACCCTGCACGCGCTCCAGGAGGAAGGGAAAGCACGCGCCATCGGCGTGTGCAACGCGACGCACCAGCAGCTCAAGCGGTCACTCGAGCTCGCCCCGGTCGTATCCTACCAGGCCGCCTACAACCTGTTCGACCGGGATGTCGAGGAGCGCGAGCTGCCGTTGTGTCGCGAGCGCGATCTGGCCTTCCTCGCGTATCGCCCCCTCGCGGCCGGCCTGCTGACCGGGAAATTCGTCTCGCCGCCCGAGTTTCCGCCCAGCGACCATCGGGCCAAGATCTACTGGTTCAAGGGGCGCGAATTTGCCCGGCGCCGCTCGGTGATCGAGCGACTGCTTCCACTGGCCCACCAGGCCGGGGTGTCGCTGCCCGTACTGGCGCTGCGTTGGGTGCTCGCGCGGGATGGGGTGACGGTCGTGCTGGCGGGCGCCCGAAACCGGCGGCAGGTTGAAGAGAACCTGGCCGCCCTTGTGGGGCCGCTGGCCCAGAGTGTCGTCGCGGACATCGACGGCATCGTCGCGGAAGCGTTTCGACTCCCGCGGGCCACCACGAAGGCGCTCCAGGCAGCGGGTGAATGGGGTCCGCGCGAACGCTTCATCGTCGAGCACCTGGACGGCACCCAAACGGCCGAGTCGATCGCCGCGGAGTGGACCGACAGTGAACGACAGCCGATGGTGGCAGCGCAAGTGAAGGTGTTCGTCGATCAGATGGTGGAGCAGGACCTTGTCAAAGCTGAAAGCTGAGGGCTGACGGCCGATGGCGGCTCTCATGGTCGGCGCATTCTACAACCCCCACTTGGGCGCCGAACTCGCCCAGGCCACCGGCATCGATCATCTCGCGATGGCCGACCCGCCGCGAGGGGACGATCCCTGGTGGCCACGGATCAAGGCCCGCTACACCCTGCTGTTGCATGACTACCTGGGGCAGCTATCGGAACCCCTGGACGAGCGGGCCATCGCCCGCGCCAGATCGCTCGCCGAGCTGTACCGGACGCCATGGGTCGCCGAGCACTTCCAGTGCCTGCACACCGAGGACGGCACGTACAACCTCAACTACGTCTTTCCGCCGCTCTACACCGAGGAATTCCTCGAGCGCTTCGTCACCAATGCCAATGCCCTGAAGGTCAGGCTCGACCAGCCCCTCGTGATGGAGAACATCCCCGGGTTCTTCGACGTGACGGCAAGTCGCATCCCCGAGGCGGAATGGTTGCGGCGTTTCTTCGAGCGCACCGAAGTGGGGTTCCTGCTCGACCTGCCGCACGTCTGGCTCGAGGCGCATTATCGCGGGGCCGACCCCAGAACGTTTCTCGACGACTTTCCGCTGGAACGAGTAGTCGAGCTGCACGTAGCCGGCGTGGAGCACGACCGGGATCTCCAGGGCCCCTGGATCGCACCCGCCGCGCCAGCGGATGCGATGCTCGAATTCATGGCGTACGCCGTGGCGCGGTGCCCCCAGGCCAGGGCCGTCACGTTCGACGCCTTTTCACCTTCGCTGAGCGCCGACGTGCTGCTTGCGAGCGTCGAGCGCATCCGGAAGGCCCTCGGTAACTGATGTCGAGGCCTGCAGGCGACCGCGCCGTCCAGGACACGATCATCCGCGCGCTCGCGGACGCGCCGTTCCGCGGCTCCCCGGAGTGGCGGCTCCAGGAGCTCGCCAACCAGGATCGGGTGGACCGCTTCGCGCGGTTCCTGGCGCGGCATTTCTACCACGAGCGCCTGGTGCATTTCTTCAAGTATTCGCGCGCACTGGCGCGGATCACCGGACGGGCGCCGGAAGCAATTCTCACCGACGCGGGATTCGAGGCTCTGCTGCCCAAGCTGGTGCTTGGTAGCCGCGCGTCCGCCGTCGGTGTCGCACGCCTCGTCGTGGATCACGTCCGAGGTGGAACGACAGCGGGCATTCCGTACATGGATGAGCTCCTGACCTACGAGCAGGCGATGATGGTCGTCGAATCCGGAGCGCGGGTGTGGCGGGATGGGACACCGGACGAGACCAAGCGAAGGAACCAGTGGTCCGCCCCGATGCGAGTGGAAGGGACGATGCTGCTGGATCTGACCTACGATTTGCCGGTCGTGTTGCCGCGGCTACTCCAGCCGTGGAGCGAGGTGCCGCAGCCGCCGCGCGAGCCGACGCGACTGCTCATCGCGCGCTCGAGTCACGGGCGCGTGTCGGTCGCCCGCACAACCACGGCCATCGCTACGCTGTTCGAGCTCGCCGACGGCCGAAAGTCGCTCGAGGATCTGGCGCGAGAAGCGGGGCTGCGGCCGGCGGAGCTCGAGGCGACGATCGCCGGGATGGTGGATATCGGCGCGGTGCGGTTTTCTGTCGGCAGTTGAGGCGCGCTGCCTGCTCGTGCTGCTGCCCGCCGTGATCGGATGTGCGAGCGGCGGCGGCTTCTCCCGCGGCGACAGTCTATCGGTCGACGGATTGTTCACCGATTACGCGGGGGTCAACGTTCCCGGCGCCAGCGTGATCGTGATTCGGGACGGCGCGGTGCTGTTCCGCCGCGCGTACGGGGTGGCCGACCTGGAGCACGGCGTGCCCGCCACAACGGGCACGAACTACCGCCTCGCCTCACTCACCAAGCAATTCACCGCGATGACGATCATGCTGCTGGTGCGCGACGGGAAGTTGCAGTACGACGATCATGTGCGGGGCTTGCTTCCAGCGCTTCCCGCCTCCGCCTCGCGCGTCACCATCCGGCACCTGCTCAATCACACCTCGGGCATTCCCGACTACGAAGACCTGATCCCCGATACCCAGACGGTGCAGGTGAAGGATCGTGACGTCCTGGATCTGCTCGCCCGGCGGGACACGCTGTACTTCGAGCCCGGCACGCAGTACCGCTACAGCAACTCGGGCTATTGCCTCCTGGCGCTCGTGGCGGAGCACGTGGCGGGCACGCACTTCGCGCCGCTGCTGCACGAACGCATCTTCGCCCCCCTCGGCATGCATGGCACCGTCGCGCACGAAGACGGCGTCGATACGGTGCCGGGCCGGGCGTACGGGTACACCCTCGACTCGGGCCGCATCGTCCCGAGCGACCAGAGCGTGACGAGCGCGACGCTGGGCGACGGGGGCGTGTACACTTCGGTGGACGACTTAGTAGAGTGGGATCGCGCGCTTGCATCGGAGCGGCTGGTAGACCGGGCCACCCTGCGCATCGCCACTCAACCACCCGTGCTCCCCAGCGGCGCCGTGTCGCAGTACGGGTTCGGCTGGTTCGTGGACGAGTACCGCGGCGAGCGTCGCTGGCGGCACACGGGGGAAACCAGCGGCTTCACCAACGCGATCCAGCGGTTTCCCGACCGTCGGCTTACGGTGATCGTGCTGACTAACCGGAACGGTGGCACCCCGTGGACGATCGCCGAGCGGATCGCCGACCTGTTTTTGGGCGCGGGGGGCTGAAACGGCTCCGATCGAGGTGCAGGTGTTCGGCGTCCGGAAGAACGCCGACACGCGCGCCGCCTTGCGCTTCTTTTCGGAGCGGCGCATTCGGACGCACTTCGTGGACCTGGTGGAGCGCCCCCCCAGCCCGCGCGAGCTCGAGCGGTTCGCCCGCAAGTTCGGTGTCCAGGGGTTGATCGATCGCGGTGCCAAGCGGTTCACCGAGTTGGGCCTCCAGGCGGCGCAGCTCACCGACACGCGCTGGCTCGAGAAGCTCGGCGCCGAGCCGCTGTTGCTGCGGCTGCCGCTGGTGCGGTATCAGAACAACGTGACGATCGGCGCCGCGCCGGACGCGTGGAAGCAGTGGTGCGGGAAATGACGGCCCATGGGGGCATCGCCATTCCCCTGGGCGCCACGGCGACCACGTCGGTCGTGGTCACCCGGGACCTCACCGTCGCGCACTATCACCAGGGAATGCCGGAAGCGTACGGCACGCCGATGATGGTGTACCTCATGGAGGTCGCCGCGGCCAAAGCGATTCAGCCGTACCTGCCGAGCGG
>DATBLG010000044.1:0-11814 GCA_036555485.1 Gemmatimonadales bacterium | reverse complement strand
CCTTCTGCTCTGGCTCCGACGGTACGCCCAAGCCCTAGAGGCCGCCGACCGGGCACTCGGGCTCGCCCCTACCAACCTCGACGTGATCGAGCTCAAGGCGATGATCGCACTGGCCCAGGGCGATCTGGGCGGCGCGCGGGCGATGATTGCGACTGCGTCCAAAAAGGTAGATGCAGCCGCGCTGGTGGCCGCCTTTGCAAACTATTACGACCTCTACTGGGTGCTGGAGGAGACTCAGCAAGCGCTGCTGCTCGGCTTGTCCCCAAGCGCGTTCGACGACGATCGGGCAGTCTGGGGCCTCGCGCTCGCCCAAACGTACGCGCAGCGCGGCGACCGAAGCCGGGCACGCACCTACGCTGACTCTGCTCGGATCGCCTTGGAAGAGCAGCTCCGGGCAGCGCCTGCGGACGCGCCACGCCATGTGTACTATGGTCTCGCGCTCGCGTACCTCGACCGCAAGACGGAGGCTGTGCGAGAAGGCAAGCGTGGGGCAGCAATATGGTCGATTGCGGCGGACCATTACCAAGGCCCCGGTATACAGTTCCAGCTGGTTCGGATTTACATCCTCGTAGGCGAGCCAGGGAAGGCGTTGGACCTCCTAGAACCGTTACTAAAGATCCCGTCTTACCTCTCGCCGGGGTGGCTCAAGATCGATCCAAACTTCGATCCGCTGCGGGACAATCCGCGGTTCCAGCGGCTGGTGGCGGGTGGCTCGTGAGCGGGGACTGCGCGCACGACGCGATCGTGGATGGGGAGTCCATTGCCGCCGCGTCGGTGGTCGCCAAGACGGTCCGCGATCGGTTGATGCGCCGGCTGGCGCAACACCATCCCGAGTACGCCTGGGCCGACAACAAGGGCTACGGCACGCCCGAGCACCTGGACGCCCTGCTCGTGTTTGGCCCGAGCCGCCACCATCGGACCAGCTTCGAGCCGGTAGCTCAGCTCGCGTTGTTCTGATTCCAGATGGCCGAAAGTCCCAGTGCACCCTGGACGTTGGAGCGGTTCCTGGATGAGGAGTTCGGGCCGCCGATGCTGCTGCGCGCTGCGGGCGCCATTCGCGAAGCGCAGCAGATCACGGAAGCACTGGGTTCGCCTGAAGACAATTCGCGCGGCCGGGCCCGGTTGCGCGAGTTGCTCGATCAGGTGGCGGAAACGGCACAGCTGCATCACTGGACCCAAGAAGACGACGTCCTGGCGGCGTTGGCCGCGCTGCCGCTGCGCGAAGGCACTGGTGCTGATTTGGTGCGCCCCGTGCGCGCCGGCCTACACGAGCTCGAGTCGCGCATGCTCGCCCGGTTGATCACGACGGTCAAGCAGAATTGGCGCCGGGAGGGCCGCCCGTGACGGATCACACGCGTTTCAATTGCTTGCGAAACGCGGACAAGGGCAGTGTGTTCACGACGTCCCCCGCCTCGAGGCCCGCCCGTCGCGCCAGGTCCACCGCGTACCGCATGAACCCGAGATTGGTGGGGTGGTGGCTGTCGGTCGAGAGCACGAATCGCACACCGCGCGACCGCGCCGCGGCCGCAAGGGTGTCGGGGAGGTCCATCCGCTCCGGATGTCCGTTCAACTCCAGCAAACAGCCGTGGTCCGCCGCGGCCTGGGCCACGGCGTCGAAGTCCAGCGGGTAGGACTCTCGCTTGCCGACCAGCCGCCCGGTGGGGTGGCCGATCGCATCCACGTGGGGATGCCGGATCGCGCCGATCAGCCGGCGCGTCAGCGACTGCTTGTCCTGGTTCATGCCGTAGTGGATGGACGCGACGACGTAGTCCGCCTCCGCCAGCACGTCGTCGGGCAGATCCAGCTTCCCGCTCTCCAGAATGTCGAGCTCGACGCTCTTCAGGATCGTGAAATCGCGAGCCGTCGCGTTCCACCCATCGATTGCCTTCCACTGGGCGCGCAACCGTTTGGCGTCGAGCCCCATCGCCATCGAGACCCGCTTGGAGTGATCGGTGATGGCGCAATACGCATAGCCGCGCGCCCGGCACCCGTCGGCCATGTCGGCGAGCGAGCCTTCGCCGTCCGACGCGGTGGTGTGCATCTGGAGGTCGCCGCGGATGTCCTCCAGGGCGACGAGCGTGGGGAGGCGGTGGTCGCGCGCCAGGGCGATCTCGCCGCGCGCCTCGCGCAGCTCGGGCGGAATCCAATCGAGCCCGAGCTTGGCATACACCTCGGCCTCGGTCTTCCCCGCGATGCGTCGCGTGCCGCGGTACAAACCATACTCATTGAGCTTGTACTTCTGGTCCTGCGCGATCTGGCGCAGCTCCACGTTGTGCGCTTTGGAGCCCGTGAAATAGAGCAGCGCGGCGCCGTACGCCGCGGGCTCGACCACCCGCAGGTCGACCTGGAGCCCGCCGCGGAGCAGCACCGTGACTCGCGTGTCACCCCGCGAGACGACCTTGGCCACCTGTTCGTAGCCCGCGAACCGCTCGATGATACGCTGCTGGTTCGTCGCGGTGGCGAGCACGTCGAGGTCGCCGATTGTCTCCCGCCGCCGCCGATAGCTCCCCGCCACCTCGAGGTCGGCCAGTCCGCCGCCCGCCTGGAGATACGCGATGATCGCCCGGGCATGTGTGTCGGCGTCGGGGAGCAGTAGCCGGCGCTCGACGTGCAGCGCCTGGCCCAGGCCTGCGCGGATGTTCTGCTCCATCTTGGGGCCGAACCCCGCGAGCGCTTTCACTTTTCCCCGGTCGAGCGCCTTTTCGAGATCGGCGGCGGACTTCACTTTGAGTTTTGTGTAGAGCAGCTTGACCCGCTTGGGGCCCAGGCCGGGAATGCGGAGCAGGTCGAGCAGTCCGGCGGGAAGCTTGGCTGCGAGCTGGCGGTGCAGCGGCAGCTCGCCCGTGGCCACGATCTGCCCGATTTTCTCGGCCAGGTCCGCGCCGATCCCGGGGATCTCGGTCAGATCGGCCTCGCGGCGCACCTCGTCCGCGAGCGGCTGCGGGTAGTCGCGCACTACCCGCGCCGCATTGCGATACGCACGGACCCGGAATGGATTCTCGTCTTTGATCTCGAGGAGGTCGGCGACCTCGTCGAACAGACGCGCGATGTCCGGATTCTGCACTCAGCTCACCGTGATCTCCTTGATCATCCCGTGTTCGACGTGCGGCTTGCCGTCCTGAACGTCTGGGACGTAGCAGGTCAGGAGATAGTTGCCGGGTACGAGTGTGACGGTGAACCACCCGTGCTTGCCGGCATCGGGACCGATCAACCCGCCCACCGGTCGCGTGGGCGGCTCCCCCTTCATGCCGCCGGCGGCCCAGGCCTGGAAGTCGGCCAGTGTCTTGCCGGGCGCGAGCAGCTCGATATTCACTTCATGGATTTGCGGCCCGGCGTTCTCGACCCGAATCGTGTGGGCACCGGCCGTGAGCGGCGCTGACAGCTCGAAGTCGTAGTCCTTTTCGGTGATGACGATGTCGGCTTGCGGCTCGGGTGGGGCGACGGCGCCCGCGGCGGCGGCGGTCACCACGAACGGCCGCGCCATTCCTTTCATGACGTGCATCTGCCCATCCGGGCTCGCGATGTAGCAAACCAGGACGTACTGGCCCGCTTCGAGCGTCGTCGTGACGGTGCCGCTGTCACCGGGCATCGCGACGGCGTTGCTGCCCGGAAGCGTGAGCCACGCCGGGGGCGGACCCTCCATCCGCATGACGGAATCGAGGTCGGCCATGGTCTTGCCCGCTTCCGCACGCGCCCCCATGAGCACGACGTGATGCGGTTCCTGGCCCTGGTTCGTGAACTTGAAGGTGGTGAGCCCGGCCGGGACGGTGTCCGGGGCCTGAAACGCGTAGTCGGTCGCGGTGATGGTGACGACGTTCGGTGTCGCGGGCGGAGCGGGCTTGCGGTTACAGGCCACGAGCGGGAGCAAGGCGAGCAGCGCGACTGCCGCGCGGGAATAACTCCACATGGTACACATCCTCCGGGAAGTTGGTGGCGCAGGAATTCTAGCGAGGAATCGCGATCCGGCAAACGCCTTGCGGAGGTGGCCGCCCAATGCTACGCTAGCCGCCGATCAATACACCCACCCTCATCGGAGGCTGGCGTCATGGCGCGAACGGCATCGAAAAAAGTCCTGGCTGGTTGGTTGCTCGGCGTCGCATTCCTGCTGCTCCCCACCGCAACGCTCTTCGCCCAGGCACAAGCCACGACCGGCATCATCCGGGGCGTCGTCGTCGATCCGAACGGATCGCCGGTCGGGGGGGCAGCGGTCGTGTTCCGCGAGACACAAACCAACTACCAGCGCTCGTTGACGGCGGACGCCGTCGGCAATTTCGCCGCGTCGCTGCTCCCCCTCGGGCTCTACGACGTCACGGCGCGCGCGATCGGGTTCAACGAGGTGTCGCAGAAGGGCATCGTCCTGCGGGTCGGCCAGACGGTGGAGTTACGGCTCGCCGTCCTGCCGATCACGCTCCAGGCGATCAACGTGGAAGCCACCCAGGCTGTAGTGGAACCGACCAAGACCGAGTTGTCGACCCGCATCCCGGTCCAGGCGATCGCGGGGTTGCCCAACAACGGCCGCAACTACCTCAATCTGACCCTGCTCACGCCCAACGTGGCGATCGTGCAGGGCCCCGACGGCGACGAGCTCACTGTCGCCGGGCAGCGCGGCATCCACAACAACGTGTCAGTAGACGGCGCCGACTTCAACAACCCGTTCTTTGGCGAGCAGCGTGGTGGGCAGCGGCCCGCGTTCACGTTCAACATCGACGCGGTGCGGGAAGTCGTGGTCGTCAGTAGCGGGGGAAACGCCGAGTTCGGGCGCTCCTCGAGCGGCTTTGTCAACGTCATCACGAAGTCGGGCACGAACCAGCTGCACGGCTCGGTGCACTATTTCGGGAAGTTCGACGCGCTTTCGGGTTCGCCTTCGCATACCCCGGCAGGTGGCGGTCCCGCCGTGACGTTCGAGCCCGACTTCTCGCAGCACCAGTTCGGCTTCACGCTGGGCGGACCGATCAAGGCCGATCGGGCGTTTTTCTTCATCGCCTACGACCAGCAGAAGTACAACGAGGTGAAGCAACGGAATCGGCTGCAAAACCCCTCGCCCGCGCTCGCCTCCCTGGTCCAGTGGATGGACACCGCGTTCGGCGGCGCCCTGTTGAACGACTTCGGCCCGATCGCCCGGACCAACGATGCGCGGGCGTTCCTCGCGAAGTTCGACTTCCGGCTGTCGGCGCGTCACAACCTGTCCCTGAAGTACAACCACACCTACTCGCTGCAGGAAAACGGAACGTTCGACGTGGATGCCTGGGGCGCCAGCGCGAACGGCCAGGAAAAGGACTTCTCCAACGCCGTCAACGGCAGCCTGCATTCGTTCTTCGGTCCGCGTTTGACGAACGAACTGCGGTTCCAGTACTCGCGCGAGGACCGTCCGCGACCCTACACCGGGCCGCGGACCGGGGCGCTGGGTGCGGATCCAACCGGCACGGGGCTGCGGCCGTTCCCGGACGTCGCCATGGATTTCGGCGGCACATTCCGGTTCGGGATGCCGTTCTTCCTCCCGGTCGAATACTACGACACCCGGCTCCAGCTGCTCGACAACATTTCGATCGCGAGTGGCAGTCACCTCTTCAAGGTCGGCGCTGAGTTTAACCGGGTCAATTCGGTGCAGACGTTCATCGGGTTCGCGAACAGCCGGTACGTGTTCAGCTCGGTCGCGGGGTTCCTGAACTACGTGGCCAACGATTCGATGTACGTGGAATGCTCCGATGGCAGCTCCAGCACGGTCGGCGCCTGTCCGATCGGTACGACCATCACGGGTCCCGTGCTCCTGTATCTGCAACAGGCGGGTGTGGGGCGGTCGGTGCGGGACGCAGGGACCCAGAGCATCCCGCAGACCGAGATCGGCGTGTACGTCCAGGACACCTGGAAGCCCGACCCACGCTGGACCATCAACTACGGCCTGCGTTGGGAGGCGCAGCTCGAGCCCGACCCGATCACGCCGCCGGCGCAGGTGTTCTACGCGCCGTGGATCGACTCGACGGTGACCAACGGGGTGGGCTCGTTCACCTTCCCCTCGGACGGCACGATCCCATCGGACAAGAAGATGTTCCAGCCACGGCTGGGGATCACGTTCAACCCGGACGGAACCGGGCGGCAGGTATTCCGCGGCAGCGCCGGGTTGTACTACGCCCGGATCCCCGGGCTCAACCTGGCGAGCAGCCGCAGCACCAATGGCTCCGTCGGCGCGACGCTGTTCGGGTCGAGCGGCACGGTGGGCTTCCTGCCGCCGCCGAGCTTCCCGAATCTGTTCCCGTCCAACATTCCGGCGGCTTCGGTGGCGTTCCCGGATGTGTTCGTGTTCGACAAGGACTTCCGGAACCCGCGCACCTTCAGCGCCACGGTGGGGTACGAGCGCCAGATCGGCGCGACCATGGGGGTCTCGCTGAGCTTTACCCATGCGCGCACCGATTTCCTCACCCGGTTCGTCAATCGCAACCACGCGGTCTTCGGCTCGCCGTTCGGCAGTGGCCCGACAGCCCTCACGACGCTAACCGTGGTCGAGTCGAGCGCCAAGTCGCGCTATAACGGCTTCACGGTCGGGCTGAAGCGAGTGCTGGATCCGCATGTGCAGTTCGAGGCGAATTACACGTTGTCGTTCGACAAGTCGGACGACGACAACGAGCGCGATCCGTTCACCTTCCGCCACGCGCGCCCCGATTCACTACAGGCCGAATACAACTGGAGCGACCGCGATCAACGGCACCGCTTCAACGGCTGGTTGCTGGCGGAGGTGGGAGGGTTCTACCTCAACAACCGGGTGAGCCTCTATTCGGCGCAGCCGGTGTCGGCGAGTTGCGGGCCAAGCCCATTCAGCCCGTTCGCTCCCGCCGCGGGTGAGCGCGCCACGAGCGCCGCGGACCGCAACTGTGCCAACGGCTCCGTCCAGCAGCGCAACACCCTGCGCAAGGACAACAAGTACTTCTCGTGGGACATCCGGATCTCCCGGTCATTCCCGGTGGGACGCCCCGGCCAGGCGTTGGAAGCCATCGTGGAGGTCTTCAACGTGACCGGCAACGACAACTTCAAGGACCCGGCCTACGGCAGCCTGCTGTTCAACTTCGACGGCACCATCCGCTCGGGGTTGGGCGATCCACGGCAGCTGCAGGTTGGCGCGCGGTGGGTATTCTGAACTAGGGGCGCGACGGGGGAGGAGGGTTGCACCCTCCCCCGTCACATCCCGTCGCCGCCGATCCGCCGCAGCAGCACGATCCCCGCCATGCGGCGAACGTCCTCCCGTTTCTTCTTTGTATAGAATCTGCCCAGAAAATTCCAGAGCCCGGCGAGCGGCAGCGTGCGGTGCAGACGGAGCGACTCTTCCCACGTGGAGCGGTATTCCGCCTCGCGCCAGCCGAACGCGTCGAAGAACGCCGTTCCCTCCGCCGGCGCGAACTTGAACGGCGCGCCGCCGGCGGCCAGACTCTTGCCCCAGGTCCGCTCCATTCGCTTGACCAGGATCGGCGCGGCCAGGTCGGTGACCCACCAGACGAGCGGCTGGCAGGCGTGGAGGTCGCGCGCCAGCGCGCCGACCTGCGCGGCCTCGAGGTAGATGAGCAGCCCTTCGGTGATCGCCAGCACCGGGCCTGGTTCCACGGCGACGCGTGCCAGCACCGCCCGCCGCGCGGTACCGTCGGCCAGGTCGGCGGGCACCCATTCGAGTGCGCAGCGCGGCGTCTCGGACGCGAGGGCCTCCCGCTTGTAGGTTTGCATCGCCGGCAGGTCCACGTCGATCCAGCGGAGCGCTCGCGGCAGCTCCAGGCGGTAGGGGCGCGCGTCGAGCCCGGCAGCGAGGTTGATCACGGTTTGCACGCCGTCGCGCGCGATCGCCCGCTGGATGATCTCGTCCATCACGACGGTGCGGACGATCATCGGCCAGGCGAACGATTTCGCCTTGGGGAGCGAGCTCATGATCTGCTCGCCTCGAGGGCCCGCCAGCCGGCGCGCGTAGGGGTCGCGGAACAGGGCGTCGGACCGCTCGGACTCCATTGCGCGGTACATCGCGACCCAGTGGGCCGTGTCCGACACGTGGGAGATCGGTGTGCTCGTGGGCATGCGGGAAAGCTCGGGGTTCCCGCGGCCGGCCGGAAGGGCGGCGAATTGCTTCCCCGCTCGCTCCGGCCTATAGTCCCCGGGACTCCAACGCACGCGAGTATTGGGAATGACCCTCGGTAGCCTGCCGCTCGCAGGACGTCGGTTCGGAGCGACCACACGCCGCGACCGCTGGTGGGTGCAGCCGGTCGTGGTGTTCGTGTTGCTCGCGGCTTTCGTCGTGTATTCGACGTGGGCCGCGTTCCAGGGCGACCACTACCGCTTCGGACCCTACCTCTCGCCGTTGTACTCGCCCGAAATCTTCGGCTCGGCGCACAGCTGGTTCGGGCCCAAACCGGGGTGGTGGCCCGAGCCGCTGCCGTGGTCGCCCGCTCTCCTCATCCTCTGGGCACCCGGGGGGTTCCGGCTGACGTGTTACTACTATCGCGGCGCGTACTACAAGGCGTTTTGGGCCGATCCACTGGCGTGCACTGTGGGCGAGCCGCGCTCCACTTACCTCGGCGAGCGCTCGTTTCCGTTGATCCTGCAAAACGTGCACCGCTACTTTCTGTACCTCGCCCTCGGGTTTCTCGTCATTCTCACCTCCGACGTGTGGGCCGCTCTCTGGTTCGAAGACCCGGCTACCGGTGTCACCCGCTTCGGCATCGGGATCGGCACCCTCGTGCTGGCGCTCAACGTCGTGCTGTTGGGCGGCTACACGCTGGGCTGTCACTCTTTGCGCCACCTGGTGGGCGGGGCATGGGACCGGCTGTCGGGCGCCCCGGTGCGGCGCACCGCCTACGCTTGCGTGAGCTGTTTCAACCGCCAGCACATGCGGTGGGCGTGGGCGAGCCTCGTCTGGGTGGGGTTTTCGGACATCTACGTGCGACTCTGCTCCACGGGGGTGTGGACCGACCTGAGGCTGTTGTGACGGCGGCGTCCTACGAGACGTTCGAGCACGACGTGCTGGTGATCGGCGCGGGCGGTGCCGGCCTGCGGGCCGCGATCGCCGCTTCGGCCGAGGGGAGCGGTGTGTCCGTCGGCGTAGTCTGCAAGTCGCTGCTCGGCAAGGCCCACACCGTCATGGCGGAGGGCGGGGTCGCGGCGGCGCTGGCCAACGTTGACGATCGCGACAACTGGAGAGTCCACTTCGCCGACACGATGCGCGGCGGGCAATACATGAACGACCCGCGCATGGCGGAGCTGCATGCCCGGGAGGCACCCGATCGCGTGCGCGAGCTCGAGGCGTGGGGCGCGCTGTTCGACCGCACCCCCGACGGCCGCATCCTGCAACGCCAGTTCGGCGGACACGCCTACCCTCGTCTGGCTCATGTCGGTGACCGCACCGGGCTCGAGATGATCCGTACGCTGCAGGATCACGGCGTCCATCGCGGGATCGCGTTCTACATGGAATGCACCGTCGTTGCCTTGCTGGTGGATGCCGGTCGCGTCGTGGGAGCGTTTGGGTACGAGCGCGAGCGGGGCCGGTTCCGTGTGTTTCACGCCAAGGCCGTGGTGCTCGCCACCGGTGGGATCGGCCGCGCCTATCGCATCACGAGCAACAGCTGGGAATACACGGGTGACGGGCAAGCCCTCGCCTATGAGGCGGGAGCGGAGCTCGTCGACATGGAGTTCCTGCAGTTCCACCCCACCGGGATGGTGTGGCCGCCCTCGGTGCGCGGGATCCTCGTCACCGAAGGGGTGCGGGGGGAGGGCGGCATACTATTGAACAAGGACGGCCACCGCTTCATGTTCGACGAGATACCACCGGCCTATCAACAACAGACGGCCGACAGCGAGGATGAAGGGTGGCGGTACGTGTTGGGCGACAAGAGCGCGCGCCGGCCGCCCGAGCTGTTGACGCGCGACCACGTGGCGCGCTGTATCGTGCGCGAAATCAAGGCAGGGCGGGGCAGCCCGCACGGCGGCGTGTTTCTCGACATCGCCTGGATCAAGCAACGGCTCCCCAAGGCGGCCGAGCACATCCGGCGCAAGCTTCCGGGCATGTACCACCAGTTCAAGGAGCTCGCCGGCGTGGACATCACGAGCGAGCCGATGGAAGTGGGTCCCACGACGCACTACATGATGGGCGGCGTGCGCGTGGACGCGGAGACCCAGATGTCGACCGTTCCGGGCCTCTTCGCTGCGGGCGAGTGCGCCGCCGGACTGCACGGCGCCAACCGATTGGGAGGCAACTCGCTCTCGGACCTGCTGGTGTTCGGCAAGCGGGCGGGCGAGTTCGCGGCGCGGTTCGCCCAAGAGCACGGCGCCGGCCGCATTCCGGCCGACCAAGTGGAGGCCGCCTCGCGGAACGCCTTGGCGCCGTTCGATCGTTCCCCGGCTGCCGATGGGGGAGGGCCGTATCAGGTCCAACAGGATCTCCAAGGGATGATGCAGGACCTGGTCGGCATCGTGCGCACCCAGACCGAAATGGAGCGTGCGCTGGAGGGGCTGGCGGCGCTGCGCGCGCGCGCGGCGCAGGTGCCGGTGAGCGGCAACCGCGAATACAACCCCGGGTGGCACACCGCGCTCGATCTCGCGCCCCTGCTCACCGTGAGCGAGGCGGTGACCCGGTCGGCGATCGAGCGCACCGAGAGCCGCGGCGCCCATTTCCGTGAGGATTACCCGGCGAAAGACAGCGGCCTCGGCAAGATTCGGCTCGTCGTGAAACGGGGCGGAGACGGCCGGATGCAGGTGGCACGCGTGCCGGTCCCGCCGGTGCCGCCCGAGCTGCAACAGATCATCGAGGAGATCAAGTGATGGGAACCGTCACGTTTCGCATCTGGCGGGGGGATGGCGCGGGCGGCGCATTCCGCGATTACTCCACACCCGTGACCGAAGGGATGGTCGTGCTCGACGCCATGCACCAGATCCAGGCGGAGCAGGCGCCGGACCTCGCGGTGCGGTGGAACTGCAAAGCGGGGCGGTGCGGCTCCTGCTCGGCCGAGGTGAACGGGATGCCGAAACTGATGTGTATGACGCGGCTCGCGGATCTGCCGCAGGACCGTCCGGTCACGGTGGAGCCGATGAAGGCGTTCCCGGCGATCCGGGACCTGGTCACCGACGTGTCCTGGAACTACCGCGTGAAGACGACGATCACGCCGTTCACTCCACGTCCGCCCGACGCGCCGGACGGCACGTGGCGGATGCAGCAGCGCGACGTGGACCGGGTGATGGAATTCCGCAAATGCATCGAATGTTTCCTGTGCCAGGACGTCTGTCACGTCTTGCGGGAACACCGGATGCACGATCGGTTCATCGGTCCGCGGTTCCTGGTGTACGCGGCGGCGCTCGAAATGCACCCGTTGGACACGGCGGATCGGCGATCCGAGCTGCGGAGCGACCAGGGAATCGGCTACTGCAACATCACGAAGTGCTGCACTACGGTCTGTCCCGAGGGGATCACGATCACCGACAACGCCATCATCCCATTGAAAGAGCGCGTGGCGGACGATGCCTACGATCCCGTGCGCAAGCTGTTGCGGCTGCTCGGCCTGTCTAGACCGGATCGTTGACCGGGGGAGGACCCATGTTCACGCTCAAGCGGATCACCCGTGACGGCATCCCGCGCGCGCTCGAGAAAGCCGAGCGCTACCGTTTGCTGAACGAGCCGGGCGATGCGGAGAGCATCTGCCTCGATATCCTCGAGGTCGAGCCGGACAACCAACGGGCGCTCGTGGCACTGCTCCTGGCGCGCACCGATCAATTCCCATCGGCGCACGGCCCGCACATCGCGAGCGCGCGTGAGGTGCTGCCGCGCCTCGTGAGTGATTACGAGCGGGCCTACTA
>DATBLG010000039.1:0-26751 GCA_036555485.1 Gemmatimonadales bacterium | reverse complement strand
TCACGGTGTCCTGGATTCCCTGCGTGCCGCAATCGGTACGGCCGTTCAGGGATTCCCCGGACACGAACAGCAGATTGCGATACACCGAGACATCGCTCTGCATCGCCGGACAGTTCTCCAGATGCGTGCGGACCGGGTGCGCCGGGTCCGAGACATCCCACACCTGGAAGCCGCGGAAATTGCCCTGAATCACGTATGGTCCCTGAAACGCCAGGTCCGAGTTCATGAAGTTGAAATCACCAGCCTCGGCAGGCGTGAACTCTGGGGCAGGAGCGCTGGTCGAAACGAGCCGGAGGTTCCACGCTGCCTGGCCGGCATTCATCCATCCGGCGCGCAGGCCCACACGCGGATCGGGAGAAGGCGACGTCGCCTGCGCGGCGATTCGAGAGGTGGCAAGCGCACTGGCGAACGCAAGAACGGCGAGCGACGATGGCAGACGGATCACGGTGTCCTCAGGGTGGCGTGGCAGAGATGGAAAGTCGCGCGGGCAAGACCATGGCGGAAGCCCCGTCTAGAACCCCCCGCCGCCGCCTCCGCCCCCGCCGCCGCCCGACGATCCGCCGCCGCCGAACCCCGATCCACTGGAGCTGCGCGGCGATGACGCCATTGTCGACCCGACCTTGCTCGAGAAATCCCCCAGGCTGCTCGAGAGGTGGCCGACACTGAAGGTCGAGACGTTTGATCCAACGTACCAGGTGGGTGGGTCCCGATAGATGCCTTCGAACGCCTTGGCCCACTTCTTCTCCACACCGAAGGCCATGGCGAACGGCAGATAGCGGTCGAACAGCTCCGGGTGCCCGATGATCACCTTCTTGAGATGCTCGGCTTCCACGCGTCGCAGAAACTCTTCGAAGCCGAGCACCTGCTCCAGCGCCCGCGCACCGGCCTCCGTGCGAGCGGGCATGACAGTGCCGAATGCGATCACGATGAGCGCTACGAGCACCGCCGCGACGATGAACGGCACCGGCGTCATGAGGAATCGATTGGCCGCGGCGCTTCCGATTCCGCCAAGTAGGAAGCCGAGCACGACTCCCCCGACCATCCAGTGGGTGCGCACCTGGTCCGGGCGGGCATGGTAGAATCCGTGGCCCAGCAGTCGATCGAAGAGGCTCTTCCGGATTTTTGGCAGCTCGGTGTAGAACTCGTCCTGGAGGTCGGACAACTCCACCGAATTGCCCCGGTCCTTGAAGACGCCGTCCATTACCTGCTGCTCGTGGGGGGCTAGCCCGACCACCCCGCTCGGCGGGTCGAGCCGGTGCAACACGTACTCCCGCTTGCTGATGAGGCCGAACAGCATCTTGTCGTCGCGCTCCTCGAAGCGCAGGTACCCGCGCACGCCGAGGTCCACCAGCGTGGCGGTCACGTCGCGCTGGTCGGCGGCGTTGTCGAGTAGCGTGCCCGCTTCTCCGGGCGTGAGACCCGCCGGCGGCTCGTAGCGCACCGTGACGGGGAGCCGGCGCGGGTCCTTGCCGCGGCGGCGCCAGATGGCGAGAACCAGGAAGAACACGGGGATTGGTATCGCGAGTGGCCAGTTGCTGCCGACTACTCCCATGGCGCGGTCGGTGGTGCTCGGCTCCACCACCATCCCCTTGTTCCACCCGACCACGGCCGTCAGTCCTTCACTGAAGGCCAGTGCGTGCGGCATCGCGATCCGGACCGTCGTCCCCTGCGTCTCGACGGCGGCTTCCTGCGCCGTGGATCCGTACACCCCGTTGAAAGCGATCGCCCGGATGCCTTCCGTCCCCGGGGGCAGCTCGATCCGCGCCGACGCGGCTTCGATCGGCACGTCCCATTCATCGCCGGTCACGTTCCAATAGAGCTCGTCGTGCTCCTCGAAGAACCGCAACCCGTTCGTGGCGCGGTAGCGCAGCACCACCGTGCGCGTCGCGTCCAGGGCGTCGGGGACCCAGATCTTGTACTTGATGTAGTGCCGCTCGCGGCTTGCCTCGACGCGAAGCGGCCGACCCGCCTCATCAGTCGCGCTCTGGAGATCGAGCCCCAGCGTCCAGTTCAACCCCTGTGCGGTACGGTACTTCACGGGAATGGTGCGGTAGATCCCGTTCCAGGAGCCGGTGAACCGGGCGACGATGGACTCCGCCACCTGGATGGTTCCGCTCGGTTCGACCTGGATGGTGGCGTGGAAGCGCTCGATGGCGAGCGAGCGCTCCTGCGCGACAGCGGGCGCGCCCCCCATCCACAGCGCGGCGAGGAGCCAGATCGGGTGACAACGGCTCATGCGCCGGTCTCCACCCGGGGCACGGCGCGCTCGGCCTCGTCGTCGAGACCGAAGAACTCGCGCGGCTGGAAGCGCAGGAGGCGGGCCACGAGGATCGCGGGGAACTGGGCGATGGCGATGTTGAGGTCGCGCACCACGGCGTTGTAATAGCGGCGCGCGTTCTGTAGGTGGTCCTCGACTTCGGACAGCGTGCGCTGCAGCGCGGCGAAGCTCGCGGCCGCCTGGAGGTCGGGGTACGCCTCGGCAACGGCGAAGATCTGGCGCAATCCGGCGGCCACGGGATTCTCCTCGCGAAAGCGGGCGGAGGGACCGGGCGCCTCGAGGGCGCGGGTGCGCGCGGCCACCAGCGCTTCGAGCGTCGTTCGCTCGTAGCCGGCGTGCCCTTTTACCACGGCGACCACCGAAGGAATGAGATCGTGACGTCGCTTGAGCTGCACGTCGATGTCGGCCCACGCGTTGCTGCTCAGCTGTCGGAGATGCGTGAGTCGGTTGAACGTTACGATGGCCCAGGCGGCCGCGACGGCACCAATGAGGATCGCCACACCCATGCGCGGTCTCCTGTGAGAAGCGCGAGGAATGACAATATACGCTACGCCGGCGGTGCGCTCACTCGCTCAACTCGCGCAACACCGCGAGCGGGGGCTTCGAGAGCGCCGCGCGGCTGTTGGCCAGCCCGACCGCCGCGACGAGTCCGACCACCGTGGCCCACACGCCAACCAAGGCCAGGGCGGGCAGCCGGAAGCGCAGCTCGAACAACTGGGTGACGAGCGCCCAGCCGGCCATACCAGCGAGCAGCACGCCGGTCAACGCGGCCAGCGAGCCCCACGCGCAGTACTCGGTGAGAAAGATGCGACGCACCTGCCCGGCGCTCGCCCCGATCGTCTTCAACAGTACGGCCTCGCGAATGCGCTGCAGCCGCGATGCCGCCAGGGCGCCAACGAGGATCACGAGCCCGCTGCCGATCGAGAACAGCGCCATGAAGCGAATCGCGAGCGTGACCTTGGACACAATGCCGTCGACGGCCTGCTGCACCAGGGTGAGATCGACGGAAACCACGTTGGGGTAGGCGAGCACAACGTCGCGCTGCAGCTCGGCGCGGCGCGTGGCGTCTCCCACGCGGGCAAGTAGCACAAACGTCTGCGGGGCGCGCTCCAAGACACCAGGCTCGAAGACGACGAAGAAGTTGGGCTCGAACCGCGCCC
Organism: Gemmatimonadales bacterium; assembly: GCA_036555485.1. Taxonomy (GTDB): domain Bacteria; phylum Gemmatimonadota; class Gemmatimonadetes; order Gemmatimonadales; family GWC2-71-9; genus DASTHG01. Next base: position 23,313 of record DATBLG010000039.1, on the reverse strand, counting down.
AGCTCACCTGGCGCAGACTCGCGATCTGCGTTTCCACCGGCACCCCCTGCACGTTCCACGTGATGCGATCGCCCACGCGGACACCCAGATCGCCCGCCAGCTCCTCCTCGACGGAGATGCGCGGGAGCTCACCCTCCCGCCGTGCGGTGCTCCCCACCCACCAGGCGCCGGCCGTGAGGCGCTCGGAGCTCACCAGGGTGTCGCGGTACGTGTTGCGATAGTCTCGCCGCAACGCCCAGCGGCTCGGCACTCGGCCCAGCGTATCGGCCGTCAGGGAATCGGTCGGTCGTCCGTTCAGACGCGCGATTCGCGCCGGTACGATGGGCGTGACCCCGAGGGCGCTCACTCCACGCTCCGCAAGCACACGAACCACGCCGTGTCGCTGATCCAGCTGGACGTCGAAGAACACGAGGTTGGGCCGGTCCGGGCGCGAGTCGAGCGCAAGCTGGTCCAGGAGATTCCGCTGCACCACATACAACGTCGCGATGAGAAAGACGCCGAAGCCGATCGCCAGGATGACGGCCGTCGTCTGGTTCTGCGGGCGGAACAGGTTGGCGACTCCCTGCCGGACGACATAACTCGCGCGGCGCGGGAACCAGCGCCGTGTCGCCCCCATGAGGCTTCGCGCCGTGAGCCACAGCAGGGCGGTGGTCACGAGGACGCTGCCCGCGAACGCGAAGCCCACTTGTCGCCGCGGGGCCTGCCACACCGATAGCGCGATGAGTCCGATGAACAGCGCGCCGTACACTGCCAGGCGCCACAGGCGGGACGCGCGGCCGCCGCCGTCGAGATCGTGGCGCAGGGCCCGCAGCGGGCTCACGGCCTGGAGCCTGAGCAGCGGCGGGAGCGCGAACAGGACGGCCGTACCCACGCCGATCCCCAGCCCCGCAAGGATCGGGGACCATTGCAGCGCCGTCGATATCTCGAGCGGCAGCAACCCGCTCAGCACCATGGGCAGCACGGCCTGCACCAGCAGGCCGAGAACGACGCCGACGCCTGCGCCCACGAGGCCCAAGGCGATCGCTTGGAGCAGATAGACCGCGAGCACCGCGCGCTGCCGCGCGCCGAGGCAGCGGAGCAAGGCGGCGCTGTCGAGCTTGTCGCCGACGAAGACGTTCACGGCGCTGCCGACGCCCAAGCCGCCGAGCAGCAGCGCCACGAGCCCGACGAGACCGAGCCAGCGGGCCAACCGCCCGACGGCTCGCGTCAGGTCCTCTTCCTGCTCGGCCACCGTCTCGTTGCCGATGCGGTGACGCTGGAACAGCGCGTTGTGGCGATTGAGAAACCGCTGGACGTCGTCGTCCGGCATTTGTACGTATGCGCGGTACTGCGCCAGACTCCCGAACCGGAGCAGGTTGGTCTCGTCCAGGAACTGGGCCGGCAGGAAGACGCGGGGACCGATCGCGGTCCACAACGCGGCGTCGCCCGGTGCGCGGGTGACCACACCGGCTACCACGAACCTCGCGTCACCGATGTTCAGCGTGTCGCCCACGCGGGCTTCGAGGTAGACGAGTACGGCGGGATCCACGATGAGTGTTCGCGTCGCGCGGAACGAGGTCCAGAGACCGGGCGGGTCGGTCGCCACGGTCCCGTAAAAAGGGAATTCGCCCGATACCGCGCGGACTTCGATCAAGCGGGTCCGGCCGGTCCGTGGGGCAAGCACCATCGACGCGAAGCTCGTCACCCTGGCGAGCGGCACGCCGGAGCGGCGCACCGAGTCGAGCACCGCCTCGACCGAGTCGGGGAAGGGCGCTCGGGCGCGCAGCTCGAGGTCGGCGCCGAGGAGGGTGCGTGCCTGCGCCTGCACGGACGTCCGGACGTTGGCCCCGAACGAGGTGATCGCCACCAGCGCGGCGACGCCGAGACTCACCGAGCCCAGGTAGAGCGCGAGCCGCCGCCGACTGCCGCGGCTTTCACGCCATGCCAACGCGAGCGCGAACGGCAGTCTCACTGCCCCTCCGTCCTCGCGTCTGCGACGATGGTTCCGCCGACAAGCCGAATCACGCGCCGCGCGCGCGCCGCGAGTGCCGGATCATGCGTGACGAGCACGAGCGTCGTGCCGGCGTCCCGGTTCAGCTCGACCAACAGGTCGATCACGGCGCGGCCGGTCTCGGCATCGAGGCTGCCGGTTGGCTCGTCGGCGAGCAGCACTTTGGGCTCGGCTGCGAACGCGCGAGCCACCCCCACCCGCTGTTGCTCACCGCCCGACAGCTGGGCCGGATAATGGTCCACCCGGTCACCCAACCCGACGCGCTCGAGCAGCTGCCGGGCGCGCAGCTCGGCCGCCGCGCCGTCCGCTCCGCCCCGTAGCTCGAGCGGGACCAGTACATTCTCGAGCGCCGTGAGCGTGGGCATCAACTGGAAGGTTTGAAAAACGAAGCCCACCTTTTCAGCCCGCAGTCGGGCGCGGGCGTCTTCCGAGAGGCTGCCCAGGTCGTCGCCGTCGAGGCGGACCACTCCTCTCGTTGGGCGGTCGAGCCCGGCGAGCAGACCGAGCAGGGTGGTCTTCCCGCTCCCTGATGGTCCCATGACCGCGACGAACTCTCGCGGGGCGATCGATAGGTTAATTTGCCGCAACACGGTGAGCGGCCGGCCGCCGCTCGAGTACGTCTGCTCCAGATCACGAGTCTCGATTATCATGCGGCGAATAATAGTGGGCGCGATGCTGGCGTGTCTCGGCACGGCGTGCGGCGCTCGGCGCGATGACGACGCGTCGACCGACCGTCAGTCGCGGGACACGACGCCGGCCCTTTCGGCGGATGCCCGGCCGGTGCTGCTGTGCTTCGGTACCAGTCTTACGGCCGGCATGGGACTGGATCCCGAAGCAGCGTTTCCGGCCCTGCTGCAGCGCAAGATCGACTCGGCCGGTTACGCGTTCCGGGTCGTGAACGCGGGAGTGAGCGGCGAGACCGCCGCCGCCGGCCTGCGGCGCATCGATTGGCTGCTTCAACAACCGATTGCCGTGCTGCTGCTGGAGCTCGGAGCCAACGACGCCCTGCGTGGCCAGGATGTTGCGGCGGCCAAGCGGAACCTCCAGGAGATCATCGATCGAACCCGTGCGCGCTACCCCGAGGTGCGGGTGGTGGTCGCTGGGATGGAAGCGCCGCCCAACCTCGGCAGCCGCTACACGCGCGAGTTCCGCGATCTGTTCGTCGAGCTGGCACGCGCAAACCACGCGGTCTTGATCCCGTTCCTGCTCGAGGGGGTAGCCGGGCGAGCAGACCTCAACCAGGCGGACGGCATTCATCCCACCGCGGCCGGCGCGCGTGTCGTGGCGGACCGCGTCTGGAACACGCTTGAGCCGGTACTCCGCGCCGCCGGCCGGATCGGCTCCGCGCCCCAAGACGGGCGAAACGGTCCCTAGCTTCCTCCGTATGACGCATTGGACATGACACCAGCGATCAGCGCCGAATACCTGGGCCTGCAGGAGGTTCTGGCCGGCCGCTACTCGATTGAGCGCGAGCTTGGGCGAGGCGGCATGGGCATCGTGCTGCTCGCCCGTGATGTGGCGCTCGACCGGCCGGTCGCGATCAAGCTCCTCCCTTCACACCTGGCGGCGAGCCCCAGCGAGCGGGACCGCTTCCTGAATGAAGCCCGCACGGCGGCCGGCCTGTCCCATCCGAACATCGTGCCCATTCACCTCGTCGAGGCGCGGGGTGAGCTGGTGTACTTCGTGATGGGCTACGTGGACGGCGAGACACTGCGGGAGCGGGTGGAGCGTGCCGGACCGTTCACGCCCCGACTGGCGATGAAGCTGCTCCAGGAAGTGGCGTGGGCGTTGGCGTACGCGCACCAACGTGGGGTGATTCATCGAGACGTGAAGCCGGACAACATCATGATCGAGCGCGCCACCGACCGCGCCCTTGTCACCGATTTCGGGATCGCGCTTGGTGCCAGGGATGCGGGCAGCCACGGCGGCCCCGTCCTCGGGACCGCACGCTACATGAGTCCTGAGCAGGCGTGCGGCGATTCGGTGGACGCGCGGAGTGACTTGTACTCTCTGGGCGCGACGTTCTTCTATGCACTCACCGGTCGGGCGCCGTTTGAAGGCACGAATCTCCCGGCGATCCTCACGAAGCAAGTCACTGAACCCGCGCCCCTCGTTCGAGCGATCCGGCCGGAGGTGCCGGCCAAGCTCGCGGCGGTGATCGATCGCTGCCTCAGGAAGGTTCCCGCCGACCGTTTGCAGACGGGCGATGACGTGGCGCGCGTGGTGGGGGAGGCCCGCGGACGGGAGTTTCGGGCCCCGCCGCTGGTGCGCGCCTTCATGCGGAATGCGCAGGTGACGACGATGGTGCTCCTGGCGATGGCGCTTGCGGGCCAGAGCGTGACCGCGGGCAGCAGCGGCGTGACTGTTTCATTTGGAGGGCCAGGGCTGATCGGGTTCATCCTCGTCTTTCAGCTGGTCGTGGTGGCCCGCCGACTGCTCAAGGATGGGTACGCCTTTGGCGATATCCAGGCCGCCCTGCTCGCCGAGGCGCAGGTACAGGCGGAAGAGGCCGAGGTGATCAAGCAACGCCGATGGCTCCGACGGCTCGACACCCTCTGGAACCGGTTGTGGGCCGGGAGAATGGGGCGCTGGTTCTTCCGTATGGCGGGGATGGGCCTCAAGGCATCTGATCGACAGCTGCTGCCGTCAGTTGAGCGGACGGAGTTGGTGCTCGGCCGCTCGGCGCTCTCGGCCTTCAACGCGCTTCCCGACGGCGAACGGCACCAGGTCCCAGACGTTCCCCGCGTCCTGGAGCGACTGGAAGCCGGAGCGGAGGGACTACGGGAACGCGGCGACACCGGTGAGCGGCTGACCGAGGCCGTAGCCGCGCTCGAGTACTTACGGCTCGCCCTCCTCCGGTTGCAGGCGGGGGTGGGGTCCGTCCCGGATCTCACGCTGGCACTCGAGCGCGCCAAGGAGATTGGCGACCACGTCGATCGCCGGCTCGAAGCGGCGCGCGAGGTGGAGGGTTTGGTGCGGTAGGACAGAAAAACACGGCGCCCGCTCTTGCGAGCGGGCGCCGTGCCGCTTGTGGTACCGCGTGTGGTTAGAGCTTGACGACGTTCTCCGCCGCCGGGCCCTTTTGGCCCTGGACGACGTCGAACTCGACGCGCTCGCCTTCGGCGAGGGACTTGAAGCCCTGCGCCTGAATCGCGGAATGATGCACGAAGCAGTCCTTCTCGCCGTTTTCCGGCGTGATGAAACCGAACCCCTTCGCGTCGTTGAACCACTTCACGATACCGTTGATGCGTGCCATCTGTTGATGACTCCTTACTAAGTAACTGTCCGGCGCCGAGCGGCTGTGCCTTGCGGTGAGCCGCTACCTGTACTGCCAGCACCGTCGAGCGGACCGCCACAAAACAAAACGGAGAACCTCAGGCGATGCCCAGGTCCTCCGATCGGTCTCACTGGTGTTCAGCCAAACGGCACAGTGCCGCGGCTTTACGCTCGGACAACAATATCCCTACGAGGGTGGTAAAAGTCAAGGCTTTCCGGCCCCGCGGCTGTCACTAACCTGCGACAGCGAAACGGGCCAGACGAACTCGTGTGGGCGGTGGCATGCGGCGTGCTGCTAATGATCGATTGCCGCTGACTCCTAGGAGTCGTCCGTGCCCACCAGTCGAGATCCGACTTCACGAATCCCTGCCCGCTTCGCTCGGACGCGGGGATTCCTGGTCGCGATCTCGATGCTGGGCGTCGCCACCTGCCGGTTGGACACGCTCATCGTCCTTCCCCGGGCGGCACTGTTGTGCGTCACCCCGTCGTTCCCCGATACGCTCCGGGACTCGGCCGCCACCGGCAGCGCGACGCAACGTAGCAATACGCTCAGTATCGAGAATTGCGGGACCGGAGCACTGCGCTGGAGGGCGTTCCCCATGCATGGAAGCCCGTGGCTGTCGATCCAGCCGGATTCCGGAATCGTTGCTGGGACCGAATCCCCGCAGGTCGTCCTCCACTCCGCCACCTTGGACACCGGCATCTACCACGAGACGGTCGTGGTCAACTCCACGACCGGGACTGGGGCGGTGGAAGTGCCAATCCGGTTCTACATCCACCCGTGTCGCGTTACCCCGATTACCATCGATGACTCGGCGGTCGCGACCCTGACCGCCGCGGACTGCGGCGCGCCGCACCGCTCGGGCCGCTACGCGCGCCTCTACGCCTTTCCCGGCACGGCTAACGATTCGGTCTCGATCGAGCTGCCAGCCAGCTTCGATGCCTACCTGACGCTCGATACAACGGTGGACGGCTCACGCCCTACACTTGCGGAGACCGACGACTGTCTCGGGTTTCCCGGAGATCCCTGCCTGTACTATCAACGCTTGCCGTTCAGCGCGTCCTATTATGTCGAGGTCACGAGTGCGGATTCCGCCGACGCCGGGTCATTCACGCTCCACGTCGCGCACCCTCGGCTGCCGAGACCCCCGGTGTCGCTCGATCAGCTCCTGAACGACTCGGTGACCAGCTTCCCCCCCGGCGCCACGGTCAACACCTCCGGCATCCTGTTGCGCGCGGTGCTCTCCGACCCCGACTTGGGCGACTCGGTGCACCTCGAAGCGGAGGTACGGCCGGTGGCGATCCCGTTCAGCGGCCCCAACGTGCCGGACGGACTTCCGGTCGGCAACGGGCAGCCCGCCTGGGTGAGCGTCGTTGGCCTGACGGACAATGCCGAGTATCACTGGCGTGTGCGCGCCGGAGACAATACCGGACGCTCAGGCCCGTGGGTGTCGTTCGGTGGCACCCCGGACTTCGTCGTGAACGTGCTCCACCCGCCCAATGCCCCGACGACGCTCGGCCAGGCCACGGGCGACGGCGCCGGAATCCTCACGGGTGCCACCATTGATACGGACGTGGTCATCCTGAGCGCGTCCGTGTCGGATCCCGATCCGGGGGATCTGCTGCGATTGGAGGTGGAAGTGCGCCCGGTGGGCACTCCGTTCAGCGCACAGAACGGCTCGAGCGCCCCCGTGTCGGACGGCGGCCCGTTGCAAGTGACGGTCGGCCCGCTGCCGAACGCCACGAGCTACCATTGGCGGGCGCGGGCGATGGATCAGTCGGGCGACTCGAGCAGCTGGGTCGCGTACGGCGGCAACCCCGAAAGCGCGACCGATTTCCGTGTCGTGGTGCCAAACGTGCCGAATCCCCCCGACGCGCTGGCGCAGCTGCAGAGCAGCGACCTGTCACCGATCCCGGTGGGCGGCGCCGCGTCGTCCAACACGATCGTGATCAGTGGGGTGGTGAGCGATCCCGATGCCGGCCAAACGGTCCAGCTCGAGGTCGAGGTCCTGCCGGTCGGACAGGACTTCATCGGGCAGCCCAACTACGTGACGCCGCTCGCCCCAAGCAACACGACCGTCTCGGTCACGGTCGGCCCACTGGCTGTCAACACCAACTACCACTGGCAGGCGCGCGCCAAGGACGCGGCGGGCGGCACCGGCGCGTGGGTCCCGTATCCCATCTCTCCGACAAATCCGGAAACGGCTCCGGACTTCAGCTATCAGGTCCAACAACTGCCGGTGCAGCTGGTGTTCACCGTGCAACCGACCAATACCAGGGCTGGTAGGGTGATCAGGCCCGCGATTCAGGTGACGGCGCAGGACAGCAATGGTCAAACGAGCACCAACTTCGGCGGCACGGTCACGATGACGCTCGCAACGAATCCGGGCTTCGGCACGCTCTCGGGTACGACCACGGTGACCGCGGTTGCCGGAGTCGCGACGTTCTCGGATCTGAGCATCGACAGCACGGGGTTCGGATACCAGCTGCGCGCCACGACGGTCCAGCCTTCATTGACCGCCATCAGCGCACCGTTCAACATCACCCGGCGTTTCTTTTAGCCACGACGAGACGAACCGGTCGATGGTCTGTAGGGGCGCGCGAAGAGGATATTGTATATTGCTCCCGACTCCAACCTGTCCGTCGACTCATTCCCGAACTCGCTCGTCGTGCGCGGAAGATGCTGGCCCGCTTCGTCGCCACGTGGCGCGGCCGGCGGCGCGCGCCGTTGGCCGCGGAGCTGCCGGCGTGGGCGCGGGTGGGCAAACGACGCCGCGCGCACATCCGGCGCGTCGCGAGACTCGTGGCGAATTGGGCGGATGAGATGGGCGCGTCGCCACGCGAGCGCGCTCGCTGGCTCAAGGCGGCATGGCTCCACGACGCACTGCGGGATGCTCGCCTGGCGAGCGGCACGACGCACGGTGCCGCGGCGGCCGATCGCGCTGCCAAGGAAGGCGAGTCCGACCACGGCGTACTCGATGCGGTGCGCTATCACAGCCTGGGGTATGCGGGGTGGGACGACGTGGGGAAGATGCTCTACCTCGCTGACTACCTCGAGCCCGGACGCAAGGGCCGCCGCAAGGAGCGCGCCAGACTCGCCCGGCGGGTGCCCCACGATCGCGACGGCGTGTTACGGGAGATCGTGGCGCAGCAGATGGAGGCGTGGCTGCGCTCCGGCCGAGCCATCGATCCGCGCACCCTGGAATTCTGGAACTCGCTCGCCGCTCGGTGAACGAACTGGCTCGTGCCGTGCCACCGCGCTCGCCCGTCGGGACGAGTGTATCGTAGTCTCATGAGACTCCTCCCCGCGGTTCCCCTCGCCGTCCTATTGCTCGTGGACGTGGGGCAACTGGCCGTGGCGCAGAATGTCGAGCGCCCGGTCGAGGTCGCGTGGCGCCCGCAGGTGCCGCTGCAAGGGTCACTCGTGGTGCTCGGCGTGCGGGTGCCGGCGGGGAGAACGGCGCTCGACGTGCGCGGTGTGCTGGCCGGGGAACTGCTCCACTTCGAGCGGGTCGGCGACTGGTTCCACGCCGTCGGTGGCGTGCCGCTAAGCGCCCACAACCGAGTCGTAGCGCGCATCGTGATCGAGCGCGCGGCCGGTGCGAGCGATACGGTGCTCGCCATCCTGCCCGTCGCCGTTCGCAAGGCGCAACGCGAGCGGCTCTCGGCAGATCCGGACCTGGTACAACCGCCGGAATCGGTTCTCCCGCGGATTCGCGCCGAACGCGTCATCGTTCGGCAGCTCAAGGAGCGGGCACACGAGGGCCCGAGGTTGTGGCGCGAACCGTTCACCCGCCCACGACCAGGACCGGTGTCGAGTGGATTCGGCGGGGCCCGGGTCTTCAACGGCGTCACGCGCAGCCGCCACCTCGGCGTGGATTTCTCCGCCGCTGTGGGCGAGCCGGTGCGAGCCGCCAATCGCGGCGTGGTGACCTTCGCGGGCGGGCTCTACTACAGCGGCAACACGATCTTCCTCGACCACGGCGGCGGCCTCGTCACCGCCTATCTCCATCTCAGTCGTGCGCTGGTCGCCCGGGGCGACACGGTCTCGGCGGGCCAACTGATCGGCCGGGTGGGCGCGACCGGGCGCGTGACGGGCCCGAACCTCCACTGGCTCGCCTCCTACGGGAACGTGATGGTTGACCCCATGGACCTGCTCACAATCGATCCGGCGGCCCCACTGGGTGAGGCATTGGACCAGACACCACGCTGAACGGCTCCTAAGCCCGCGCCGCCGTGCCGCGCCGCGGTGGCCTCGGCGTACTCTGTATCCGCTCCCCCAGCACCACCACCACCCGATGCGTGGCGCCATCGTCGACGAGCGGGATAGTGGCAGGATCCGCGGGATCGCCGTCCAAATCAGCCACGGCGATCCCACGGCATCGGTGCTCCGGATTCACCACGACGATCTCATAGCGGGCACGCCCGAACCGCCAGAGGATGGAATACTCGGGCCAGGCCGCGGGAATGCATGGATCGAGCTCGAAGCTCGCGCCGTGGCGCTTGAGACCGAGGATGCTCTCCAAGCCCGCCCGGTACATCCAACCCGCGGAGCCCGTGTACCACGTCCAACCGCCTCGTCCGGCGTGGGCCGGGTGGGCGTAGACGTCTCCGGCCGTCGCGTACGGCTCGGCCTTGTATCGATCGAGGTCGGCGGCGCTCCGGGTATGGTTGATCGGGTTGAGCATGTGGAACAGCTCCACCGCCTCGTCGCCGTTGCCGAGCCGGGCCACCGCCATGACCGTCCACACCGCGGCGTGCGTGTACTGGCCCCCGTTCTCTCGCATCCCGGGCGGGTAGCCCTTGATATAGCCGGGATCCTGCGCCGACTGGTCGAAGGGCGGAGTGAGCACCAGGACCACCCGCGCGCCACGTCGCACCAGATGAGTACGGACGGCGTCCATCGCCAGCTCGGCGCGCTTCAAGGGCGCGGCCCCGGACAGGACGGCCCAGGACTGGGCAATCGAATCGATCTTGCACTCGTCATTCTGCGCCGAGCCCAGCGGCGTGCCGTCGTCGTAGTAACCCCGCCGGTACCATTCACCGTCCCAGGCCAGCTCGAGCATGCCCGCCAACCGGCTGGCCTCGCTCGAGTAGCGAGCGGCCCGCGCCGGGTCCCGAGTCTCGCACAGGTGGATGAACTGCTGCAACACCATGTGCAGGAACCACCCGAGCCAGACGCTCTCGCCACGACCTTGGATCCCGACCCGGTTCATTCCGTCATTCCAATCGCCGCTCCCGATCAATGGCAGGCCGTGGGGGCCTGAGGTCAGGCTCTTGTCGATGGCGCGCACACAGTGCTCGAACAGCGAACCCGACTCGGCACTGATCCGTGGCTGTCCGTACGCTTCCGATTCGCCGGCGGCGAGGAGCGGAGCCTCGAGGAACGGCACGGGCTCGTCGAGAATGCCGTGGTCACCGGTCGTGCTCACGTACTGCGCCAGGGCGTAGGGCAGCCACAGCAGGTCGTCCGAGCAGCGGGAGCGCAGGCCTCGGCCTGATGGCTCGTGCCACCAATGTTGCACGTCTCCTTCGAGGAACTGCCGACCGGTGGACCGCACGAGGTGGGCTCGGAGCAGGTCGGGTCGCGCCAGCGAGAGGGCCATGACATCCTGGAGCTGGTCGCGGAAGCCGAAGGCACCACCCGGTTGATAGAAGCCGGATCGCGCCCAGACCCGGCAGCTGAGGTTCTGATAGAGAAGCCACCGGTTCATGAGGAGATCGAAAGAATCGTCGGGCGTGCGGACCTGGACGGTCTCCAACGTGTCGGCCCAAGACCGGTGCACCGCCGCCAGGGCCGCCTCGGCGGCCGCCACACTGGCGTGACGACGCACCAACTCGCGGGCGTGCTCGAGATCGGCCCCTTGTCCCAGTACGAACACCAGGCGCCGGCTCTCTCCCGGAGCCAATCCGATCTCTACCTGTAGGGCGGCGCAGGGATCGAGCCCCGCGCCGAACTCGCCCGACAGGGCCCGGCGATGCATGGCGGCCGGCTTCGCGAGCGCACCGTTCCGCCCGAGAAAGGAGAGGCGGTCCCCGGTCGCCGAGCTCGGTGCCACGCTCGAGCAGGCGAACGCGACCCGGCCCGCGAACTCCTGGTTGTAGGGATTCGTGGCGAGGACGGCCGTCGTCTCCGCATCGAGCTCGGTCATGACGCGCAGGTGGTCCCCGGACTGTGGTGGGCCCAGGCGCCACTCGTTGTAGGCGAACACGCTCAGTCGCCGCGGGCGGCCGCTGCGATTGGTGACGGTCAGGAGCGAGAATTTCACGGGGTCCCGGGCGTCCACGAACACGGCGAGGTCGTGGAGAATACCCTGGTCGGCGTGCGTGAACCGGGACACACCGACCGCGTGCCGGATCACGAATCGCCCACTTTCCCTGGTGCGCTGTGTCGGGCCCGGCGTCGGAGACCATACGAGCCCTCGTTCGTCGTCCCGCACGAACAGAGCCTCGCCGGTCGAATCGGTCACGGGGTCGTTCGCGAACGGCGTGAGACGGTTCTCACGGCTGTTCTCCGCCCATGTGTGGGCTGAGCCCGATGCCGAGACCAACGTGCCGAATCCAGGGTTGGCCATGATGTTAACCCAAGGCAGGGGCGTCTCCTGGTCTCCATCGAGGACGATCACGTACTCGCGCCCGCCGTCGGTGAATCCGCCAACACCGTTGGCGAAGGAGAGTGGAGGGACCTCGAGCTCGATATCGACAGGTTCGGGAGTCGTGGGCGACAGTGGGTGGAGTTCCTCGCTCCCTGCGTGCGCCTCGGGATAGAGCCAATCCAGCTGGTTCGCCAGTTCGCCACGGTCGCCGCGAAGAATCGCCCGGGCCACGCTGGCGAGCAGGATCCGCTCGGCCTCGCTCATCAGGTCGCCGCGCAGGAGGAACACTCCCCCGGAGCGGTGCTTCCACGCTCCCCAGGGTCCGGTATCGAGCAGCGCCTCGAGCTGGACGTGCATGTCGTCGAGGTAGCTCACCGGATGCTCGTTGAGAATCACTACGTCCGCACTCAATCCTTTGAGTCGCCAGTACTCCTGTGCCTGGAGCACCTGCCGGACGAGGGGGAGGTCGTCGCCATCGACCACGCGCACGAGGAGGATCGGGAGGTCGCCGGAAACACCGAAGACCCACAGTCCCGGTTGACCGAGTTGGTTGCGCGACAGGATCGCCGGTTCCGCCCGCAACGAGGCGTCCGCGTAGAGAACACGGGAAGCGAGTCGTTCGAACAGCTGGGCCTCGTCGGTCGAGATGCCCAGGTGGCGCAACATGCCTTGCCCATGGATGAAGGCCAGGGCGAATGTGCGCGCCGCGGCGCTCGGGTCGTGGTACTTCTGCGCCATCGCCAACGCGCCATCCCGGCTGCGGGACATCCCTGTAGCAAAGGAGAGCCGTACCGATCCGGCGGGGGCGAGTCGAATGCGCTGTCGCAAGCTGACAATCGGGTCGAGGACCGCCCCCGTGGTGCCCGAGAGGGCACGGCCATCGAGCGCCACGGGATTTTCGGGGCCACGTCCGCGGCCGAGGAATCGCGCGCGGTCGGTCTCCCATTCCACCGGCCCCTGCATCCTCCCTTCGACGCTCAACACGTGCACGGCCCATACGCCGGCATCGTCTCGGGCGCGGGGGCGTCGGGCGCAGATCAGGGCGGCGCTTTCAGGGAGAAACTCCGTCTCCACGAAGAGCTTGCTGAAGGCCGGGTGTGCGAGATCCCCGGCTACGCCGGCCAATGCGATCTCGGCGTAGCTCGTGATTTCGAGCTCGCGTGGCCGGTCGCTCTGATTGGTCACCGTCAGGCGGCGCACCTCCACGTCGTCCTCGGTCGAGACGGCGATGTCGAGCTGCGTCGCGATGCCCTCGTGCAGGCGGCGGAAGACGGCCCGCACGGCCTGGAAGGTGACCAGATACTCCTCGGGCTCCCGGCAGGTAGGATGGTAGGCCGCGGACCACACCGACCCGTTCCGGACATCGCGCAGGTAGATGAACTGGCTTCCCTGGTCGCGCGTCGGGTCTTCGCGGTACCTGGTGACGGCGCGATCGCGGCAGAAGCTGGCCCCGCCCCCTGCGTTGGTGACGACGGTGGTGTACGCGCCGTTGGACAGGAACTGGGCGTGCGGGTGCCGAGTGTGGGGCGTCCGGAAGCGGCGGACCGCTCCTGCGGAGACCGGCGCGGCCACTCGTGTTTCCTCGGCGGGCCTGGGCCTGGTGATCGGAGCGTGCCGCGGCGCACGCTCCTGCAACAGCAGCGCGGTGGCCTGCACCCGGGGATCGGCGTGCAGACGCCGGACCATCGGATGGTCCAGGAGGGCATTGGCCAACGCCACGAGACTCATCCCCTGGTGATGCGCCATGAACGCGTGGATGACGGTGCCTCGGGGGACTTCCGTGTGCGGCTCTGCGACGTGTTCAGTTTCGTCCACCTTACGGTGGGTGTAGTCGATGGCCTCGTAGAAACCATAGGTGCCATCCAATCCCTCCCCTGCCAGACGCCGGAAATTCCGGGCGGCCCGCTCCGGGTCCACCATCGCAGCCAACGCGGTCGCGTATGGGGCCACGACCAGCTCGTCGCCGAGGCCTCGTTTCAGCCCGAGGCCGGGGACGCCAAAGGCCTTGTACTGGTAGGTACCATGACGGTCCACGACGTTGAAGGCGGATTCGGAAACTCCCCACGGCACGCCCTGTTGTCTGCCGTATTCCACCTGACGTCGCACGGCTGCGCGGCAGGACTGGTCGAGGAGCGTCCCGGGATAGCTCCGCATCACGAGATGGGGCATGAGGTATTCGAAGAGGCTGGCGCTCCAGGACAGGAGCGTCGGCGCGCCGTCCACGCTGGTCAGCAGCCGCCCCAAGTGGAACCAGTGGCTGTCGGGGACGTCTCCCTTGGCGATGGCAATGAAGCTGGCCAACCGAGCCTCAGATGCCAGCAGGTCGTAGTAGGAAGGATCCAGTCGACCGGTGCCCTCCGCATCCGCGAGGCGATAGCCGATGGAGAAGATCTGCCGCTGCCAGTCGTAGAGGAAATCGAAATTCATTCCATCCACGAACGCGACTGCGCGCCACGCGAGCTCCTCGAGATCGGCAGCGAACTTCCCGGGCTCCGGCATCCGCTCCACCAAGCCTGTGGCGAGGGACCGCGACCAGTACGCCGCCTCGACCAGCTCGGGGGTGGCTGGGCCGGTCGCCTCGAGCGATGCGATCGCCTCGTGCAGCGTTGGGACGAGTGCGCGGCCATCCGTCAACCGGATTTCCGCGTTCCCGGGACCGTCCAACACGTTTGCCACTTTTTTCAGAGCGGAGGCCAGCTCGACTGCCCTGTCATCCAGTCGAGCCAAGCTCTGCCGGGCCAACTCGGCGGTATCGGACAAGCCGTCACAGATCCTGGCCTCAGACTGGGGCTCGCCGGCTAGGCGACGCAGACCCTCGGCCAGGGTCCACAGCGCGCCCGCCAGATTCCCGCTGTCGACCGTGGAGACGTATCGAGGCGTGAGCGGAGCCAACGTTCTCGTGTCGTACCAGTTGAGCAGGTGACCCTCGAAGCGTTCCAATCCCTCCATGGTGGACAGGGCGTTTTCCACTCGGTTGACCAGCTCGGACGTGCGAATGAAGCCCAGGTCGTGGGCGGCCAGGGTGGAGAGCAGCCCCATCCCGATATTCGTGGGAGATGTCCGGTGCGCGACCTTCGGCGTGGGCGTTTCCTGGAGATTGTCCGGCGGCAGGCCGTGGTGCTCGGCGCCCATGAAGGTCTCGAAGTACCGCCAGGTCTTTCGCGCGATCAGGCGCAGCAAGCGCCGGTCGTCCGGGCCCAACAGGTGTTGCTCGGACGTCACGGGCCGACTGAGCCAATAGGCCACCAACGGCGCTGCCACCCACAGGGCGAGGAGGGGGCTGGCCCCCGCGAGGGCGCTCGGTCGAGTCGTCACGATCAAGGCGAGGAAGATCGACGCGATGATGGGACTGGCAGCCATCTCCGCGATGAACAGCACTGCTCCGCCACGGGCGCTGAGACCGGCTGCCCGCGCGGTAGCGGCAGCCGCCGTCTCCCACTCGAGCAGGCGGCGCTGGGTGATCACGAGACGGATGAGCGTGAGGGCAATGGCGTGGGCCATCTCGTAGGCGTGGTAGGCCAGGAACGCGATCTGCAATAGTGTCTGGGCGCCGGCGGTCTTCACGTCCTCGCCCAGGATCCGCAGGAACACCCCCAAGGGTTGCTGCGCGGCCGGGCCGGCGCCGAACCGGACCGCCAGCGGGTACAGTGGAAACGCGATCGCGGCGAGCACCGCGATGGTCCAGACCACGGGGGTCCCTGGCAGTCCCAGCCAAGCCAGCGCGAGAAACGCGACGATGGCCGGCGCCACGAGCGTGCGTCGCAGGTTGTCGAACACCTTCCAGCGGGAGATGACAGGGAGTCGGTTGCGCTCCAGGCCCGCTCGGGTCGGGACCAGGGGAAACAGCCAGAAGAGGATCTGCCAGTCGCCGCGCGCCCAGCGGTGCTGGCGGCGGGCATGCGCGAGCACGCTCGCCGGGTAGTCGTCGACGACTTCCACGTCCGTTACCAAAGCGGCGCGAGCGTGCAGACCTTCGAAGAGGTCGTGTGATAGGAGCGCGTTCTCCGGGATCCGGCCTTCGAGGGCGGCCATGAAGGCATCCACGTCGTAGAGGCCCTTGCCCGTGAAGATCCCCTCGTTGAACAGATCCTGATACGTGTCCGAGACGGCGGTGGTGTACGGATCGACGCCGGTGTGTCCGGCGTACACGCGGGCAAACAGCGACCCGGCGGCGCTCGCCATCGTCACGCTCACTCGGGGCTGCAGAATCCCGTAGCCTTCGGTGACCCGGCGCAGGCGCGGATCGAAGTACGGACGGTTCAACGGGTGGGCGATGATGCCGATAAGTTTCCGCGCCGCGTGGAGCGGCAGCCGGGTGTCGCTGTCCAGGGTAATGCAGTAGCGGACGCCGGGCAGCACGTCCGGATCTCCCACGTGGAAGTGGTAACTGGTGTCCGTGGCACCGCGCAGCAGGCGATTGAACTCTTCGAGCTTGCCGCGCTTGCGCTCCCATCCGATCCACGATCCCTCGCTGGCGTTCCACTGGCGCACACGATGGAACAGGTGGAATCGGTCGCTGCGACCCTGGCCGAGCCGAGCGTTCAAGTCGAGCACGCCGGCGCGGGCGGCGTCCAGAATCTCCACGTCTTCGGGCTGCTCGGCCGTCGGAGCGTCGGCGAAATCGCTGAGAATCGCGAAGTGGATGCGCGGGTCGGCGTTCCCCAAGGCGAGAACCTCCACGTGCTCCAACAGTTCGGCCACGCCCGACACGCTCGTGAGCAGCGTCGGGATCACGACCATCGTCCGGGCGTCCTCGGGGATGCCCGCCTGGAAGTCCAAGCGGGGCAGGCGCCGCGGCGTCACGAAATGCGCGGTCAGGCGCTGGACGAGCGCGATGGCGAACTCGCTGGCGGGGAAGAGGAGGAGCGCTGCGCTCCATGCATAGGCCCAAGGCGCACCACCCAGGCTCCGGAGGTATGCGACGGCCGCCGCCAGCAGGGCGGCGGTGACGAGGGCGATCGATCCCAGGTAGAAGCCGGTGGCGTGGGCGAAGATGAAGCGATGGACGCGGACGGGGAAGCGCGGACCGTACGCGACGTCGGTCTCGAGCTCGCGCCGGCCTTTCCCGATCAGGTGGTAGCCGACATGGGCGGCGCGATTATCGGCCAACCTCAGCTCGGCGGCCTGGCGAGCGCTCTCCACCGTGCGGAGGGCCACGCGGACCTGAGCCTCACCCGTGGCCTCCGCCAGCTCCTCCACCGCCTGGCGGTAGCGGTCCCGGCTCTGGAAATCCATTCTGCCGTAGACCCCGGCCGGGTCGCGCCGCAAGACCTGTTCGATCAGGCTGACGTTTTCGAAATACTGCGTCCAGTCCAGCGTGGCGCACAGCCGCAGGCTGGTGATCGCGTTGGCCACGGAAACCTGCCCCGCGGCTTGGCTCTGGTGCTCCGTCCGGATCGAGTCCTCCGCTGTCCTGCCCTGAGCGGCGAGACGTTCCTCGACGGCCGTGCGGACGGGAGAAACCAGGGGCCCATACTCGCGCATCCGCTGTAGCAAACGCACGACGTAGGCGGTCTCCAGGACTTGGGGGAGGGCGGCGAGTGGCGCGGAATCTTCGGCGCCGATGTGGGCCAGGTACTCGTCCGCCTTGAGACGCGCCTCCCGGCCTTGGAGCGTTTCGTCCGCCAGTCGCCTCAGGTTCTCGATGAGCGCGAGCTTGAGCATGCTGGGCCAGGCCCAGAGCTCGCCGATGGTCAGGGGCGCGACGGTTTGGTAGGCGGCCATGAAGCGCACCAGCTGGTGGCGGTCGAGGCGACCGTCTGTGTGGCGAATCACCTCCAGGGCCATGGCGTAGACGCGCGCGATGCCGGCCATCTCCCGCGGGGCCAGCTTGGGCAGGCCGAGGTAGTATCCGCGCGGCAGATCGTGCCGCGTATCCCGGATCTCACCTTCGATCAAATGGAAATTGTCGAGCAGCCATTCCGCCGCAGGGGGGACGAACTCGCCGCGGTGCACGTCTTCGGCAAGGACGCGATACGCCTCGCGCAGCACCCGGGCGTTGTCATCCAGACGCGAAAAAAACGGCCGGGCCGTGCGACGCGAATCGCGAGCCAGGGTGAAGCTGGCGGCGAGGGCTTTGGCCCGTTCCTCCAGCCGCTCGATGCTCAACAGCTCGCCTCGCAGAGGCTTCTCGGCTGGAGGCCGGCGACCAGCCCCGAGGAGACGAAACAGCGATCTCGTCATCATCGAATGATAACGAGGATGGAGGGTGGCGGTCGTGAAGAGGAGGGCCGGTCGTTAAGTTGCGGACCACGTCAACCTCTAACCTCGGGTAGCCATGCACGACGCCCCCGATTTCCTCCGGGCGCTGACGATAGTGCTGTGCGTCGCGGCGGTGACCACCGTCGTGTTTCAATGGCTGCGCCAGCCAGTCGTCCTGGGCTACATCCTTGCCGGGCTCATCGTCGGCCCGCACGTGCCGATCCCGCTCGTCGCCGACAGCGCGACTGTCCGGACGCTGTCGGAGCTGGGCGTCATCCTGTTGATGTTCTCCCTGGGTCTCGAGTTCAGTTTCCGGAAGCTCGTGCAGGTCGGCCCCCGGGCGGGTCTCACCGCCATCCTCGAAACCAGCATCATGGTGTGGCTCGGCTTCCTGACCGGGCGGCTGTTCGGGTGGACCGCGCTGCAGAGCCTGTTTGCCGGCGCGGTGATCGCGATCTCGAGCACGACGATCATCGTGAAGGCGTTCGAGGAGCAGGGCGTCACGGGCAAGCTGCGCGAGATCGTCCTCGGTGTGCTGATCGTGGAAGACCTCATCGCCATCCTGATGATGGCGCTGCTCACGGGGCTCGCGTCGGGAAGCGGGATGGCGGCTGGCCCGCTCGCCATGACCGTCGGCCGTTTGGTCGCGTTCCTGGTGGGCTTGGTGGTGGTGGGCCTGTTGGTCGTCCCACGCGCGATGCGTGCCGTCACCCGCTTGAAACGGCGCGAGACGACCCTCGTAGCATGCATCGGGATCTGCTTCGCGGTGGCCCTCCTCGCCCAGGAATTCGGATATTCGGTCGCCCTCGGGGCCTTCATCGCCGGCTCGCTCGTGGCGGAATCAGGCGAAGAAAAACAAGTCGAGCCGCTCATCGAGCCCGTCCGGGACATGTTCGCGGCCGTGTTCTTCGTCTCGGTGGGCATGCTGATCGATCCACTGCAAATCGCGCGACACTGGCCGGTAGTCGTGGTGCTCTCGGTGGTGGTCGTGATCGGGAAGGTCTTCGGCGTTTCGGTAGGCGCCTTTCTGACCGGCAACGGCATGCGGACCTCGGTTCAGGCCGGGATGAGCCTCGCCCAGATCGGGGAGTTCTCCTTCATCATCGCCGCGCTCGGTCTGTCCTTGAATGCCACGAGCGAGTTTCTGTATCCGGTGGCGGTGGCGGTCTCCGCGGTGACGACCTTGTCGACCCCATGGCTGATCCGGGCGTCTCAGCCGGTCGCCAAGTGGATGGATCGAAAGCTCCCAAAGCCGTTGCAAACCTTCTCGACTCTGTATGGCAGCTGGGTGGAGGATTTGCGGGCGGCCCCACGCGCGCCCACCACGGCGGCGGGAATCCGCCGGCTGCTCCGCCTGCTGGTGCTCGATGCGGGGATCATCGCGATCATCATCGTCGCGACCTCGACGGCCATGGGGCGAATCGTCGCCTGGGCCCAGGTCACCATGGGCCTCTCAGGGCTTGTGGCACGGTTGCTGGTCATCGGCGCCGCGCTCGCGCTGTCGGCCCGATTCTGTATTGGGGTGTTCCGGGTCAGCCAGAAACTCGGCGTGACCTTTGCTCGGCTCGCGCTTCCCGCGGAGAAGGGAAAACGCGTCGACTTCGCCGCGGCCCCCCGGCGCATGCTCATGGTGACGCTGCAATTATCCGTGGTGCTCCTCGTCGGCGTGCCGCTCCTCGCCCTCACGCAGCCGTTCCTCCCGGACGCGGTGGGAGCGCCAGTGCTCGGATTGTTGGTGGCCGTGTTGGGGATCGCGTTCTGGCGCACTGCGGCAAACCTCCAGGGCCACGTCCGAGCTGGTGCGCAGGTGATCCTCGAGACGCTCGCCGCCCAGTCGCATGATTCCACGAAGCACGTCGAAGGCGACGTGCTGGCACGCGTCCAACAGGTGTTGCCAGGATTGGGGGCGTTGACGGCCGTGCAGTTGGACTCCACGAGTCAGGCCACCGGGCGGAGCCTCGCCGAGCTCAACCTCCGGGGGCTGACCGGAGCCACGGTTCTGGCGATCACGCGGGACGAAGGAGGAGTGATCATCCCGACCGCGGAGGAGCGCCTCCATGAAGGAGATGTGCTCGCGCTCGCGGGCAGCCACGAAGCCATCGAGGCGGCCAGGAAACTGCTCACCGCCTGAGTTTTCTCCAGGTCGGTTTTCTTCCACAGTTGGTCTTCCGCGTGCAAGACGACCCCGCGGGATCGCCGTATCCTGAGGCTGCAGGGACTTCCGAGGACTTCGCGTCGCGGGTAGCTGTATTTGCTCCCCGACTGGGGCAGTCAACCTGGTTAAGCGAGTGGCGCCAGGTTGGCTGTTCTCGGAACGGCGCTGTCCGCAGCGGAGCCTCCCGGGTAGCAATGGGACATGGCGCGCACCGCTTTCGTGCCGATCACCTTGGGGGCGTCTGGAGCGGCGACGCTCTCGCTCGACGACTTTCTGGTTACCGAAGCGATGTTCCCCGCCCATGAACGCCTCCTGCCCCACGTGCACGATCGCGCCACCCTCGCCGTCATGCTCGATGGCTGCTTCGACGTCAGCATTACTCAGCGGGTGTACGCCTGCGAGCCGGGAAGCGCCGTCACGGAGCCGGCGCAGGAGCGCCACGGCAATGTGTTCGGGTCGGCCGGCGCCCGCGTGGTGGTGATCCAGCCGGATCCCCTGGCCGTGCCAGGGTTGGGGGCCTGCGCCCGCCTGTTCGAGGAAGTCCGCTATGCGCGCCGCAGTCCCGTGTGTGGCCACGCGCGGCGCATCGCGCGCGAGCTACGCGCCCCCGACAGCGCGACGCCGCTCGCGGTCGAAGGGCTGGTGCTCGAAATGCTCGCGCTGGCCTCGCGGCAGGATCGGCGAGAACGACAGCCGCGCCGGGCGCCACCGTGGCTGCTCCGGGCGCGCGAGGAGCTGCACGCGTATTTCCGGGATCCCCCGCGGGTTCGCGAGCTAGCGGACGCGGCCGGAGTCCACCCCGATCACCTGGCGCGGGCCTTTCGAGCGCGGTTCGGCGTATCTGTCGGCTCCTATGTCCGTCGGCTGCGTCTGGATTGGGCGGCGACCCGGTTGGAGGTGGTCGAGGAACCGATCGCGCGCATCGCCCTCGACGCGGGCTTTGCCGATCAAAGCCACTTCACGCGGGCGTTCAGGCGATACGCCGGGCTGACCCCGGCGCAGTATCGACGCGCGTTCGAGACTCCCGCTTCCCCTTGACGGCTCTCGGGCCACTCCCTACCTTATGCTGAAATTTCAGCATATCGGGAGCGGCACCATGGTCGATACCAGCCAACCACTCAGTCGGCGCGAGCGCGAGGTGATGGACGTCCTCTATCGCCGCGGCGAAGCGACCGTCGCCGAGGTCATGGAAGACCTCAAGGAGCCGCCGACTTACTCGGCGGTGCGGTCGATTCTCAGGGTGCTGAAGGAGAAGGGTCACATCATCCACCGGGCTGACGGCCCGCGCTACGTCTACGCCCCGGCCCTGGGGCGGGAACGGGCGCGCCAGGCGGCGCTCGATCACGTGGTCAACACGTTCTTTGATGGCTCCGCCGAACGCGCCCTGGCGGCGCTGCTGGATCGATCCGATCTCGAGCTTTCCGACGAGCAGATTCGCCGGCTCACCAGCGAGATTCGCCTGGCCGGCGAGGAAGGACGATGACCGTGAGCGATCTCTTCTCAGTCCCGGCGGGAGGGACCCTGTGGGTCCTGACCATGCTGCTCAAGGGAACCGTCGTATTGCTGGCTGTGATCGTCGTCGCGGGGTCCCTGCGCCGCGCTTCGGCGGCGTTACGCCACCTCGTCTGGGGCACCGGCATCCTCACCCTGCTGGTGCTGCCGTTTGTCTCGCTGGCGCTACCCTGGAAACTCCCGGTCGTCACACTCGGAACCGTCGTGAATCCCGCGGTGATGCCGCCCGCCGCCCGCACTCCCGAAACGCCGGGCACAACGCTGCAGCGCGAAGATCTCGTTCGCGATCCCGGAGTCGCGACGGGCGTCGATCGAGCCGCTGCGCCGCTGATTACAGAGCAGGGTGGGGAAACGCGGGCGCCAATCTCGCCTGCCACCGTCGTCACGCTGCTGCTCGTGATTTGGGGAGTCGGGGCGCTGTACCTCGTCGGCCGCCTGGTGCTCGGCGCCGTGGTGCTGGGTCGCGTGGCGCGTCGCGGGTCACCGCTTGAGACGCAGGATTGGCGGCGCCCGCTGCTCGAGGCCGCCGACCGACTCGCGCTACCCGACCTGCCGCGGCTCGTGATGAGCGATCGCTTCCCGATGCCATTCGTGTGCGGTCTGGGCCGACCGGCGATCGTGTTGCCGTCCGGCGCGTCTGAATGGGATGACCGTCGCCGTCGGACCGTGTTGGTTCACGAGCTGGCGCACGTCGCACGCCGCGACCTGATGGCGAATGCGGTGGGCCAGCTCGCGTGCGCGCTCTATTGGTTCCATCCACTCGTATGGATCGCGGCCCGCAAACTGCGGATCGAGAGTGAACGGGCGTGCGATGACCTGGTGTTGGGGGTCGGGACACGCCCCTCGGAATACGCCGATCACCTGCTCCAGATCGTCTGCCGCGCCTCCCGCTCGCGGACCCCGGCCGTGGCGTTGCCGATGGCCCAACGGCACGAGTTCGAGGGTCGCATGCTCGCGATCCTCGAGCGGGTCGCCCGTCGCGAGCCAGCGTCCGGCCGTCACGCGGCTGTGCTGGGCGCCCTGGCGCTGGGCCTCATGGTCCCGCTGGCGGCGCTTGCGCCGGTGCGGCGCGAACCGTTGGCTCCGTCGGCGACGATCACGACCAGCGATCCGGTCACCGATTCGGCCACTGGAACAGCGCGCCTGCCCGATCGGCCTGCTTCATGGGCCACGCAATCTCCCAGTCCGTCGCCCAGCCCGTCGCCTAGTCCATCGCCCAGTCCGTCGCCGTCGCCTTCACCGTCGCCGTCGCCCTCACCATCGGTCCCGGCGGCTGATACGGCCGGGGTTGTCGCGGCACTGGTACGGGCGCTCCAGGACTCGGTGGCCTCCGTGCGCGAGGACGCGGCCTATGCCCTCGGGCATCTGGAAGCCGCCGCGGCGGTCGAGCCGCTGAGCGCCCGTTTGGAACGTGACCCTGACCCCAAGGTGCGTGAGATGATCGCGTGGGCGTTAGGGTCGATCGGTAGCCGAAAGGCAACGCCCGCCCTGGGCGTCGCGGCGCAGCGAGATGATGCTGAGGATGTCCGGGCGATGGCGGTGTGGGCCTTGGGCCAGCTCAGTGATCCGGCCTCGGTGCCGAT
>DATBLG010000009.1:0-2271 GCA_036555485.1 Gemmatimonadales bacterium | reverse complement strand
CTACCCACTTCCCGGCTCCTCACCGGTTATAGGGCGCGACGCTCCGGCGGTGTTCCGCAGCCGCCGGGCCGGGGAGGGCCTCCCCAGTTCACGCCGTCACCTTCTAAGCGTTCCGCGCCCTCTACGCCGGGAGGTTCCTCGGGCTGCGCCTCCAGGCTCTTCACCCCTTCCATGGCCTTCGCCCTGAGGGACGGGGCTCAGCTCCTCCTCCGCCCGGCAAGCCGGGCACACTAACGGCGCGGCAGGCTTCGCTTGACGCTACGGATCGCTCAGTCGCTCCCCCTGAAGGGCTTTTCATGCTGGGCGTCGACCCGGCCCGTTTCCCGACCGAGCCGCCAGCCTGCTACCGGGCCTCCTGGCAGCCACCCGGATGGGACTCACACCCGCTGGCGACGACGAGCTTATGTCCGGACCAGGTCACTCGATCGACCACCTCCAAACGCTGGGCACACTCCTCAGAGCGTGGTGTAGGAGCGCGTCGGACGGAGCCGGGTAGTCCGGCCACCGCGGTGCTCAGTTACACCACGCTACGGGACGTGACCTCATCGAAGTTGTCGACTTGATGTCATGAAGGGGCGGGCCTCCTACCGCTCCGGTGCCCGAGGCGGTATGTCTCGGGTGCTGTGAACCCCGAGAGGTGAAGGAGGCCCAAGGTGAATAGTGTCGGAATCGATCTGCATCGCAACCGTTCGCAGATCGCGGTGATCGACGGCAACGGCGAGCTGTCGCTGTCGCAGCGGATCGTCAACAGCCGCGAGATGTTCCTCGAGCTCCTCGGCGGCTTGGAGGGCGAGTCGCAGGTCGCGGTGGAGGCGACCTACGGGTGGGAATGGCTCGCGGAGCTGCTTGAGGACTCCGGCTACGAGATCCATCTCGCGCACCCGCTCCGTACCCGCGCGATTGCGGCGGCGAGGGTGAAGACCGACGCGGTCGACGCGAGAACGCTCGCGCAACTGCTGCGCGCAGACCTGCTCCCCGAGGCGTACGTCGCTCCGCGCGAACTGCGCGACCTGCGGGAGCTGCTGCGCCATCGGGTCGCGTTGACGGGGATGCGGTCGGCGTTGAAGAACCGGGTCCACGCGATCCTGGCCAAGCACGGGATCACCCGTGAGCACTCCGACCTGTTCGGCAAGGGCGGCCGCCTGTTCCTGGGCGAACTGCAGTTGCGGGAGGCGCCCCGGCGGCGGCTGGACAGCCTGCTCGCGTTGATCGACGACTTCGACCGTGAGATCCAGGCCACCACCGTCGAGATCGATCAGCGTGCCAAGGCCGACGACCGCGTCGAGGTGCTCACCCAGATCCGCGGCGTCGGACCGTACACCGCGATGCTGATCATCGCCGAGGTCGGCGCGATCGAACGCTTCCCCGACGCCCGCCACCTCTGCGCCTGGGCCGGGCTCACCCCAACCGTGCGCAGCTCCGACGGCAAAGCACGGCTCGGACACATCTCGCGGCAGGGCTCACCGACGCTGCGCTGGGCACTCGTCGAGGCCGCCCAGAAATGCACAACCGGCGGCGGCCCGCTCCGCGAGAGCTTCGAAAGGATCGCGAAACGCCGCGGCCGCAAGGTCGCCAAGGTCGCCGTCGCCCGACAGATCCTCACCCTCAGCTACTACGGCCTGCGCGACGGAGAGATCCGTTGCCTGGCGCGCCGCAGCCGGGCGAGCGCGAAAGAGAAGCTGGCGGCAGCCACATGACCGCCGCGCACGCACCCACGCGTACGGCTTGCGCCCCCCAAAACGGCGTGAAGCGGACGCTCAGGCGAGCTCGCTGTTTGTCATGGCCTCGCTAACCCCAGGACGGCCGCCCACTTGATTGAGCCCCTGCGCACCGCACGACACTCTGGCCCGCCCAGCGCGGCCGGATGGATGACTGGACCAGCTCCGCTCCCGACCAGCCCGCCGTCACCGAGCTGGCAACCAACCACCCGCGGACCATGACCGCACCCTTGACGAGGCCCCCCCTTCATGGATGACAAACGTCACCCCATATCAGCTGCGAAGAGGAGAGCGCGGCAGAGCGGATGACTCTCAGAAGCCAGGGGGGCACCCAGGGGGCACGCGACGCGCATCCCTGACCTCCGCGACACGACCGCGCAGGATTCACGTCTGCGCGTTTCCCTGCATACATGCCGAAAACCCCGCGTTTGCAGGGTTTCCGGTGTGCTGCGAACTGGAGGCCGTAAGGCCTATATGGGAGACAAGGTCAACTCCGCGCCGGATCCTCGTGAATCACACAGAGAATCGTGCCCACATCACAAGTGGTTCCCGC
>DATBLG010000004.1:0-71903 GCA_036555485.1 Gemmatimonadales bacterium | reverse complement strand
GGGCCTGGCGCTCTATCCGCACGCCGTTGAGCTGCACGTCGGCATGGGGTACGCGCGACTCGCGCGTGAAGAGTACGCGTGGGCGCGTCGCGCGTTTGACGAGGCACGCGGCCTCGATCCCGATCACGAAGACACGCTCGCGGGCCTGGGCGAAGTGCTGCTCAAGTTCGGCGACCGCGCGGGCACCATGGCCTGCTTCGAGCGTATTCTCGCGCTCGGGTTCCAGGAGGACCACGATTTGATCCTCCAGGTCGGGCGTGCCCTGTTCCGGGAAGGGGTGCTGGACCAGGCGCGGCGGTTCTTCGAGACGGCCCTTACGGCGCACAGCGACTCGGCCGAGGCGGCGGCGTGCGTCGGGTACGCGGCGCACCGCCTGGGCGATGAAGGCGGCTCCCTGTATTGGCTGCGGCGGGCCCTCGAGCTCGAGCCCAACCAGGCCGAAGCCCGCATCTACCTCGCCAACCTGCTCTACGACCGGGGCGAGTATGAGGCCGCCCTATTCCATCTTGAGCGCACCGAGCCGGACGATCACGTCGATACCCTCGCCATCTGGCGACTGCTCGAACTGAAGCGGAGCGTGTACCGGCTTCCGGAGAACGACCCCGAGCTCGTGCCGTGGCAGGGGCGGCTGGGAGAGCTGACCGGAGAGGCGGCGCCGGAAGACCTGCTGCTCGCCGAAATCGAAGCCATCGGGTCCGATGGTCAGATTCGCGACCCGCGCCAGCTCGAGTTGTTTGGCACGCTGCTCACCGAGCTGCAAGGCATGAAGAAGGGCGCATCCGTTGGCGAGATTCACCGCGTGCGCACCCGCGCTGGCCGCACCTACGTCGGCACGTGGGAGGAAATCGTGCGTCAGATGAAAGACGACTCGGCCGAGTGGGTCGGTGGGTCGGTGGAGGACTACATGGCCGCGAGCGCCCGCCTGGGCCGCAAGGTCACCGGCGTCACGATCCCGGCGACCGATGCCGAGAGCTTCATCAAGGGGAGTGCGGAAGCGGGCTTGTTGCGGATCCTGCCGTAGCGTCGGTTCAGCAGACGCACTACTCGCAGCGAATCGCGGTCGTAATCCACGGCGCGACGAACGTTCCCCGGATCGGCAACGCTCCGAGCGGATCGTCGTAGAAGTCGTGCCGCCGGGCGGGAAGATAGAACCGTCCGCTGACCGCCGCGCCGTTGGCGACCGGGACGATCTGGGTGATCGTGATGCTCCCGCCGGGTCGCGACAGCCCGTCGATCCGCGTGGTCGCCGATGTCAGGGCGGACCACAATCCCCAGTTTCGCGGTGGCCGGCAGAACACGTCGACCTGACCGAACAGCTCGTCCGGGGAAATCGAATCGACGGGGAAGGATCCTGGCGCCCCCGGTGGGTCACGGAGTGTGATGAGGAGCGCCTCCACCGTGGTGACCCCCTGGACCACCGGCAGGCGGAGCCGGAACGTCAGGGTGTCGCCACGCCGTGGGAAGGTCAACGCGCGCGCCGAGACCTTCACGCTGCGGATCACCGTGCCGAACATCGCAAAGCCCGCCTTGCCGCCGATGGTATCGGTGAGACTCACAACCTCGACGGTTCCCGAATCGGCCGTCGTGTCGGCGCCGAGCGCCGCGTGCGCCACGAAGCGTACCGGTCCCCCGGGCGCCTTGGCGCTGTCTTTCCCGGTGGCGGAGTCGACATCGAACACGGCGTTGGCCGCGGCGCTGAACCAGACCACCGGCACACCGGGCGCCTTGTGCTCCACATGGACCGGAACCGTGAGGGTGTCGCCTGGCATGAGGAACAGCGAGTCGAGCAGCAGCGTGATCTGCAGGGGGCGCGACACCACCACCAGCGCCGCGCCTTGCACGCTGCGCGCCTGCGCCACCACGTTGGCGAACCCCGCCGTGACTCCCGTCAGCCTCCCGGTGCTCGGATCGACCTGGAGCACCGCTGGATTGCTGCTCGACCACACGATCAGGCCAGGGTCCCGCGGGGTGCCCTGTTCGGTATACACCACCTGCCGGGCGGTGAGGGTGTCCCCGACGAACAGGGAATCGAGCAGGGGAGCGATCACGACACGAGGATTGGTCCCGCCGATGTCGGTACACCCTACGAGCGCCGCGCCGAGCGCGAGCGTTATCCCGATGCGCTTCATGCGACCTGATACCCGGAACCAGCGTGGTTGGACGGAAGGGAACCGCGTCAAAACATGGACATGGCCAGGAACGACCGCAGGTTGTCGTTCGTGACCCGCAGCCGCGAGGAGAGCAGCCGCACCACCGACCACAGGACCTTGTAGGCGATGTCTCTATTGAAATCGAGCAGCAGCTCGAAGTCGGATCGGGAAATCGTGATGAGCGTGCTGGCGACGTTGGCGATCGCGTCGGTGGAGCGCTCGGTCCGGTCGAAGATCGCCATCTCGCCGAAATTCGCTCCGGGCTTGAGTATGGCGAGCGCCTCCTCGCCCGAGCCGGGGATGGTACGCGAGATCCGCACCTCGCCGTCGGCGATGATGAACAGACGGTTGCCGGGCTCGCCTTCCTTGAAGATGTATTGCCCGACGGTGAACTTCTGTTCGCGGCATACTTCGGCCACCCGGGCGAGCTCCCCGTCGTCGAGGTCCTGGAAGATGACGGCGTGCTTCAGCAGATTGAGGTCCACGCGGTGAAGCTATCGGCCCGGTGAGGAGGACACAAGTGAAACCGCGCCTCGGGGCGGCAGACGTGCTGACGATGATGCGGTTTCCCCTCGCCGCGTTGTTTCCCTTTGCTGCGGCACCGCTGCAGCAGCTCATCATCGTCGCGCTCGCCGGCGCCACCGACCTGGCCGATGGCGCGCTGGCACGCCGGACCGGCGGCTCGCGCTGGGGTCCGGTGCTCGATCCAGTGGCCGACAAGGTGTTCGTGGCGACCGCCGTGCTCACGTTCGCGGGTCACGGACTGCTGCACCCCCTCGAGATCGCGGCCGTACTGCTGCGTGACATCGTGGCCGTGCTGGGGTTCGCCGCCACGGCGTTGCTGCGCCGCCCCGTCGCCCTGCCGGCGCGCGCCGGAGGGAAGGCCGTGACGGTTTCCCAGGGGCTCACGCTGGTGGCGTTGATCGCGGCCTCACCGCTGGTTCGCCCGCTCGCCTGGGCCACCGGAGCCATCTCGGTGTACGCCATTTGGGACTACGGGCGCGCCGTGAGGCGGGAGAAGATCGAGACGGGCCGCCACGAACCAACCCCGGAGGCGTAGAGTGGCCGGCAACACGGCAGGCGTAACGGTGCGGTGGCGCGAGCAGCTCGTGTTCGAAGGTGGCGGCCGCGATCGGCCGCCGATCGTCGTGGACGGCGACTCCAAAGTCGCGACGTCTCCGGTGGAGCTCCTGTTGCTGGCGGCCGCGACCTGCACCTCGGCGGACGTGGTGTCGATCCTCGAGAAAATGCGCGTCGTGCTCCGTTCCCTCGAAGTCGCCATGACCGGCACCCGGCGCGAGGCGTATCCCCGCCGGTTCACCGCCATTCGTTTCCAGTTCAGCGTCAGCGGTGAGGGCGCGGACGAAACGAAGGTCCGTCGTGCGGTCGATCTGTCGCTCGAGAAGTACTGCTCGGTGATGGCCTCGCTCGCGCCCGATATACAGGTCAGCTACGACGTCACCATTGCGTAGCGCGTTCGCGCCGGTGCTGGTGGCGGTGCTCGCGCGCGGGCTCACCGCACAGAGACTCTCCGTCACGGAGCTGGACGCTGGACCCGTGGCCGCCTGGGCGCGGTACGATTTCTACGGCCTGGCGGCGGGTGTCGCGCTGCGGCCCAGCGGCCAAGGCCGGATCGCCATGACGGCAGCGGGCGGCGCGGTGGACGGTCAGGCCGCGATGCGACTCGAAGCGACGGCGCAATTCCTGGTCACACCCGGGGCGAGGAGCGGCGTGTCCCCCTACGGTGGGATCGGTGTGGCCTACATGGGATCGCGCGGGCGTCGCGGCGTGGGAGCGTTGGTCGCCATGGTCGGTGTCGAAGCGGCCGCCGGCACGCGGCGCGGATGGTTCGGGGAGCTGGGGTTCGCCGGTGGCCTCCGCGTGCGGCTCGGGATCCGCTGGCGGCATTTTCCGCCCTGGTGGTCCTGAACGACGACGGGCGCCCATCGGGCGCCCGTGGACATCATCGGTGACGCGGTCTGCTCACGCGCTCGCGCCGACCGGAGACGGCCGCGGCTGCACGGGCCGGCAATAGCGTTCCCCGAGCGTCCGCAACTGTTCCATCTCGGGCTCAGTCAGGTCAGCGTAACGGTCGGCCAGGTACAGCATCGTATCGTCGAACCATTCCTTTTGATGTTCCGGGGCCGCTTCCAGTACGCCACAGCGCAGGATGTGGGAAAACAGCTCGTCGCGGGCTTGTTCGAAGGCGGTGGGGGTCACGGGTTTTCGCGGCTCACGCTTGTTTGCCATGCTCATCGCTCCTTTGAGGCGGGGCGGGTGACGCGGGCGCAATCTAATGGGGGCCCCCCACCTCAGGCAAACCCGTCGCAGGCCGTCACTGGCGGCCCATGGTATACTCCTGCATGAACATGCACGACCAAGTGTACGGTCCTGAGCGCGCCCAACGGCTGGTCGCGTTGCTGCGCGCGCTGGCGCTCCGGATCCAGGACCTGGACAAGGACGGCCGTCTGCTCGAAGCCGCACCAGAGCTGCAGCGATTGCTCGGCAATGCCCGCAGCGAGCTGTTTCATTATGAAGTTCGGCTGACCTACGACACCCCCGAAATCGCCGAGAGCCGACGCATCGTGGAAGAAGCGGATCGGCACATCCGCGAGCAGGATTTCGACGAGCGGGAGGACGACGAACCCTGGCGGAGGACCTCCGAGGGATGAAACGGTTTTACATCTTGCTGGGCGCGGTGGCCGCGGTTGCCGCCATCCTGATCTGGAGAAGCTCTCAGCCCGGTACGGCGGGCGGCCTCTCGTCGGCGGGCGCGCCGCCCGTGGCGTTCACCGCTGCCGACAGCGCATTCCGAGGCTACGTGCTGGGCAGCGACACGGCGCCGGTCGAAGTCATCGAATATGCCGATTTCGAATGCCCGTATTGTGGACAATTCGGCGTGGTGCAATTCCCGGAAATCCGCCAGCAGCTCATCGCCACCGGTCGGCTCCGCTGGCGGTTTCGCGATTTCCCCCTGCCGAACCACCAGTGGTCGCGCCTGGCGTCGCACACCGTCGCCTGCGCGGACGAGCAGGGGAAGGTCTGGGAGGCCATCGACGTCGTCTTCGCTCGCTCCAGTGCCTGGGCGCAGATGGCTCGGAACCCCAGCGGCCTGTTCCGAGACCTGATGCGCGGTATCGGGCTCGACATGGGCAGGCACGACGCCTGCATGGACTCGCAGCGCTACGCCGGTCGCATCGAGCTGAGTCGCCTCGAGGGTCTGTCGCGCAACGTGGGTGGGACGCCGACGTTCTTCGCCAACGGGGTCGAGCTCGACACGCGCCGCTTCAGCAACTCCGACGCCTTCACGGCCCTGGTCGACAGCCTCACGGCAGGCCGCCGCTAGTGCGGCATCGCCAGGCGATCGCCCTGTTGGCGCTCGCCGGGCTCAGCATCGCGCTGTACCTGTGGCTTCACAAGATCGGCGTGATCGGGGACCTGCGGTGCGGCACGGGCGACTGCGAGTACGTGCAGACCAGCGCCTATGGGGCGCTGTTCGGCGTTCCGGTCGCCTTCTACGGAGTAGTCGGGTACGCGCTGATTCTCGCGGTGGCCCTGGCCGGGCTGCAACCGGCCTTCCTCGGCCGCCGCTGGCCGACCCGGCTGCTCGCCGCGCTCGCCGTCGGCGGGTTCCTGTTCACGCTGTACCTGACCTATATCGAGCTGTTCGTGCTCCACGCCATTTGCCGCTGGTGCGTCGGATCGGCGGTGGTCATTACGGCGATCACGATCGTCGCCGGGAGCGCGGTGCGGCGCGAGTCCTGAGCGCCTTCGGTCAGGCTTCTTCCGACTCGTATTGCGTTTTCAACCGCTCCACCACCGCGGGATCGGCCAGCGTGGTGGTATCCCCCAGCGTTCGACCTTCCGCGATGTCCTTGAGCAGCCGCCGCATGATTTTTCCGCTGCGGGTCTTGGGCAGGTCGGCGGTGAACAGGACGTCGTCGGGCCGCGCCAGCGCGCCGATCTTCTTTGCGACGTGGCTCTTCAGCTCGTCGATCAGCGCGTCGCTCGCCGGGTGGCCTTCCTTGAGGGTGACGAACGCCGCCAGCGCCTGACCCTTGAGATCGTGGGCCCGGCCCACCACGGCGGCCTCCGCGACGGCGGGGTGGTCCACGAGGGCGCTCTCGACCTCCATGGTGCCGATGCGATGTCCCGCGACGTTCAAGACGTCATCCACGCGGCCCAGCAGCCAGAAATAGCCCTGCTCGTCCCGCTTCGCTCCGTCGCCAGCGAAGTAGGTGTTGGGCCATTTGCTCCAATAGACGCTGCGATAACGCTCATCGTCGCCCCAGATGGTCCGGAGCATGCCCGGCCATGGACTGGTGATGGCCAGGTAGCCGCCGCCCACCGGGACGGGCTTCCCCTCGCCGTCGAGTAGCTGCGCATCGATCCCCGGAAACGGGACGGTCGCGGAGCCCGGCTTGGTGGTCGTGACGCCAGGGAGCGGCGTGATCATGATCCCGCCGGTCTCGGTCTGCCACCAGGTGTCGACGACGGGGCAGCGCCCGCCGCCGATGTGTTTCTGGTACCACATCCAGGCTTCGGGGTTGATCGGCTCGCCCACGCTGCCGAGCAGGCGGAGCTTCGACAGGTCGTGTTTGGCGGGGAGCTCCGTGCCCCATTTCATGAACGCGCGGATCGCCGTCGGCGCGGTATAGAACACCGTGACACCGTGGCGCGCGCAGATGGACCAGAACCGATCCTTGCCGGGATGGTCCGGGGCGCCCTCGTACATCACCTCGGTGACACCGAGCGCCAGCGGACCGTAGACGACGTAGGAGTGCCCCGTGACCCAGCCCACATCAGCGGTGCACCAGAACACGTCGTCGTCCTTGAGGTCGAACACCCACTTGGTGGTGGCGTAGACGTGGGTGAGGTATCCCCCGGTCGTGTGCAGGATGCCCTTCGGTTTCCCGGTGGTTCCGGAGGTATACAGGATGTACAGGGGGTCTTCGGCGTCCATCGACTCGGGGGGGCAATCGGTCGCCGCTTTGGCCATGAGGTCGTCCCACCAGTGGTCGCGGCCACTTTGCATGGCGATGGCCTGCCCGGTGCGTTTCAGCACGACGACGTGTTGAATGCTGGGTGTCTCGCTGACCGCGTCATCCGCGTTCTGCTTGAGCGGAACGACCGACCCGCGGCGGTAGCCGCCGTCGGCGGTGATGAGCACGGTGGCGGCGGCGTCGTTGATCCGGTCGCGCAACGACTCGGCTGAGAAGCCTCCGAACACCACCGTATGCGGGGCGCCGATGCGGGCGCACGCGAGCATGGCGACCGCCACCTCAGGGACCATGGGGAGGTAGATCGCCACCCGATCGCCCTTGCTCACCCCCAGCCCCTTCAACACGTTGCCGAACTGGCTTACCTGTGCGTGCAGCTCGGCGTAGGTCAGCCGCCGCACCTCGCCGGGCTCGCCTTCCCAAATCAGAGCCACCCGAGCGCCGCGACCGGCCTTCACGTGGCGGTCCAGGCAGTTGACCGAGGCGTTGAGCTTGCCGCCGACGAACCACTTGGCGTGCGGCGGTGTCCAGGCGAGCACTTGATCCCACGGTCGGATCCACTCGAGCTGCCTGGCCCACTCGGCCCAATAGCCTTCCCGATCCCGCTGCGCCCGCGTGTAGGCGTCCTGGTCGCGCACATGGGCGCGTTCACGAAAGGCCGGTGCCGGGGGGAAGGTGCGCTGTTCATCCAGCAGGGTTTCGATCCGGTCGGTCATGGCTCGCTTGAGGTGTGGGTTGGGAGTGGTAAGGTATCGCCGCCCGGCGTGGCCGGGTCAAGCATGGTTGCAGCATGCGCCGGGCCGTGCGTCCTGCGAATCTCGCGGCAGCCCGGTTGCTTGGGAGGGAATCGCCAACTCCTTGCGGCCACAAGGGTTGTTGCCGCACTCCGGAGTGGCATTGAAGTGGCAATGGGTGCGGGGAATGGCAACCGTCCCCGATACCGGAGTCGTGAGCTCGTTTATCATGATGACTACTCTACCGAGCGAGAAGGTCCTCCCTGCGCCCGAAACGCTCGGTTTGGACTCCCGCACGAGCTTTCGGCGATCGGCCGCGGAGCTGCTGGAGCAGCTTCCCGAGGGCACGGGACGGCTGATCATCGACCTGACGGCGACGCGGGTGGTGGACAGCGCCGGACTCGGCGCCCTGATGCTGATCCAGCGCAAGGCGGCGGAGCACCGGCAAACGGTGTGCCTGCGCGGGGCGAACGAGGAGCTGCGATTCCTGCTGGTGCTCACCAAACTGGACGATCTGTTCGAGCTGGAAGCGGGCGGCGACTAGGCCGGGCTCCGTGGACGGCCGTGTGCCCGTGCGTATATTGCCACGGTTATGGCCGCCGCCGGACCCAAGCGCAAAGTGCTGTTCGTCGAGGACGAAGCGGCGCTGCAGAGCTCCTACGCTCGCTACTTCAGCTCGCGCTACGAGATGGCCTTTGCCCGGACCGGCGCGGAAGCGATGCAGCAGCTCGAGACGTTCGAGCCCGAGGTATTGATCCTCGATCTGCGGCTGCCGGACACCGATGGCATCGCGTTGCTACAGCGCATCCGCCAGAAACGCGCCACCCTCCCCGTCGTCGTCACCACCGCCTACGTGAGCATGGAGCCGCTGATGCACGTGCTCGATCTGGGCCACAGTGCCTATCTCGTGAAGCCATTCGATCTGAACGAGCTCGCATCCCGCATCGATGCTCTGGGCGCGTGACCTCGGCCACGCGTTCGGCGCGATTCCGGCGCTCGACGGCATCACGTTTTCGTTGGAACGCGGTCAGACCCTCGCCATCTTCGGACCGAACGGCGCCGGCAAGACGACCCTGCTGCGGGTGATCGCGGGGCTCATCCGCCCGCTGCGCGGTGCGGCCGGCGTCGATGGCGGCCGCCGCGCCATCGGGTGGATCGGCCACCAGACGCAGCTCTACAACCATCTCACCGTGCGCGAGAATCTCCGATTCTGGGCGTCGCTCTACGACGTCCCGGAGCG
Organism: Gemmatimonadales bacterium; assembly: GCA_036555485.1. Classification (GTDB taxonomy): domain Bacteria; phylum Gemmatimonadota; class Gemmatimonadetes; order Gemmatimonadales; family GWC2-71-9; genus DASTHG01. The sequence continues at coordinate 62,779 of DATBLG010000004.1, read as the reverse complement.
GGACGTCGCGCTGCGAGAAGACGACCTGCTGCGACGGCTTGGCCTCGCGCGCCAGGCGGATCAACAAGTCAGGACACTGTCGCGCGGCCAGACGCAGCGGGCGGCCATCGCCCGGGCGCTGATGCACGACCCCGACGTGTTGTTGCTCGACGAGCCGTTCACCGGGCTCGATCGCCTGGCGGCGGAGGAGCTGCGCGGGCTCTTGGGTGACCAGGCCGCCGCCGGACGGGCGACGGTGATCGTCACGCACAACGTGGAGGAAGGCACCGAGCTCGCGACCGACATCGCCTTCATGCGGGACGGCCGATTCGTGGCATACGCGCCGCGCGCCGGACGCGACGCGGTCGCGCTCACGGCGGCCTATCGGACGGCGGTCGCGAGTGGCTGACCTGCTGCGTCATGCCTGGCTGGTGACCCGCAAGGATCTGCGACTCGAGTTCCGTTCGCGGACGGCGCTGACGTCGGCGTTGGTGTTCACGGCGCTCGTGCTCGTCGTGTTCGAGCACGGCCGCGACCCGACGGCCGTGCCGACGCTGAACCTCGCGCCCAGTATCCTGTGGGTCACGTTCAGCTTCGCGGCGATGCTGGCGCTCAACCGGGCATTCCAAGCCGAGCTGGAAAACCAGGCCCTCGACGGACTATTGCTCGCGCCGATCAGCCGCACCAGCCTCTACTGGGGGAAGCTGGGCGCCAATCTCGTGTTCGTGGCGCTGGTCCAGGTGACGGGGCTGCTCCTGTTCATGCTGTTCTTCAACGTGCCGGTGTGGCGGGTGTGGGCGCCGCTCGCGGCCGTCACGGCGCTCGCCACCGTGGGGTTCATCGCCGTGGGAACACTGTTCAGCGCGATGGTGGTACGCACCCGGTTCGCCGAGCTGATGCTGCCCGTGCTGCTGTTGCCGTTCCTCCTCCCGCCGTTGATCGCTGCGGTCCAGGTGACGGTGCCGCTGTTCGCGGGGCGTCCCTTGAGCGAGGTCGCCGGGTGGTTTAGGTTGCTCGCGGCCTACGACGTTTGCTTCGTGACGCTGGCAACGCTGCTATTTCCCTTCACGGTGACCGAATGACGCTGGCGCAAAGCGGCCGGTGGCTCACGGGAATCGGGCTCCTGCTGCTTGGGGGCGTCTACGTGCGCGCCCTGGCGTTCACCCCGGTGGAGCTGCACCAAGGGCCGGCTCAGAAGATCTTTTACGTCCACGTTCCGGCGGCCTGGTCGTCGATGCTGGCCATGGGGCTGGTCGGCCTCGCGAGCATTCTGTATCTGCTCGTGCGGGACACGCGCTACGACCGGTTCGCCGCCGCGTCGGCGGAGGTGGGTACGGTGTTCGCGTGCGTGATGCTCACCACCGGCCCGCTGTGGGCCAAGCCGGTGTGGGGCACGTGGTGGACCTGGGATGCGCGGCTGACCCTCACCCTGATGTTGTTCTTCATCTTTATCGGGTACCAGCTGCTGCGGGGCGCCGTGACCGACCCGGCGCTGCGGGCGCGCTATGCCGCCGTAGTGGGGATCTGCGGCCTCGTGCTGCTGCCGTTCATCCACCTGAGCGTATACCTGTTCCGCACGCTGCATCCGCAACCGATCGTGCTGAAGCCGAGCGCGCCTTCGGCGCCACCGGAAATGGTGACCACCCTCCTCTTGTCGGTCGGCGTGTTCAGCCTGCTGTATCTCGGGTTCGTCATCCAGCGCTACGCGCTCGGGGGGGGTGGGGCGGCCCGGAATGTCTGAGGCCATCCCGCAGAACGCGTCCTTCATGGTCGCCGCGTATGTCGTGACCGCGGTGATCCTGCTGGGATACGCGATCGCCCTCGTGCGCCGCACCCGCGGCTCGCGCGATTCCTAACTCGCGCGGCGTCCCGCTTTCAGTTCTGCCCGGATCGCCGGCAGCCGTTCCAACCCCTCCGGGACCTGCGTCGCCCATAGGCTGAGAGCCTGCTCCGCCGCGACTTCGTCGCCCGCGTGGAACAGTGCCTCGGCGTTGTGGCGCAGGGCTTCGGGGCCTCCGCCCGCCGCGTACGCGCGCGCGAATCGTTCCGCCGCGTCGGCGTGCTGCCCGAAGCGTTCATAAATCGTTCCCGCCTCGAGCGCCGCGTCCGGCCGCTCGGCAAGCGCGAGCGCCTGCTCGAAGGCCGCCAGGGCCTCCTGCTGGCGGTACACGAGTTGCCAGCCCAACGCGAGCAACATCCAGGCGTCCGAGTTTTCCGGGAACCGCTCCGCCGCTTCCTGGGCGACGGCGCGCGCGGCCCAGCGATCTTCCTGGTCGCGCAGCAGGTCCATCAGGGCGCGGTAGGAGGGGACGAGAGCCGGCGCGATGTTGCATGCCAAGCGATGCCAGCGAACCGCGCCGCGCGGGGAGGCAGATGCTGCCCGGCGGAAGGCGAAACCGGCAATCGTCAAGCGAACGGAGTTGAGCATCCGCAAGAGGGAATCGTAAGGAAGAAGCGTACCGTAGAAAGACGTAAGGAGGAATCGTGACAGCTAACCGCTGTGCCTACGCCTCTTCCCTACGCCTTTCGACTCTACGCCCATCTCCCTACGCCTTTGGTAGTTTCTCCCTACGCCTTTGGTAGTAAGAACGCTTTCCAAACCCACCCCGCCGCCACTCCGCCAACGATCGGACCGACCCAATACACCGCCTGCGAGTGCCACGTCCAGGCGACGAGCGCCGGGCCGAACGCCCGCGCGGGATTGAGCGCGGCGCCCGTGAGCCCGCCCGCCACGACGGCTGCCACGAAGATCGCGAGACCAATTCCAAATCCGCCGATCTTCGGCGCCTGACTCGATACGGCGGTGCCGAACACCGCGGAAACGAGGATGAACGTGAACACCGCCTCGATCCCGATCGCCTGGACGAAGCCGATGTTCGCCGACAGCTGCGGCGTCCCGGCGGATACGGCCGCCACGGCTGGGGCCGAGAACAAGGCCTTGAGGAGCGCCGCACCGGCGACCGCCCCAACCAGCTGCGCGCCGACGTACCGAGCGCAGGTCCGGCCGTCGATCTTCCCGGCGACGAGCAGTCCCACGCTCACCGCTGGGTTGAAGTGGGCGCCGGAGACGCTCATGAGCGAACTGATCAGCACCGCCATGCCGACGCCGTGCGCCGCCGCGATGCCGAGGCTCGAGACGCCGCCCGCGGTCATCGCGTTGGCGACGATGCTGGCGGTGCCGATGAAAACGAACAGGGCCGTGCCGAGAAACTCCGCGAGCAGCGGCCGAAACGTGGCATTCACCGAGGATTCCTCCGAATAGGGATGCGGGCCGCCAATCTACCGGTGAAGTCAGGCGCGCCGCAACACCAGGGTGGCGTTGACGCCGCCGAACCCGAACGAGTTGCTGAGAACCACATCGGGCTGGGCGTCGCGTCCCTGTCCGGGGAGACAATCGAGATCGCAGGCGGGGTCAGGCTTGGACAGGTTGATGGTCGGCGGCAACCAGCCGCGCGCCAGTGACAAGGCGCAGATCGCCAGCTCGATCGCCCCGCTCGCGCCCAGCGCGTGCCCGTAGTAGCCCTTGGTGCCGCTCACCGCCAACCGATATGCGTGTTCCCCGAACACCTGTTTGATCGCGAGGGTCTCGGTGGAATCGTTGAGCGGAGTGGAAGAACCGTGGGCGTTGACGTAGCCGACCTCTGCCGGCACCACGTCGCCGTCCGCGAGCGCGAGCTGCATGGCCCGCGCCGCCTGGCGGCCGTCGGGGCGCGGGGCGGTCATGTGGTAGGCGTCGTTGGTGCAGCCGTACCCCACGATTTCACCGTAGATCTGGGCGCCGCGCGCCAGCGCCCGCCCGCGCTCCTCGAGCACCACGACAGCCGCTCCCTCGCCCATCACGAAGCCGTCCCGCGCCACGTCGAACGGCCGCGAGGCCGTGGCGGGATCGTCATTGCGGGTGCTCATCGCCCGGATGTTGCTGAAGGCGGCGAACGTGAGCGGCGCGAGCGGCGCTTCCGCGCCACCCGCGATCATCACATCCGCCCGCGCGTCCCGCACGGCGTGGAACGCTTCGCCCACGGCGATGGTCCCGGACGCGCAGCTCATCGCATTGGTGGCATTGGGGCCCGTGAATCCAAACTCGATGGCGATATTGCAGCTCGCCGCGCCGGGGAACACCGCGAGCGCGAGTGAGGCATCGAGGCCGCGCGGCCCCTCCCGCAGATAGTTGCCGACCTGCGACTCCGCAAAGGCGACGCCTCCCAGGGCGGAGCCCATCATCGCGCCCACCCGATCGGGATCCTCGCGCGCCGGATCGAGAGCGCCGTCCTGCAATGCGAGCCGGGCGCTCGTCACGGCCAACTGGGAAAAACGATCCAGCCGCTTTGCGCGCTTCGTGTCGAGAAAGTCCTGGGGGCGAAAATCGGGAATCTCCGCGGCGATCTTGCTGCGGAACGGGCTGGGATCGAAGCGCGTGAGGGTGCGCACCGCGGAGCGGCGACCCTCGAGCCCCGCCCACAATCCGTCGGCGGCCGTCCCGATCGGCGTCACGGCGCCGACGCCGGTGATGACCACGCGCCGCCCCGCGCTCAAGCCGCCTCCGCGTGGCGCCGAATGCCGGCGAGCGTGCGCGACGCGATCCCGTGCACGAACACCGGTCCGATCACCACCTCGGCGGCGATCCGCCCGACGATCGGCCAGGCCGGACCGGCCCACTCATGTACGATCTCCACCGCGATGCCTCCGCCGTCGCCCGCGTCCCGCATGTTCCAGCGCACATCCATGCCCGTCGTGATCCCCGCGACGTGTCGATAGCGGATCGTCGCGGCCGCGGGCTCGACGTGCATTTCCGACACCCACCAGGTGGGGTAGCGCAGCGGCGGCGGGCCGAACGGTCGCCACGCCGCCATCTCCACCCGTCCGCCGTCGGGGCGGCGCTCGAGCATCCGCACCCAGCGGTAGTGCGGCAGCAGCTCGGGCCAGCGTTCGACGTCGCGGGCCAGCGCGAAGACGCGGTCGAGGGGAGCGCGGATCAAAACGCGGTCGACGGTTCGCATGATACGATAGTCGTCAGTCGTCAGTTCTCAGTGATCAGCTGACAACTGAAAACTGAAAACTGACAACTCTACTATCCCCCCAGACTCGCATACCCACCCCGATAGTACAGCAGCGGCCGGCGATCCGTCACCGTCCCGCCTGTGACCAGGCCGAAAAACACCGTGTGGTCGCCGCCCGGAACGGACGCATGCCGGACGCATTCGATGTAGGCCAGGGCGCCGTCGAGCAACGGCACGCCGTGGCGGCTTTCCCGGTACCTCACGCCGTCGAAGCGGTTCTCGTCGACCGCCGCAAACCTTCGCGACAATGCCTCCTGGTCGGCCGCGAGCACATTGACAACGAAGTGCGGCACCGTCTCGAGCGTGTGGTGCATCTCGTTGACCCGGTCCACCGAGACGAGCAACAGCGGCGGATCGAGCGACACCGAGGCGAGGGAGCTCGCGGTCATCCCGAGCGGTTGGCCGTCAACCGCGCGCGCCGTCACCACGCTGACGCCGGTGGCGAAACGACCGAGCAGCTGGCGGAACTGCGCGGGATCGACGCCCGACACGCTCACACGAGCAACCGGAGAAGGGTGGACGGCGCGAGCACCGCGCGGGCCGGCACGAAGTTGCCGGTCGCCCCGACCACAAGATCCGCCAGGGCGGGGCGCCGCGCCAGCCGAGCCACGACGCGCCGTGCGAGCCACGGCCAGCCCACGCCGCATCCGATGAGACGCTCGAGCACCCATTTGCCGACGAACGCGCGCCGCCGCGCCGCCGAGTAGGGGGACAGCGCCGCCGCCCGGAGCGGACCGCCGCCCTCCGCGGCGAGCGCCGCGATCAAAGTCGCCGCCGCGAGCTCCGCGCCACGCAACGCGGCGTACAGTCCCTGGCCGGTAAACGGATCGAAAAAATCGGCCGCGTCGCCGACCAGCAACGCCCCGCCCTCGGGAGCCACCGCGTGGCGCGACCACTGCGCGAACGGCCCGGTGACGAGCAGCGCCCGCACCTCGCGGGCGGCGGCGAACCGGCCGCGCAGCCGGGGAAACCGCTCCAGCTCCGTCACGAGGCCATCCTGCCGGAGCGCGGCGGCGCGCGCTCGCGCCACCGCCCGGGGCAGGACCAGCGCGACCGTCGTCACGCCGTTGCCGATCGGCCCAAGGCCCACGTACCCGGGGGAACCGATGTGCATCTCCCCCGCGTCGCCCATGCCCCCGACGCCCGTGAAGTGCGCCGAAAACGCGATGCGTTCCGGCCGCGAAGCGCGCCGCAGCCCGAGCCGCCGGGCGACCACGGAGCGCAGGCCGTCGGCGCCCACGACCACGCGCGCCCGCAGCGCCGGCCGTCCGCCGGCGGCGCCGCGCGCCACCACACCACCCACCGCCCCCTGGTCGTACAGCAATTCCTCCACCGGCACGCCTTCCTCCATAACCGCACCGGCTCGCAGGGCGGCGTGCACGAGCAGGCTGTCGAGCACGGTGCGCGGCAACGCATAGCCGTAGGGTTGCGGACTCGCGAACCGATGGGCGGCGGCAAAGCGACCGTCGGCAGCGTTCCCGTCGGGGGCAACGACGCGCATCCCATACAACCGGCCCGGCGCGGCCCGTTCCACGGCGGCGACCAGCGCGCCATCGAGTCGCTCGAGCAGCGGCGTGGCAGCGGGGCTGAGATACTCCGAGCAGGGCTTGTCGCGGGGAAACCGGGCGCGGTCGAGGAGCAGGACACGCGCGCCCGCCCGCGCGAGCTGCAGCGCCGTCGCGGAACCGGCCGGTCCCGCCCCGACGACGATGGCATCCCAACGCGCCGGCACGGCGGCGCTCAGCCGAGGCGGGTGAACACGAAGGCTAGGACGGGAGCGAGGATCCCACGGCCGCCGCGAATGCGCCGCTCAGGGATCCCACCAGATTCACGCCGTCGTTGTTCAGCCATCGCACTCCTCGTTCCAGCTCGACTGTCCCGTGGCACTGCCCGGGCCGCTCCGTGACCGCGCCGCACCCTGGCGCGGGGCACCGGTAGGCTGCCTGCAACGTCGCGCCAGCCAGCGAGTCGATCAGCATCCCGACGCACCCGGCCGCGCCCACAACCCATACGCCGGGCCCCCGCAGTCGGGGGGCCACGAGTGCCGATATCGTGGCGATGACGAACGCGCCCCCGATCCCGCCGAGCGTGCCGAGCAGGGTCATACCCCCTGACCGCCCGCGGGGCACTCGCGCTCCGGTGGTGATGAGCCGAGGGGGACGGGGGGAGAAGGATCCGATTTCTGTGGCCCAGGTGTCCGCGGTGGCCGCGGCGATCGCCCCGGCGGCTGCCGGCCAGGAACCGAGGAGGGCGGCACACGCTGCCACCGCACCGTTCGCCAACACCTGCCGCGCGGTCCGGGGGCCGGCTCCGCCTTCGGCGAGGCGCGTCAGGAGGCTGCCAGTAACAAGGAAAGCGAACAGAGGCGCCAGGCCGCCCCACCCGAGTCCCCACCACACGGCTCCCCCCACCATGAGGGCGGCGGCTACACCGCCCGGGGTGAGCCACCTCACTCGTCGAACAGCTGCTCGAGGATGCGGCGCCGCAAGACCGGCGGCGCCCCCTGCGTGGTACAGCGGGCGTGGAGGAACTTGAGGAACAGCGCCTCGAAGTCGTGGTGCTCGCCGCACGGCGGGCAGTGGGCCAGGTGGGCGCGGATCTCCCGCTCCAGGTCCGGGGTCATCTCCCGATCCAGGTATTCGTAGAGGTGTTCCACGCACTCCCGGCAATTCATGTCGTGCGTCCTTTGATGTATCCCATGCTCACGGCGTACTCGTACAGCTTGGTTTGCAGCATGTGGCGTCCCCGGTAGAGCCGCGATTTCACCGTCCCGACGGGGACGTCGAGCACCTTGGCGATTTCTTCGTAGGACAGCCCTTCCACGTCCGACAGCTGCACCGCTTCCCGGAATACCTCGGGGAGCGCGTCCACCGCGCGCAGCACTTCCGCGTCTACGATGCGGTCGAAGAAGGCCCCCTGGGGGTCCTCCTGCACTTTCTCAAACACCGCGAACGGCTCGATTGTGTCCAGATCGACCGTTTCGGGGTGCCGGCGGCGGCGGCGGTACTCATTGATGAAGAGGTTGCGGAGGATGGTGAGCAGCCACCCCTTCGCGTTGGTGCCGAGGGTGAAGCGATCCCAGGAGCGGTAGGCCCGCAGCATCGCGTCCTGCACCAGATCTTCGGCGTCGGCGGGATTCGCGGTGAGTCGCAGGGCGACGCGGTACATGGCGTCGAGGTGCACCAGCGCTTCGCGTTCGAAACTGGACCGTTTTTCGTCGGCTGGAGGGGGGGGCGGGCTCGGAGCTGGAGCGGGAGTGTGCGCCATGGACGAGGCTAAGGGTGCCGCCCGCTCCCGGGTTCCGCAATGGGGTGCCCACGCCGTTCCAACCGTCAGTCCGCGATCGTGCGTTGCCTGGCGCGGTCGGTTGGAACGGCGCTAGGTTACGCGCGTCGTGATTCACAGCATCCTACCGCTCGCGGTGCTCGAGGCCATCCGCAATCTCGACACCCCCGTCGAGGACGGGTTGGGCGAGTTCGCCGACGAGCTTCTCATCAAGCGCTTCGGCCTCTCGGCGACCGTGCAGACGCAGCTCGCCGAATACGAGGCGCTGGTGCGCCGCGACGCGCGCGTGGCACCGGCGCACGTCGAAGCGTTGTTGCGACTGGTGGGCCGGCGGCCGGACGCCGACCTCGTGTTCGCCGATGCGGGTCGGCGCGCGGCGCGCCGCGCGGTGCGTCGGGCGTTCATCGGCGCGCGGCTCTTGGCCTGGCTGGCGCCCAACAGTCTCGGGTACGCCGCCGCCCGGCGCGCCGCCCGGGTGGTGCTGGGCGGTGAGCTGGGCCGCGAAGGACGGCTGCCGGTGGCCCGCGTGCGCGATGCGCTCGCGATCCGCGCGACCCCCGATGGCGCGGCCTGCGTCCTGTACTCCGCGGCGTTCGCCGAGCTGCTGCGCCTCCTGATGGGCTTCGAGAGCGCGATGCTCCACACCGCGTGCCGCAGCGGCGGCGTCGACCGCTGCGAGTGGCGCGCGGCTACACCCGATCCGAGGCACCACTGATGCCCCCCCTGTCCGGTTTCGATTTCGCCGCGCTCACGGCGACCCTTGAGGAGTTGGGCGCCGACGCCTGGCTGTTGTTCGACTTCCGCGGCGTGAATCCGATCGCCAGGCGGGTGCTCGACGTGCATGGAATGAGCACCCGGCGCTACTTCGTGGTGCTGCCGCGGTCTGGCCCGCCAGTGGCCGTGGCGCACCGGATCGAGCTGCAGGCGTTCGACGGCTTCCCCGGCACGGTCCACCCCTACTCGGCATGGCGCGAGCTGCATGCACTGCTCGAGCCGCTGGTCGCCGGCAAGACCCTCGCAATGGAGGTGTCGCCACTGGATGGCGTTCCCTACCTCGATCGCGTGCCGCATGGCGTGGTCCAGCTGCTGGAGTCGTTCGGGGCGCGGGTGGTGTCGTCGGCGCCGCTCGTGACCCGCTTCGCGGCGCGCTGGTCCTCGGGCGAGCTCGAGGGACACCGCCGCGCGGCGGAAGCGCTGGCCCAGATCGCGCGCGAGGCGCTGACCTGGGCCGGCGGCGCGCTCGCCCGGGGCGAGGAAGTGCGTGAGACCACGGTACAGCGTCGCGTGCTCGAGGCGTTCGTGCGCGCCGGCCTGGTCACCGACCATCCGCCGCTTGCCGCGTTCGCGGAGAATGCCGCCAATCCCCATTACGAGCCGGGTGAAGGGGCGGATCGCCGTCTCGCACCGAACGAGGTGTTGCTGCTCGATCTGTGGGCGGGCCCGGCGCCCGGGACCGTGTTCGCCGATCAGACATGGATGGCGTTTGCTGGCGCCGAGCCCCCGGGGGAAGTGACACGCGTGTGGAACGTGGTCCGGGAGGCGCGCGACGCGGCGGTGGCGCGGCTGGTCGAGCAGTGGGGCGCTCGGGCGGTCACCGGAGCGCAGCTCGACGATGCCGCGCGCGGCGTGATTCAGGCGGCGGGGTACGGTGAGTTCTTCGTGCATCGCACCGGCCACTCGATCGACCGGGACCTGCACGGCTCCGGTCCCCATCTCGACAATTTCGAAACCGCTGACACCCGGCAACTGCAACCCGGCATCGGGTTTTCCGTGGAGCCGGGGGTGTACTTCCCAGGGCGTTACGGCGTGCGCAGTGAGATCAACGTGTATCTGGCGGAATCGGGCCCGGAGGTGACGCCGGCGGCCCCGCAACGGGACCTGTTCCTCGTGTGAGCCGAATCGAATCCTCCTTATAGTAGAGGAAGACGGCGACCGGAATCCGCGACTGGTTCAGCGGCGCACCGGAATCGGGGGGCCTTGCGGGGTGACTGTTTGGGGCGCATTATCGCCCGGCGAATTGATGTCCACTCTGGGGGACATGGGCGATTTCTGCTTCCTTGACAGTCCCTCGGAACGCGCGGCAGTATTGGTTTAATGAAGTTCCGCAGCCGTCTCCACGGAAACACTCACCCGGAGGGAGGTGACGTGTCGCCAACTGTTTTTTGTCCGGTAGTCCACTCGCATTCTCGTCTTGGGAGGAACTGTCCATGACTTATCGTGTGCGAAGCGCCTTCGGTCGCTTCCTCGCGCTGAGCGTCATGCTCGTGATCGCCGGGTTCCTGGCGGTCGCGCCGGCAGCGGCGCAGCAAACCGCGGGGAAACTCGAGGGTACGGTGACGGATCAAGCGGGTGTGCCGCTTGCGAATGCCCAGGTGTTCGTCGTCGGGACCTCGTTTGGCGCGGTCACGAACGACCGGGGCTACTTCTTCATCAATAACGTGCCGGTCGGCAGCTATACGATCCGGGCGCAGTTCATCGGCTATGCGCCGTCGGAGCAGCGTGACACGCGCGTGTTCGGCGGTCAGACGATCACGGTGAACGTGAAACTGACGCCGTCGGCCATTCAGGTCGGCACCATCAGCGTGACCGCCTCGAACCCGATCGTGCCGCGCGACCAGGTGACGTCGAAATCGATCATCGCGGGGTCGGACATCAACAACCTGCCGATCGACGACGTGCGCAACATGATCTCGGTACAGCCAGGCGTGGTCGAGTCCGGTTCGGGCAACGGTCTCGTGATCCGCGGCGGCCGGCCGGGTGAGGCGAACGTCTACATCGACGGTGCACCGGTGCGCAGCGCCAGTCTCGGCAGTCAGTCGATTACGGTCGGCACCAACGCGGTGGAAGAGGCGTCGGTGACGACGGGCGCGATCGGCGTTGATTTCGGCGACGCGCAGTCGGGCATCATCTCCTACACCACACGGACTGGTGGTGAGCGGCTGGCGGGCAGCTTGAACTACACGAGCGACGAGCCGTTCGGCGACGCGATCAGCGTCGGGTACAACCGCTTCGAGGGCGCGCTCGGCGGACCGATCCCGATCGTGAGCAACCTGCGCTTCTTCGTGTCGGCCGTGGTGCAGGGGCAGGAGGCGGCATTCCTCGGCTTCGGAGCGGAGAAGGTGCCCTCCTATCTGATGGGCGGGACCGACACCACGGTGTCGGTGCCGTCGGGTAGCGGCACGCAGTCGGTGGAGATTCCCCGGTTCGTGCAGTTCGCCGGGGAGTGCGACGCGTCGGCCAACTTCGGCTTCGAGTGCCAGGGCCGCCGCCGCCCGATGAACTGGAACAGCTCGATCCAGACGTCCGGCAAGCTGGCCTACTCCTACGGGAGCGGGTCGAGCATCGGGCTCACCGGGATTGCGAGCGGGCAGCAGGGCCGCACCTGGCCGGGCACGTTGATCGGCGACCCGGCGCTGTTCCGCGGCTTCCACAACTGGCAGCGCCTCGCGGTGCTCAACCTGAACCATTCGTTCTTCAAGGGAGCCGAGTCCGGGCTCGCGCTGAACGTGAACCTGAGCTGGGGCCAGGAGCGTGGTATCGTCGGGCCGCTCGATCCAGCGTCCGAAGTCGGCACGCGCGATCCCACCATGGGGATCGAGTTCTCGACGCTCAATTTCGCCGGGTTCGGGCCGATGCCGTTCCCGATTACGGACCAGATCATTCGGAACATCCGCACCAACACCGGTCTGCGGACTCCGCTGTTGGACCGCACCGACCTGAGCAACGCCCAGCCGTACCGCATGAATCCCTACGGGATGCTGCGCGGCGGCTGGACCACGCAAGGGTTCAATCCGGCGCGCTCGCAGCTCAACGCCGAGAACCGCTATCGGGTGTTCGCCCAGGCGGACTGGCAGGCGAACCGGTTCCACCGCTTCAATTTCGGCGGCGAATACAAGAAGACCGACATCAACTTCTGGGCGTCGAGCTTCATCACCCAGTTCGCCATGGACGCGTTCGTCGTGAACCCGGTGACGTACGCGGTGTGGGGCGCGGACCGGCTGGACCTGGGCGACGTCGTGCTCGAGCTTGGTATCCGCTACGACTACATGGACTCGAAGGCGTTGTTCTCCAACACCCCGGGCCGCATCTTCACGAATCCGGCGTGGCAGAGCGCAGCGGCGACGAACGATGCCGCCTATGCGGCGTCGGTGGCGGCCGTCTTCACGCCCGCCGAGGCGCACAGCACGCTCTCGCCGCGGCTGCGGGTGTCGTTCCCGATCACGGAACGGACCGACTTCCGTATGTCGTACGCGCACCAGGTGCAGACGCCCGACTTCCTCACCTTGCTTTCGGGCTCGAACAACGATCTGTCGTTCACGAACACCAACGACGCGTTTGGACGCGACGTCGGGTTCGGGAAGACGGTGCAGTTCGAGTTCGGCGTCCGGCACGCGTTTGGTCCGGACTTGGTGCTCGACATCTCGGCGTACAACAAGGACAAGGTTTCGGACCTGACGTACCGCATCAAAGGGTACGCTGATCCGGCCGTGGTTGGTGACGTAGTGAACGTCAACGTGCTCACGACCGCCGACTTCGGCTACGCCCGCGGCATCGACCTGAAGCTCGACAAGCGGGTCGGCAACTGGATGAGCGTGTCCGGCGGTTACACGTTCCAGGTGGCCCGCAGCACCGGGTCGGATCCGTTCGCCTACATCAACACGTCGGGTCGCCAGATCTCGCAGGTGACCGGCGATCGTCTGCCGCCGCCGGAGCAGCCGCTCCCGACGGACGACAACCGGACCCACAATTTCGTGGGCACCGCCTCGCTCAGCGTCCCCGGTGACTGGCAGCAAGGCACGACCATGGGCGCGATTCTCCGCAACGTCGGCGTGTTCGCGACGTTCCGGGCGGTCAGCGGGCTGCCGTACACCCGGCTGCGTAACGCCGGCCAGGGCAATACGGCGCCGCGCCTCGGGTTCGGCCTCATCTCCACGCAGGTGGAGCCGATCAATTCGTCCACGATGCCGTGGACCAAGTTCTTCGACCTGCGGTTCAACAAGGGCCTGCGGGTGGGTCGCGCCGATATCACGGCGTTCGCCGACCTGCGCAACGCCCTGAACTTCAAGAATGTGGCGCAGTTGTTCGTGGAAACGGACGACATCGTAAACGCGCTGCATCGCACCAACACCCTCAGCTCCGAATTCGCGGACCTGGCAAACGAGGCCGACGAGGAAGGCTATCTCCTCGCCAACGGCTCGGTCGACCTGCGCCCGTCCTGCACCACGTGGACGGCCACCGATGCCGGCCCGGTGAATTGCGTGATGTTGCGCCGCACCGAGGCGCGGTTCGGCGATGGCGACGGCGTGTATACGCTGGCCGAACAGACGACGGCGTTGAACGCCTTCTACGACCTGTTCAACGGCGTCCAGACCATGTACGGCCAGCCGCGCCACATCCGCGTCGGCTTCGAGTTGAACTTCTGACGCCCGTGTAATGCGGAGCGGCGCCCGGCGACGGGCGCCGCTCCTCCGGCTCTAGACCCGAGAGGGAAACGATATGCGTTCAACCTGGTTTACTCGCGCAGTCCGGGCCGCCGTGGCGACAGCGATGCTCGTCGCCCTGGTCGAGGTGGCACCGGCGTCGGCCAAGCCGGCGCCCGGCCGTCCGGCCAAGCGGTCCGGTCTCAACCTGTTCGCGCTCACGTTCGGCGTCATGAACGTGAACCGCGTCTTCTGCGGCATCAACAACATCGGGGAAGTGTGCGTCGACCCGACCAACTCACCGGTCGTGGGCGGCGGCTTCTGGCCCAAGGGCAGCCCCGATCAGTACGTCTTCAACTCCGGGCTGCAGCTGGCCGGGACGATTCCGGCGACCGCCGGGTTCGCGTGGGCGGGCGACACCGTCGGCGCGTACTTCATGGACCCGCGCGGTACGCAGGCCCAGGGCGACCCGGTGACGCTGGTGTTCAACTCACTCGATCTGGGCGACGCGGCCGCCTGGCCCAATGGGGCGAAGGTGCGGGATTCGTCGCTCTACAGCTCGGTGCTCTTGAACCGGGATTTCATCTCCCAGCAGGACCTGTGGGTGCGCACCTGGGAAGGCAACCCCGCCTTCCTCTCGGGCCGGACCCATCCGATGGGCATCCTGGTCGAAGAGCGCGGCATGGCCTGGAACTTCCCGACCGGGAACGAAGACATCGTCTATTTCGTGTACACGTTCTATAACGTGACCGCGCGGAACGCGGCCGTGTACGCCGGTCTGGACCCCGCGATCGCCGGTGAGATCGCCGCGATCGGCGCCAACTTCCAAGACCGCAACGAAGCCCGCTTCGGGCTCGACATCCCCGACGGCGGGTATACCCTCGAAAACACCTACGCCGCGTTCTTCGCCGACATGGACGTCGGTGACGCGAGCCACAACTACGCGACGGCGGTGCTGCCGTTCAGCATGGGCATCACCTACAAGTCCGACTTCCTCGAGCCGTCGTGGTTGTTCCCGGCCGAGATCTTCGGGGCGCCGTTCGTTCCGTCGCCGGGCTTTATCGGGGTGAAGTACCTGAAATCCCCCCTCGATAATCTCGGCAACCCCGTCGGACTCACGATCTTCTCCAACACCCTGAACGCCGGGACGGGCTACCCCGATCCGGTGGGCGTCATCCAGCTGTTCCGCTACATCTCGGGCACCTCCGATCCGGCCGCCGGCGACAACCCCTGCAACTTCCAGGGGCAGCAGCTGACCCGGAAGTTCTGCTTCCTGGCCCAGAACTTCGCCGACGCGCGGTTCTTCCAGTCGTCCGGACCGCTGACGCTCGCCCCGGGCCAGTCGCAGAGCATCGTGGTGGCCTACATCTTCGCCGCCCCCACGGCGGTGGTCGTCTCGCAGATCGGCGGCGACTTCAAGCCGGATATCCCCGCCAACTCGAGCGAGCTGGGGCTCGACACGACCAAAGTGCGGCCGATCGAGCGGGCGATGGGGTGGGTGACGCAGCAGGATCGCGACACCAACTTCGCCATCACGCAGGACGAGGTGGTCACCCTGCCGCGCTCACTGCTTAACAAGGCGCTGGTGGCCCAGGCCGTGTACGACAACAAGTTCCTGCTGCCGTTCTCGCCGGATGCGCCGCCCTTCTTCCTGATCCCGGGCGACAATCAGGTGACGATCGTGTGGCAGAAGTCCGCGTCGGAAACGGTGCAGCCCGGTGGCGGCGACCCGTTCTTCGCGGTCGCGTCGGATCCGACGTCGGTGCTGTACGATCCGAACTTCCGGCAGTACGACGTCGAGGGTTACCGCATCTATCGCGGCCGCACCACCGGCGACCTGCGGCTCATTGCCCAGTTCGACTACGCCGGGACCTCGCTCGTCGACTTCACGGGTTCCTTCGCCTACCAGGTGGATGAAGACGGCAACGGCATCAGCCAGTGCGCGCCGGAGCTGGGTATCCAGCAGGACTGCCCCGACAACTTCCCGTCAGTTGGGGGTATCGAGCACGATCTCGTGGGCAGTGTGATCCAGGTGCCCATCGGCGGCCGTGTGGCGCTCGCTGATTCGAGCGTGCTGGTACTGTCGGCCGACACCGCCGTCACGGGCGGGGCGAGCGGGAACCCGGCGCTGACCAACAGTGGCGTGTCGTTCTCGTTCGTCGATCGCAGCGTGCGCAACAATTTCAACTACTTTTACGCGGTCACGGCGTTCGACGTGAATTCGCTCAAGTCGGGGCCGTCGGCGATCGAGTCGGCGCGCATCCCCAAGACCGTCGCGCCGCAGACCTCCTCCGGGCAGACGGTGAGCGGCACACTGAGCTCCGTCCAGCTGCTGGGCGCCGACGGCTCGGTGCTCACGGGTACGCAACCGAGCATCGACGCCGCGACGGGCATCTTCTCCGGCCCGTTCCCGCCGGCTGACGGTTTGGAGCTTGGGCTCGCCAACTTCCTGCCTGAGCTCTTGGGCGCGAGCGGTCAGGTGAGCCTGACGATCGATTCGATCCTGCCGGGCTCGGTGTTGATCGGCGGCATCGATCCGATCTACTATGCTCGCGCCCAGGGCTCCGGGCCGGCGGTGGATACGCTGGTGTTCCCGGTGCACCAGGACGCGTTTGACGGCCTGACCGAGGCGACGGTGAGCTTCCCGGCGACCAACATCGACCAGACGCAGTCGGCCCGTTTCGGCGGCGACGCCTCGTACGCGTTGTTCGGGAGCACCACGGTCAGCCTGTCCGGGACATGGCACACCACCGGGCAGGGTCGCGGTGACGCCAATGCCGCGCCGGCCAATTCCGCTGTCAACGGACCGCGCTGGTGGGCCGGGACGGCCAACGAAAACACCCCCGATCCAAATGGGACGGGCTGCGTCCCCTCGAACGGGGCCTGCGTGCTGTCCGATCTGAGCCGCACCGCGGGCGCGCTCCCCGGCGTGGATACTATCTTCCACCCGGCGTCCTATCTGAACACGCCCAACGTGCCGGGACGGGACATAGAGGCGATCACCTCCACGGTGTTCCGCGCCGCGGACATCAAGGTGGTGTGGGGGGCGAACGGCGCCATCGACTCAGTGGTCGATCTCACCCACAAGGTGCCGGTGCCGTTCAGCACCAAGCTCCGCGCTTCCTGGGGAATCCTGAACGACTCGTCGTTTATCCTGGGCGGCACGAACGCCGCGACGACCCAGGACGGGAACAACTCGAAGCTCACCTGGTCGGACATCTTCTGCGTTGCTCCGGTGCATACCTACCTGCCCCGCTGCGGTGGGGCGGCGCAGAGCTCGGCCGTGTTCATGAACCGTGCGACGCTGTCACCCATCGTGGCTGGACGGTCCGCCACCTATGCAGGAACGGCAGATCCCGCCTACGTGGCTGGCGGCAACGGATTCATCTTCTATCTGAACGGGCATTTCTTCCTGATGCAGATGGCCGCGCTCCCAGCGGCGGGGACGGTGTGGTTTGCCCGCTTCTACTCGGGCGTGATCACGGGCACGGCGGCAGGCGGTGATTTCGCCTTCACGCCGGACATCCGGCCGCCGGCGGTGCCGGGGCTGCGAGCCACGATCCAATACACCGGTTCCACGTTCGATCCGACCAGCGTCACCGCCGCGAATCTGGAGCGCGTCCATACGGTGCCGGATCCGTACTACGTGACCAATGCGCTCGAGGCCACGGCCAACACCAAGATCCTGAAGTTCGTCAACCTGCCGGCGCGGGCGATCGTCCGCATTTACTCGGTGAGTGGGATCCTGGTCAACGTGCTCACGCACAACGACCCAACCGGTGGCAGTGCGTTGACGTGGAACGTCCGCAACCGGAACAACCAGTTCGTGGCGAGCGGCGTGTACTTCTATCACGTCGAAACCCCGGACGGGAAGTCCAAAGTGGGTCGGTTCACCGTCGTCAACTTCGCGCCGTGAGGAGACCATAACCATGACGCATCGACTGACTCGCGTGCTCGGCACGCTCATGGGCCTGGCGGCGCTGACCGTGGCGCCGCTCGGGGCCCAGACCACGCAGGACAATACGGGCTACGGCAGCACCAGCGGCGAGTTCCTGCTGCTGGGCGCCGGCGCCCGCGGGGCGGCGTTGGGCGGGGCGTACGCGGCCCTGACCACCGACGTGTCCGCGTTGTATTACAACCCCGCCGGGCTGGCGCAGATGAGCCGGCCGGGGATCCTGGTGTCGTCCTACAGCTATGTGTCGAGCACTCGATACAACTGGGTCGGCATCGCGCTGCCGATGGGCGGCGGCTCCCGCGCCGTGGGCTTCGCGGTCGGGAGCTTCGGGTTCAGTGAACAGCCCGTGTACACCCTCGAGGACCCGGATGGAACGGGGGAGACGTACTCGGTGGCGGAAACGTTCCTGTCGATGACCTATGCCCAG
Organism: Gemmatimonadales bacterium; assembly: GCA_036555485.1. Lineage (GTDB taxonomy): Bacteria > Gemmatimonadota > Gemmatimonadetes > Gemmatimonadales > GWC2-71-9 > DASTHG01. The sequence continues at coordinate 44,656 of DATBLG010000004.1, read as the reverse complement.
AACTTCTCGGACCGCTTTTCGGCGGGGTTCACCGGGAAGCTGATTTCGGATCAGCTGGGGTCGACGAAAGCCACGGGGTTCGCGCTCGATTTCGGCACGAACTTCCACGCGATGATCGGCGAACGGCCGATCCGGGCCGCGTTCGTGATCCAGAACCTGGGCACGAACCTGCGGCACGACGGCTCGGCGCTGGAAACCGGCGTCGCGCGTCAACCGCCCCTCGGGACGGTGGACATTCCTCAGGAGCTGCAGCCCGTGCGGTTGCGGACCAGCTCGTGGGGACTGCCGGTGCAATTCCGCGTGGGCGTGGCACTCGACCTGCTCAGCTCGGGGATGAACCGGGTGTCGGTGTTGGGGGAGTTTACGCAGCCGGTGAACACGAAGCCGGGAGCGGGCGCCGGGCTGGAATGGGCGCTGACCAACGTCGGAAACTCGGGCTTCTCGCTGGCGGCGCGTGGAAGCTACACGCTGCAGCCGGACAATAAGCTCGATCCGGGCACGGGCGCGGGCTTCGCGACTACGCAAAGCACGTCGAGTTTCTCCAAGGATGGACTGGCGCTGGGCGGTGGGTTGGCCTACGGGCGCGGCAACTGGCGGGTCGGGTTCGACTATGCCTACCGCGATCTCGGCGCCCTGGGCGGCACTAATTTCGTCAGCTTCAGTGTGAGCTGGTAGCCGATCTGACGTGAAGTACGCAGGGGTCGTTGCGCTGGCACTCACGGCCGTTCCGGCCGTGGGTGCCGGCCAGTCGCAGCCGGACGAAGCCGCAGTGAGCGTGAGCGTCGTGCGATCGTATCGCGCGGCGACCTCGCAGACCGTGGTGGACGTGTTCTGCCGGATTCCGTTGTTGCTCGTGACCCCGCAGGGGACGACGGGCAGCGGCGGGGGGGCGTTCCGGTTCGCGATCTCGGTGCGCGATTCGGCCGGGCTCGAGTTGGTGTCGCAATCGTGGCTCACACCGGTGCGTGGCGAGCTGCTACGCACTCGCGGCGCCTCCACCGCGGAGCACGTGACGTTCGCGGCGCGGCCAGGCCGGTATGCCGTGTCGGTGACGGTCACCGATTCGGCCAGTGGAAGGATCGCGCGGGCGGCAGCGACAGTGGACGCGTTCGCGCGCGCGCCGGCGGGGTCGGACCTGCTCGTCGCGAGCGACATGCGGGCCGCGGAGGCGGCGGATACGGCCGCGCGGGCCGGAGAGCTGCGCCGAGGATCGCTGTTCCTCGTGACGTCCGGCGAGCCGGTGTTGACGCCGCAAGCATCGAAGCTGGCGTACTACTTGGAGCTGTACCCCACGCACGCGGAGAGCGTGATGGTGGCGGCCCGCGTGCTGACGGAGTCGGGCACGCAGCTGGTGGCGACGGCGCCGACGCCGGCCGCGATCGGCTCGGGTGGGGGGTTCACCAATGGGGTCGTCGACCTCGCGGGACTGCCCCCAGGTCGCTACCGGTTCGAGGTAACCGCGACGGGGCCGGACTCGCAGGTGGTGCGGTCGGCGATGTTCGGGATGACGGGGTTCGAGACGGTGGTACAGGCCGCGGCCGTGGCGGCCGCGGGAGAGTGGCCGGCCAGTCTCACGGAGCCGGAGCTCGACGAGGCGTATCAGCCGCTCATCTACCTGATGAGCGCCGAGGAGCAGGGGGTGTACTCGTCGCTGTCGCTGGAAGGGAAGCGCAAGTGGCTGCGGCAATTCTGGGCCCGGCGCGACCCCACCGCGGGGACGAGGCGGAACGAAGAGCGCGAGCGGTTCTACGCCGCTATCGAAGAAGCGAACCGCCGGTATCGCGAAGGTGGAGCGTCGGCGATTCCCGGATGGCGTACCGACCGCGGGCGGGTGTTCATCAAGTACGGAGCGCCGGACGAGGTGCTGGAGCGCCGGGTGCAGACCGGTGCATCGCCATACGAGATCTGGAAGTACACACGCAACCGGAACTTGAAGTACGTGTTCATGGATTTGACCCGGTTCGGCAACTACACGCTGATCTTCACCAACGACGTGCGGGAGCGGAGCCGGCCGGACTGGCAGGAAATGCTCGGTCCCGATGGACTAGCGGATCTCGAGCTGTAAGACTTGAGAATCAGGAGCGATCACTGGAAGCCCTTCACGTGAGGACCGCATGAAACCTCGGATCTCCGGACTCTATGGCATTGTGGCTCTGCTCGCGGGCACTGCGCTGGCGTGCCATAACGATCCCACCGCGGAAGGCGTCGGCTCGCCGTTTGCGGTGGTGCTCGATTTCTCGTCTCTGACGCTCGATCAGGGCTCCTCCGCCCAGGTCGTGGCGCGGATCGTGGACAGCCGGTTCACGCCGCTCGAGGGTGACATCACGTTCGCGTCGTGCGATGCCGCGACGGCGACCGTGACCGCGGACCCGACCTTCAACCCGGTGCCGCCGCTCGCCGAGCGCGCGACTATCGCGGCCGTGGGCGCGAACGCCAGTTGCATCACGGCCTCGGCCGCGGGCGCCAAGCCTGACACGGTGCAGCTCATCGTGCTCCCGACCAGCTTCGCGGGTGCGTTATCCACCAACTCGGCGATTCCCGGCTCGACCCTGACCATTTCCTCTACCTCCTCGCTCAAGTTCGACCCCGCGACCAGCACCGTCATTTTCGCGGGTGGCGCAGTCCCGCCAATCCTGTCGGCGACCGTGGACCAGATTCAGGTGCTGGTACCGTTCGGCGACCCGGGGCCGATCACTATTACGAACATCGCGGTGACCTACGTGCCGGGGCTCGTCGTAACCCTGGCCACCTCGGGCAGTTTCACGCCGACGGGGGACCCGTTCCCGGGGAACAACGAGTGGCAGACCGCACCGGACATCACGTCCTTGATCCCGGCAACGGTGGGTGTGAGCCCAGTGTTTGTCGCGACCGGTACGGCCGGGAATCCCCCGCTCACCTGCGCCGAGGACCGGTTCGGGTTCGGTCCTTCCGGGAACTGCTCGATCTTCAAGTTCACGCTTGCGGCACCGACCACCATCTCGTTCGAGGTGAACTGGGACGGCGGCAGCGGAGATGTCGACGCGGTCATTTGCTCCGATTCGGCGCTGGCGAGCTTCGACGTGACATTCACCACGTTCGACCCGTGCGCGGGTGACGGTTTGGGTGGCGCTGGCGCCTCGCAGCCTGAAGTCGCTGGCGGCGTCCTCTATCCTGCCGGCACCTATTGGCTCGTCACCCAGGATTTCGACGGGGGCGGGGCGCTGAACTACTACATCAAGATCGAAGTGCAGTAGGCCGAGCACAGCGTTCTGGAAAAATGGCCCCGGCAACTTGCCGGGGCCCTTTTTCATTCGCGCATCGCAGTGATGGCGAGCGCCGCCCACAACGCCGTCCCCACGGCGGCATGCGCCGCCTGGAGCGATTGGGGCAGGGCGAGCAGCACCATCGCGGCGGCCACGGCGACCTGGACAGCAGCTAAGCCCAGCGCCAGCGCCGGGCCGCGGCGCCGGGTACGCCACGCCCAGATCGCCAGATACGCAAACAGTCCATACGCCAGCAACCGGTGGGTCCAGTGGAGGTGCTGGAGGTAGTTGCCTTCAGGGATCCACTGCCCGTTGCACAACGGAAACCCGATGCACGCCGTCGCTGCGCCGAGATTCGCGGTGAGCGCGCCGAACAGCACCGTGACGAAAGCCATGGCTGCCGCGACGAGCGCGGCAGGTCCTGGCCGCGCGGTCGGTTCGCCGAGGGCGGCGTACAGCAGCACGGCCAGCAGCACCATCGCCGTGCCGAGATGCAGGATCACGCTCCAGGGCGGCAGCTCGAGCCGCACGGTGACCGCGCCGAGCAGCACCTGGAGCACCAGCAGCGCGAGCGCCAGGTAGCCGGCGCGGCCCACGGCCGCCCCACGGCGCCGGGACCACCAGGTGAGCGCCGCGAGCGCGGCGATCAGGATCGCGACAATCGCGGCCACCAGGCGGTGACTCCACTCGATCAGCGTGCCGATATCGTCGAGTGGCGGCACCAGCCGGCCGTGGCACACCGGCCAGTCGTCGCCGCAGCCCATCCCGGATCCCGTAATCCGCACCACGGCGCCGAGTACGATGAGGAGATAGGTTGCGACGGAGGCCGTCCAGGCGAGCGCGCGATAGCGGCGTGTCATGGATCCAAATCTAGGTCCGTATGTCATCCCGAGCGAAGCGAGGGATCTGGATCTGGCGCACGGGATCTCGAGACCAGATTCCTCGGGTGCTTCGCACCCTCGGAATGACACCGCGCCTCGGGCCGCAGGCTATATTCACTCCTCCATGACTGTCCCCGATCAATTCGGCGAGCGGCTGACTCGCCGACTCGGATTGTGGAGCGCCGTGGCCGTGCTGGTCGGCTCGACCATCGGCAGCGGCATCTTCCGCACGCCGGCGGGCGTGGCCCAGCGCATCGACGACGTGCCGCTGTTCCTCCTCGCCTGGGCGCTGGGCGGGGTGGTGGTGCTGTGCGGCGCGCTCACCTATTCCGAGCTCTCGGCCGCGTTTCCGCGCTCGGGCGGTGTGTACGTCTTCCTGCGCGAGTCGCTCGGGCCGATGCCGGCGTTCCTGTTCGCCTGGGCCGAGCTGTGGATCATCCGCCCCGGCGCGTTCGGCGCGATCGGGATCACCGCCTCGGCGTACACGCTGCGCACCCTGGGGTACGACCCCGCAAGCATTGTCATCGCGGCGGGGCCGGTCGACATCCGGTCCGAACAGCTGTTGGGGGCGCTCTACATCGCGATCGTGGGCACCGTGAACTACTTCGGCATCCACCGCGGCGCGATCCTCCAGAACCTGAGCACGGCCTTCAAGGTCGGCGCGCTGGTGTTGCTGGTGGTGCTCGGATTCGCGCTGGGGAGTCCCGTCGGGATCCCTGAGGGGGGTGTGTTCGCCCAGCGCGCAGCGGTCGGGCTCTCGCCGTTCCTGCTCGCGATGGTCGCCATCCTCTGGGCCTATGACGGATGGGCGGACCTGGCGTTCGTGGGCGGGGAGGTCAAGGATCCCCAGCGCACGCTGCCGCGCGCGCTGCTGATCGGGACGGGGACCGTGGTCGCGCTCTATCTCGCCGCGAATCTCGTCTATCTGTACCTGATCCCGATTCAGGGCATAAAGGAGGCGGAGCTGGTGGCGGCGGACGTCGCGCGGCTCGTGATCGGGTCCGCGGGCGTCGTGGTCGTGTCGGCGGCGATCGCCGTGAGCACGTTCGGGACGCTCAACGGCTCGATGATGACGGCACCGCGCATCTTCTTCGCCGCGGCGGAAGACGGGATGTTCCCCAAGGCCATCGCCCGCGTGGACCCCCGCACGCACGCGCCCACTGGGGCCGTGGTGCTCATGACGGTGATGGGCATGATCTTCATTCTGATCCGGACCTTCACCGAGCTGGCCGACCAGTTCATCATCGGGATCTGGCCGTTCTACGCGCTGGCCGTCGCGGGGGTTTTCGTGCTGCGGCGCACGCGCCCGGACCTGGAGCGGCCGTACCGCACCTGGGGATATCCGGTGGTGCCGTTCGTCTTCCTGCTCGGCGCCGTGTTCCTGCTGGGGAACTACCTCGTGTCGGAGACCGCCGCCTTTGCGCTGGACATCGGGATCATCTTGAGCGGCGTCCCGATGTACTACCTCCGACGCCGGACCATGCGTCGGGGGTGAGGTCCAGGCAGGGAGGGATGTAGGGGCGCGTAACAAGACGTAGGGGCGCAGCATGCTGCGCCCCTACGCGTCTACCGTCCCTCGGAACGAGGGATCGTCAGTTGAAGTCGTACCGCAGGCTCAGCTGCAGTCTGTACACGTCGTTCAAGAACGCGGTCTTTTCGAAGGTCTTTGTCATCAACTGCCCCCCGATGGCGCGCAGCCGGTACTGCGTGCGACCCTGTGCGTCCGCCGGACCGCCCTGTGCGGCCGTCGGGACGATCAATGGCTGCGCGTTCACCAGGCGGTTCCCCTGGCCCCAGTTCTTGTTCAGGAGATTGCCGAAATTCAGGATATCGAGCCGGACACTCAGCTTGTTCCGTTTCCCCCCGACGTCCGTGAACACCTCCTGGGCGATACTGAAGTCGGCCCGGAACACCATCGGGAGCCACACGCCGCCGCGGGACGTGTACTTCCCGCGGTTCGGCCTGAGATAGTCGTCCTGCTCGATGTAGGCGTCCCAGGCAGCGACTTGTTCTGCAACGGTGAACGTGTCCGCCCCAACGTTGTACTGTTGGAAGTGCATCTCGCTGGCATCGCGCGGGATGTAGAGGAGGTCGTTGCTGGTGCCACCATCGCCGTTCAGGTCGCCGGAGTACGTGTAACTGGCGTTCCCATCGGTCCGACCTTCCCAGAACAGCGACACCGTGGTCGCGCCGAAGCGGAAGTATTCCCTGCGGTATGAGAGGGCCGCGAACACCCGGTGACCGGGATTCGTCGCGGCGAAGCCCAGGCCCGGATTGTTCGGATCGCCCGCATGCTGATTGTTGTTCCATGAGCCAAAGGCGATCGACCCGGCGTCGACGGTGCTTCTCGACCGGCCATAGCTGTAGGCGGCTTTGGCGAACAGGCCACCACGGAATTGCCGCTCCAGTGAGGCGGCGACGTTGTACGAGTCGCCCTCACTCTCGTTCTTGAGCACGATGGCGCTGGTAATGATGCCGTTGACCCGATTGCCGGCGGTCCAGCGCGGGCGGGCATCGGCGCCGGTGAAGAACGCGCTCGGCGCCGAGAGATTGGCGTTGATGTAGGAGATCCCGTTCACATCGCGGTTGTACAGCAGCTCGAGCGTGCCGGCCAGTCCAAACGGCAACTTGTGGTCGACGGCGAGGTTGCTTCTCCATAGCTGCGGGAACTTGAAGTTCGGATCGGTGAAGGCCAGCCCATAACTGCTCGCCGGATTCCCCGTGACGCTGGCCGGCTTGTAGTGATCCGGATCCGGGTGGAACGGGCGGGCCGTCGTGTTCGTCAGCTGTTCGAAGCCCGTCAGCACGCCGTTCTCGCCGATCTGGTTGGACACCCACACATACGCCGGCCGGCCGGTGAAGATGCCCGACCCGCCGCGCACCTGCGTGCTGCGATCGCCCCGCACATCCCAGTTGAACCCGATACGCGGCGAGATGAGCAGGTTCTTCCCAGGAAGCTGCGACGTCGAATAGCGGACCGTATTGCCGGATTCATCCCGGAAGGACAGCGTGTCGACCTGAGCGTTGGCAAACCCGGTGTTGCCGAAAAACGGCAGGTCCAGCCGCACGCCCGCCACCACTTTCAGGTTGCTGGTGGCTTGCCAGTCATCCTGGGCATACGCGCCCGTATAGAACACTTCGAGCGGCTGAATCGGCTTGACCTGCCCCGGGATATTGGACCACCGCAATTGGAAGGTGCGCAGCGTGATCGGCGAAACCGTGCGGTTCGGGTTGGCGAGGTAGTCGTTGGCGTCGGTGTAGAAATCGGCCAGCGAATTGTAGACGTACGCGCTCTGCGAGCCCGGGAAAAACACGTTCTCGGATTCGTATCGTTCCGCGCTCACGCCGAACGTCAGGTCATGCTTGGCGCCGTAGATCGTGAAGTTGTTCTGCAGTTGGAAGCTGCTATAGCGCAGCTCGTTGTTCGGTGTGAAGGGCTCGAAGCCGAACGTGGTATAGACGGAGCCTCCTTCGAGAATGTCCACCATGGGAAAGAACGTCCCTCGCGAGTCGCGGCTTTCGTCGTGGTGGGTATACCCGATGATGAGGTTGTTCGACTTATTGCTGCCCACGATCGAGTTCCACTCGCCTACCACTGAGCGGATATTCTCCAGGATGAGATAGTTGGAGTTTTGGTAGTTCAGCCCGGTGGTATTGGACCGTCTGGTGCCAAAACCCAAGGACGAAGAGTTGGACAACAACACATCGGTATTCGAATTCAACAGGTTGTAGCGGAGGCTCAGCTTGTTGCGTTCGCTGATGTTGAAATCGAGCCGCGCCAGGAACCGCGTGGCCGGGGTTTCGTGCTCATACCCCTGATACGGACCGGCGTCGTATCCGAAATTCGTCGAGAGGTAGGTGCTGAGCTGGTCCAGGTCGGTCGCCAGGACGCGCGTGATGTTGCCGCCCACCGTCTCCCCACCGGTATTGGCTCGGAAGGTCGTTCCCGGCGACGCGAGGCCGTCGGACTCGTAGCTGCCGAAGAAAAAGAGCTTGTTCCGAATGATCGGGCCACCGAGGTTGACGCCCGTCTTGTGGAACTTGAACAAGCCCGGATCGAATGGGCTGGCGCCGGCATCGCTCCCGACCATGCTTTCGTTGCGGAATTGGTAATAGGCGGACCCGGAGAACTCGTTGGTGCCGCTGCGGGTGACGGTGTTCACCCCCGCGCCGACGAAATTTCCCTGGCGCACGTCGTACGGGGCGATGTTGACCTGCACCTGCTCGATGGCGTCGAGCGAAATCGGCGCGACACCGGTGCGGTCGCCAGGCTGGCCGGCCAACCCGAAGGAGTTGTTGAAGTACGAGCCGTCCACCGTGATGTTGTTGAGGCGATTGTCCTGACCAGCGAACGAGAACCCGAACCCGGAGCCGCTGTACTGTGGGGTCAACCGGGCGAAGTCTTCGATCCTTCCGGAAATGGTGGGCAACGCCAGCGCCTCGCGACCCACCGAGGTCGCCGCGCCGGTCCGGTTGGAGCTGAAGATGGCGTCGCGTTCCGCCGTGACGGTGAGCCCGGCGAGCTCCACGGCAACCTCACGCAGCGCGAATGCCACATTGGTGGCCACGCCGAGCGTGAGGTAAATGTTCTCTCGCGTCTGGCTCTGGAAGCCGATGGCGGTGGCCGTCACGCTGTACGGACCACCGACGCGCATCCCGGGAACGGAGGCGCGTCCGTCCGCCCGGCTTCCGGCCGAATACGTGGTTCCCGAGGGTCCGTGGACCGCGAGGACCCGGGCCCCCGGGATCGGGGTGCCGCTCTCGGAGGTGACGGTCGCGCTGATCGACGCGGTCGTCACGCCTTGGGCAGCCAACGCGGTTGTCCCCACCACCAAGACCATCACGATAAGCGGGCAGACGGATAACACCCTTTTCATACGGAACCTCCTCGAGCGGAACTCACCACGGTGGGTACAGGCACCATCACTCAAGAAACTGGTCTTCGGTCCGGACCGCGTCAAGGACGGCCGGCGCGCGTCCGGGTAACGAGAAAGTCACGTCTGTACCTTCTTCAACAACCATGCTGCACCCACCGCCGCGAGGCCGTTTGGCAGCCAGGCCGCGAGCACTGGCGGCAATAACCCACCACCACCCACCGCGCGGGACAGTTGCATCAGGAGCAGGAAGATGAATGTGGTGGCGAGACTCACCGCCACGCCCCACGCCGCGCCGCCGCGGGGGTTGGACACCGCCAGCGGCGCGCCGAACAGGGCGATGATGATGCACGTGAACGGGATCGCGAGCTTGAGCGCGCGATCCACCGCCAGCTTGCGCGTGTCCGATCCCGAACGCGCCAGCGCGTCGATATACCGCCCCAGCTCGGCGTAGCGCATTTCCTCGGGCGCCTTCGGCTCGGCCAACAAGTCTCCCGGCGTCTCCACGAGCATCCGCGCGCGCATCGTGCGGAACCCGAATGCCCGCTCCACGCCGGGACCGAGCAGGTACCGCACACTCCCGTCCTGCAAGGTCCATCCGCCAGCCCGGCCGTAGCGGGCCCGCTTCGCCGTCACCACGATGGTGGGGTATTCGGGCCCCGTGCCCCCGCGCTCCAGGATCAGATCCTGCATCTCGCGCGTCGCGATCTCGAGCGAGCGGATCGCGTACACCCACCCCCCGTCGGCGCGGTACACGAAGTTGAAGCGCGAGCTGCCGACGCGCGTGGCCTTGTCGCCCAACAACTCCGCACGGCGCGACGCCCCGAGCGGAACGAGCTCGCTCAGCCCGATCCCCAAGAGGCAGGCGGCCACCGCTGCGAGGAAGACCGGTCGCACCAACCGGTAAAACGAAATCCCCGAGGCCTTGGCCGCGGTGAGCTCGGAATGCCGCCCCATCGTGCCGACCGTGAACACCGTGGCGAACAACACCGCCGCCGGCAGCACGAGGAACATCGTGTCCGGCATTCCATAGAAGTACGCCAGCGCCACCTTGCCGATGTCGAGCCCCCGCCCCAGATAGCGGTCCAGCTTGTCGGTCAGGTCGATAACGATGACCAGCAGGGGGAAGCCGAACATGACGACGAGGAACACGCGCGCCCATTCCCGCAGCACATAGCGATCGAGCGTCCGGATCACGCGTGCCTCCGAGGCTTCACCAGTCCCACGATGGCGTCCCGCACATCGGACCAGCCGCCCCCCCGCGCCGTCGGGCTTGCTCGGCGCGTCGCCCATAGCCCGGCTGCACCGGCGACGCTGAACAGCAAGTTGGGAGCCCACATCGCCAGGAACGGGGACACAATGAGTCGGTCACCCAGGTCCTCCCCGCCGATCAGTCCGACGTAATAGATCGCGAACACGATCACGCTGGTCCCGATGACGAGCCCGGCGCCACCGCGCGGGAAGCGGAGCGCCAGCGGGACACCGATCAGCGCGAACACGAAACAGGCGAACGCGATGGCGAGCTTCTTGTTGATCTCGACGAGGTAAATGGCCGCGCGGCGGCGCGCGCCGTCCACGCGCTGGTTCTCGCCGGCGGTCACGCCGAACGTGACGCGCGGCGCCGGTGGACGGGGCGCCGGCGTCTGCGCCTTGATTTCCGCCGGCAGCAGCCAGCGGCCCAGCTGCCGCAACATCCGGCAATAGACACCGCCCCTCGCGGAATCAGACCGTTGGGGAGCCACGGGAACCGGCGCGAGACCGGCGAGCCGCCGTAGATCCTGCGTGACGGTGGTGTTGGCGTCGCGGCGCGCCGCGTGCGCGTCGTCACGCGCCGCCGAGACGACCTGCTGCATTTCGCAGATCGTCATCTCGCGGTCACCGCGGTAGGTGTCCTCTTCGGTTTTCACGAACTGGTTCGAGACCCCCTTGACGCGGATGCGGTTGGTATGAAAGAAGGTGCGGTTGAATTGCGCATCCTCGCCGCGTCGCACCTCCTGGATGTCGCCTTCCAGCAGGGTCAGGTACAAATCGGTCTGGCCGGGGGTATAAGCCATGTGCCCGCTGTCGGCCGTGATGATGCGGCGGCGGTCGGCATCGCCCAAATCGTAAATCGTCACATCCCGAAGCCGATTGGTCGCCTGGTCGATCCGCGCCGCCCGGAGAAAGAACTGGCCCGCGACGACCTCGTTGATCACCTGTTCCTTGAGCGTGAAGGAGGGTTTCTTGCGCTGGATGTCCACCAGCAGCGTACGGAGGCGGTGATTCGAGCGCGGCAGCAGCTGGTCGTTCAGCAGAAACGAGCACAGCGCCACGGCCGTCGCCCCGGCGAGCACCGGCCGCGCGATGCGGCCCACGCTGATGCCGCTCGCCGTCATGGCGGTGATCTCGTGGTCGGCCGCGAGGCGGCTCATCGTGTGGAGCACGGCCACCAGCACCGCCATCGGCAACGTCATCGCGACGATGAACGGGATGCTCAGCACGAACACTTCGACGATCACGCTCCACGGCAGCCCTTTGCCGACCAGGTTGCCGAGCTGCTTGGCGATCTGGTTGAGCAGCAGCAACGCGGTGAGCGCCGTGAGGGCGAAGCCGAGCGGTGCCGCGTGCTGTCGCAACAGGTAACGCGTGAGGATGCGCACGGGGGGTCCGGCCATTATATTCGGAACTCCAAGTTGCTACAAGGGATGTGGCGCCCCGCCTCGCTGGTCGTTCTCACACTCTCGCTGCTGCTTCCCCAAGCCCGCGCGCAGGAGTCCGTTGCCGACACGGGACGGCTGCCGGCGTTCGTGCTCGTGTATCGCTACCACTCGCTCGTGAGCGTTGCGGTGCCGGCGCTCGCGCCGGGTGGGCGGCTGGGCGCGCGCCTCCCCCCGGGTCTCGTGGCGGCCGCCTGGGAACGGCGGGTGCGCGACGCGCTGCCGCGCGGGCTCGCGGTCGAATCGGCCGACACGTCGGCGGTCGCCGCCCTGGCGGCTCTCGCCGCCGCGCCGGGAGCGCCGGCGCCACCGGAAGTGTTTCAGGCCGCGGGCCCGACCGGTGTACTGGGCCAGTTCGCCAACCTCGGGATGGATCTGAACCTCCGCTTCGAGCTCAAAGCGGATCAGTTTCGCAATCTGCGCTGTAACGCGTTCGAGCAGCAGCAGGTGGTGTCGGGATGTCGGGCGGGGTTCCCCACCGTCACGCCCAATCCCCAGTACGCCATCCGCTCGGGCGGCGTGGTGGGGCAGCGGTTGCATCTGAACGTGGACTTCGACAGCCAGCGCGAGTTTGACGCGAACAACAATCTTCAAGTTTGGTACGAAGGCCTCGAGGACGAGATCCTGCGGCGCGTCGAGGCGGGGAACGTGTCGTTCCAGGCGCCCGGCTCGCGCTTCATCAGTGCGGCGATCCCGGCGAACAACTTCGGGGTGCAGGCCGTCGCCCAGGTCGGCGCGCTGGAGCTGCGGGGCATTTACGCGCAGCAGAAGGGCAACGTCGTCCGCGATCGCGTCTATACCGTGGGCGAGACGACGACCGAGGCCATCGACCGCGCGTTCCGCGACCTGGACTACGAGCCGGGTCGATTCTTCTTCGCGGTGGATCCGGCCGCCATCCCCGGCTACCCCGCCGTGGACATCCTGAATATCCAGGCCGCCACGCTACCCGACTCGCTACGCGTCGCCGGCCTGCAGGTATATCGGGTCCGCTCGCTCGCCACCTCCGGCAACACGAACCAGAACATCGGCGGCGTCACCGCCGTGGCCTGCGGACCGGGCGCGCAGGCCGTGGATTGCACGACCGAGCGGGCCGGGCCGTTCCAGTGGGAGCTGCTGGCGGAGGACCGGGACTACTACAAGGATCCTACAGGCGTTTGGTTCGCGTTGGCCAGCCGGCTCGATCCCAACGACTACCTCGCGGTGTCCTACATTCCGTTCGGAGTCGCAAGCTGCGCGACCGGCGGCTGCGTGGGCACGTTCCCCCTCACCGCCAATCCGGACACGACGGTCGTGGACACCCTTCGCCTGGTGTACGACCCGCGTCCCGGCGTGACCGCCGCGTCCCCCGCGTTCCGCTTCGAAATCCGGGCCACGTATCGCGTCGGCGGGCGCGAGATCGACCGCGCCACCCTCACGTTGGCCCTGTCGCTGAACCAGCGCGAGCGGCCAGAGGGCTCGACCGAAACGTTTCTCGGGCTCCTCGGGCTGGCGCTCGCCAACGACCCCAACGCGTTCGACGAATACAACCGGCTGTTCCCGCGCGTTCGCGACCAGGAGACCACCCCGTTGCGGGATTATTACGTCGTATTTCCGCACCTCGTCCCGTTCGCCGACTCGACTCGTCTCGTGCCGGCCGAGCGCAACGACTCGCTGTATCGCACGCCGCGCGGCCTGCTCGCCACCCAGGGGCCGCCGTCGCTGTTTACGCTGACGGTACACGCCGATGCATCGGCCTCGGCGGACCGGGGAACCCTCTCGCTGTCGAGCTTTCAGATTCGCGAAGGCAGCGAAAAGCTGTTCCTCGGCAATACCCAGCTGATTCGCGACGTCGACTACACCATCGACTACACGGTAGGGCTCGTCACCTTCAAGAACCCGGAAACCCTCTTCGGCGGCGGACCGGGCGTGGTGCACGCCCAGTTCGAGGAGCGCGCCACCTTCACGATCGCGCCGACATCGATCTACGGCCTCGCCGGCCGCTACGATCTCGGATCCATTGGCCAGGTGAACCTGACGGGACTGTTTCAGAAGGAGCAGACGGCGTACACCCGCCCGCAACTCGGATTCGAGCCGGCCTCGAGCTTCATCGGTGGGGTGAGCGCCAACCTCCACTTCGAGCCGCAGTGGATCACCGGCCTGGCCAATCTCCTCCCGGGTCCGCACAGCGACGCGCCCTCGTTTCTCACGCTCGCGGGCGAGGTGGCGCTGTCGCAGCCGCGTCCCAACCCCCTCGGTCAGGCCTACATCGAAGAGTTCGAGGGCGAAGCGGGCCGCTTCGTGTCGCTGGGCGAAAACGCCTGGCGGTGGGGGAGCGTCCCGTCGTCCAGTCGCGGGGCGACGGTGTTCAACATCCCGGCGGTGGGGTTCGACACGGTCGATGCGGTCTCCCTGACCTGGCAGTCCTTGCCGGTGGACTTCGGCGGTCGCCTCGTCCAGTTCCTGCCACAGCAGATCGACCCGAGCATCCGGATCATCGGGCAAGGCCAGGCAGCCGAGCCGGTGTTGTGGCTGATGCTCAAGCCCGACACGATGATGGGGCTCGCTGACAAGAACGGCAATCCGAACTGGCGCCGGCCCGGCAACACCGCCAATGCCCGAGTCGCCACGCGATGGCGGTCGATCACCCAGACGCTCTCGACGACGGGGGTCGACCTGTCGCGCGTCGAGTATCTCGAGTTCTGGGTGTGGGAGGACAACCGGCGCACCGCGCGCGCCAACGGGACCGCGGTGCTGTTCGATTTCGGCTCCGTATTCGAGGATGGGCTCGCCTTTATCCCGGACTCCTTCACCGTCACCGACGCCGGTGACACCACCTATCACGGCGTCCGGACCGTCGGGGTGGGACGGCTCGATACCGAGCGCGACCCGATCACCCGTTCGTGGAACGCCGCGACCGACGACGAAGGAATCCTCTCCGACCGGGTGGTGGACGGCATCCGCAACGCGACCACGGGAGAGCTGCTCGATTCGCTGCCGCTGTGCAGCGCCACGGTGAACGGCCAGCTGCAGAACTATGCCTTTGGCGACCCGCGCTCGCGCTGCGGCCGTCGCAACGGCGCGCTGGATGCCGAGGACCAGGACGGCGACTCAAAGCTCGACGTGGCGGTGGGCGTGCGCACCCAGGAGGACTTCGTCCGCTTCGTGTTTCCCATCGGCGGCGAGCAATACTTCGTGCGCGACGGCGGCATGGTGCCGGTGGACGCGAGTCAGGGCGGGGGCGCGTCCGGCTGGCGGCTGTACCGGATCCCGTTCCGGACGGACACGTTGCAGCTGGGGTCGCCCAATCTGCGGCAGGTGCAGGCGCTGCGTCTCACGGTGCTGGCGCCGGAGACGGCGCTGCCCGGCGAGCCCGATCCACAAGTCTACTTTGCGCTGTCGCGGGTGCGGCTGGTCGGCAGCACGTGGCTCAAGCGCGCCGAGACGCCGGTCGCGGGGCTGGGCGGCGATCGCGGCACCGGACTGGGGGAGGTGAATGCGTCGGTAGTGAGCACCGAGAACCGGGACCTGGGCTATACGCCGCCGCCAGGGGTGATCGATCAGGCCGGGCGGGCCGACGTCGGGTTCCAGGTCGGATCGACCCAGATCAACGAACAGTCGATGCGGCTGCTGGCGCGCGGCCTCGCCGTCGGACAGCGCGCCGAAGCGTTCACTCGGTTCGGCACCGAGGGTGACAAGAACTTCCTCAAGTACCGCCAGCTGCGGGTGTGGGCGCGCGGGCGCGGTCCGGGGTGGGAGGATGGCGACCTGGAGTTCTTCTTCAAGGTCGGGAAAAACGCCGACAACTTCTATCTATATCATGCGCCGGCGCGCACCAGCTCGTGGGAGCCGGAGGTCGTGATCGTGCTGGACCGGTGGGTGGCGCTGCGGGCGCGCATCGAGCGGGCGTGGCTCTCTGGCGCCCCGCCGTTCGTGGACGCGAGCTGTCCCGACAGCACCATCACCCCGTTCGACTCGGCGTATGTCATGTGCGACGGGCCGTATGTCGCCCATGTGAAGGACCCGGGGATCGCGCCGCCCAACCTGGCGGCGGTGCAGGAGGTGGCCGCGGGGATCCTGCGGGTGCGTGCCGCCACGTTCATCGACCAGGCCGAGATCTGGGTGGACGACATCCGGTTGCACGACGTCGTGCAGGACATGGGGACCGCGGCGGCGCTGGACGTGGCCCTTACCGTCGCCAACCTGGCCGAGGTCACCCTGGGCCTGTCGCATCGCGACGGCGACTTTCGCCAACTCGGCGAGGATCCGAGCTACGTCACGAACGACGTGCTGAACCTCAGCGCCACCGTCCACCTGGAGCGGTTCCTGCCGGCCGCCTGGGGACTCGCCGCGCCGCTCACGGTGCGCCGCGCGGCCGTCACCAGCGATCCCCTGTTCCTCGGGGGCACCGACATCACGAGCACCGCGCTCGCCGGGTTGCGCACCCCGCGGTCGGTGGCCCGGAGCTACGCCTTGACGCTGCGGCGGGCGCGTCGCGCCCAGCAGGGCCTTCCGCGCTACCTCATCGACCCGCTCGTGTTCTCCACCGCCTACGCCGCGAGCGATGGGCGCACCAGCCTCAGCCAGGCGACGGCGCGGAGCTGGACCGCGTCACTCGATTACGGACTGTCTCCCGGAGCGGCTTCCGTGCCTGCCGCGCCGCGGTTTCTGGTGCAGCTGTTCCGGAAGCTGCCCGCGTTCATCGGGCGGAGCGGGTTCACCGACCGGCTCGAACGGGCCCGGCTGCGGATCACGCCGACGGCGCTCCGGCTGCGCTCGTCCCTCGCCGGGAGCCGCGCCGAGCGCACCAGTTTCCGTCTGCCGGTGGCCGACACGGGAGACATCAACCTGGTGCCGGCGCGCTCGACCTCGCGCGTATGGCGCAATAGCGCCTCGCTCGACCTGCTGCCGCTCAGCGGCGTCCAGCTGCGGGCCGATCTCTCGTCGCAGCGGGACCTGCGCGACTACGGCGACTCGTCGAGCATCGCGCGCATCGCCCAGGCGGCGCGGAAATCATTTCTGGGCGTCGACGTGGGGTTCGAATCGCAGCGGTCCCTCACCACGTTCTTCGGCCTCACCCCGCAATTCGCGCCCTGGCTGCGGCCGCGCAGCTCGCTCGCCACGACCTTTTCACTCACCCGAGATGCCAACGGCCGCGTGCCCATCCGGGAACTGGGTGACTCCGGCTCGTTCCGGCTCCCCACTGCGTTCAGTAACAGCCAGCGACTCGACGTCGGGACACAGGTGGACTTGGGTCGCCTGGGCCGCGGTCTGTTCGGCGACTCGGCCCGCATCGCGCGCTGGCTCGGGCGGGTGACATCGCTCGACGTGGGGTTCAACCGAGACCGCACCTCGAGCTACGCCAGCGTGGCACGGGCACCGACCCTCGGCTACCAGCTCGCCTGGACCGGCTTCGCCGGCTTTCTCGGCCAGCACGGCGTGCT
Source organism: Gemmatimonadales bacterium (assembly GCA_036555485.1). Taxonomy (GTDB): domain Bacteria; phylum Gemmatimonadota; class Gemmatimonadetes; order Gemmatimonadales; family GWC2-71-9; genus DASTHG01. The sequence continues at coordinate 27,543 of DATBLG010000004.1, read as the reverse complement.
TGCCAGCTCGGCGATCTACAACACCACCGGCCGCGCCACCGTCGCCATGAGCCTGCCGCTCGGCCTCCGCGTCAACATGGCGTACCAGCGGGTCAATGGCACGACGTGGCTACTGCGCATCGCCGACCAGGTGCCGATCCGCAAGCGAACGCGCGACTGGCCATCGGGCACCATCACCTGGGCGTTCACCCCGCCGCGCAACGCCCTCCTGTCGGGCCTCACCGCGCAGCTGACGCTGCTGGTCCGGGAGGGTGCGAGCGAGCAACCGGCGCTCGGCGGTGACGCGTCGGCGGGCCGCACCATCACCCAGACCTCAGACCGCACGGTTGCGCCGGGGATAACTGCGTCCTGGGCCCGCGGCGTGCTGACCTCGTTCGACGCATCCCGGTTGCAGAGCGAGCAGGTGAACGCCGGCAATCTGTTCCGCACCGTGCGCAGCCAGCGCGGCGGCACGGTATCATTTGCCTGGCGCCCGCCGGCCTCACTGGTGCGGCTCAAGACCGACATCCGCACCACGGCGCGATACTCTTATGCACTCAACACCACGTGCCTGCGGGCCGCGGGACAGGAGACGTGCGCCTCCTACGTGGACAGTCGGCGAACCGAGGGCAACCTCACGATGGACACGAGTTTTCCACCTTCCCTCAGCGCGGGACTCCAGATGGCCTACGTCCTCAACGACGAGCGACAGATCAACCGCAAGGTGTCCCAGCTCGTCCTCACGGCGTTCGTGCAGCTCAACACCAGCGTGGGACAGGTCCGATGAGCGGCGCGCGGCCGTTTCGGGCCGGGTTCGCCCTCGCCACCGCGGCGCTCGCCGCCTGCTCCGCCAAGGCGAAGCCCCCGGCGCGCGAGTTCGACGGCGCCCGCGCGTTCGGCTACCTGGAGCAGCAGATGCGCTTCGGTCCCCGGATCCCCGGCACGCCGGGGCACGAGCAGACAGGTGACTGGATCCTCGCCCAGCTCCGGGAGCGGGCGGATACCGTGATCGTGCAGGAGATCTCGCACCGCACCGCGCGCGGACAGACGCTGCGGTTGCGCAACTTCTTCGCCCGCTTCCGGCCCGACGCGGCCGAGCGCGTCTTGTTGCTCGCGCACTGGGACACCCGCCCCTTCGCCGACCAGAGCGCCAACCTCGCCGCCCAGCGCCAGCCCGTTCCCGGGGCCAGTGACGGCGCCTCGGGCGTCGCCGTGCTGCTGGGCGTCGCCGACGCGCTCAAGGCGAACCCTCCGGCGCTCGGGGTCGATCTGTTATTCGTGGACGGAGAGGACTACGGCAACTTCGCGGACTCGAACGATGTGCTGATCGGCTCGCGCTGGTTCGCCGCGCACCAGCCCGCGGGGTACCCGCCGTTGTTCGCCGTGCTGTTCGACATGGTGGGCGACAAGAACCTGAACATCTACGTCGAGGGGTACTCGCAGGCCGGTGCGCCCGAAGTGGTGGAACGGGTGTGGCGTACCGCGGACCGGCTGGGCTACGCGGAAGTGTTCGTGCCCCAGGTGAAGCACTCGCTGACCGACGATCACATCAGCCTGCAGCGCGCGGGCATCCACGCAATCGACGTGGTCGACTTCGACTACCCCTACTGGCACACGACGGAAGACACGTTGGACAAGGTGAGTGCGGCGTCATTGCAGATTGTGGGGGACGTGGCAGTCGCTCTGGTTCGGGAGTGACGGCTCAGCACGAGTCAGGACAGTGGGACAGTCAGACGCACAGGCGCGTAGGTACGTAGCGGTAGGTAGCGACTAGGGACCAGCGGGGTTCCTCCTTCCTACTCCCTCCACACCACTGCGCGCCTGTGCGCCTAAGCGCCTGACTGTCAAGCTCCGCATCTTCGGCCGCAGCTTTCCGATACAGGTCGCGCCATTCCGATCCCGCTCTGCGACGACCTTCCGCTACTCTCCGGTGATGGATGACAAGCGCGCCGCTCTTCTCCTCGCCGGCCTCGCGCTCGCGGGCGCGTCCGTGCGGTTCCTCCTCGCGCCGTCGCACGATCGCGCGCCCGGCGACATCCAGCTGGTCACCGCCGACACGCCACCGGCGTCGGCGCTGCGAGAAACGGCGCGCCGCGCCGCCGAGCTCGCGCGTCCGCTCGCGCCCGGCGAGCGGATCGACGTGAACCACGCCGATGTGACGGCGCTCACGCGTTTGCCCCGTGTCGGTCCCGCACTGGCGCAGCGCATCGTCGCCTGGCGCGAGCAGCATGGGCCGTTCGGAAGCCTGACCAGCCTCGACAGCGTCTCCGGGATCGGGGTGAAGCTGCTCGAAGCGCTCAAGCCCTATGTGTCGTTTTCGGGGGCACTGCCTTGACAGTCCCACGCCCCGACATAGTTTAGATCATTCAAATTCAACGAGTTGCGTACGACAACCGCCGCACTTACCCCTGACAAGCTGGGTGACATTCTGGTTCGCGATGGCCTGATCACCGCGGACCAGTTGAAGCGCGCCCTGGCGGAGCAGAAGAGCTCCGGCGGACGGCTGGGCTACACGTTGGTGAAGCTCGGTTTCGTCGAGGAGACCGAAATCACCAAGATGTTGGCCCGGCAATACCGCATGCCGGCCGTCGACCTGTCGCGCTTCGAGGTCGATCCCAAGATCCTCAAGCTGATTTCCGCCGACATCGCCGCCAAGTATGCCGTGCTGCCGCTCAAGCGCGAAGGCCGGACGCTGACCATTGCCATCGCCGACCCGAATAACGTCGCGGCGATCGAGGACATCAAGTTCATCACGCGTTGCGACATTTTCCCGGTGATCGCCGGGGAGTACACGCTGCGCAACGCGATCGACAAGTACTACGCGCAATCCGACGCGCAGCTCGCCAGCCTCCTGAAGAGCGTCGAGGATGAGGGCGGGGACGACCTCGAGGTGGTCTCGGAGCAGCAGGACGAGGAAGTCAAGGCGTCGGAGCTGGCCGAAGACGCGCCGGTCGTGAAGCTGATCAACGGATTGCTCACCGACGCGGTCAAGCGCGGCGCCTCGGATATCCACATCGAGCCCTTCGAGCACGAAATGCGGGTGCGCTATCGCGTCGATGGCGCGCTACAGGAAGTGATGCGCCCCCCGGTCAAGATGCGGGCGGCGCTCACCTCGCGCGTGAAGATCATGGCTCAGTTGAACATCGCCGAGCGACGCGTGCCACAGGACGGGCGCATCAAGCTGAAGATGGGCTCGAAGGTGATCGACTTCCGGGTCTCCACGCTGCCCGTGCTGTTCGGCGAGAAGATCGTGCTGCGGATCCTCGACAAGGGTAACCTCACCTTCGATCTCTCGAAGTTCGGGTTCGAGCCCAAGGCCGAGGCCGATCTGTTGAAGGCGATCTTGAACCCCTATGGGATGGTCCTGGTGACGGGCCCCACGGGCTCGGGGAAAACGACGACGCTGTACTCCGCATTGTCGAAGATCAACACCATCGAAGTGAACATCATGACCGCCGAGGACCCGGTCGAGTACAACCTGATGGGGATCAATCAGGTGCTCGTCCGCAACGAGGTCGGGATGACGTTCGCCGCGGCGCTGAAGGCCTTCCTGCGGCAGGACCCGAACATCATCATGGTGGGCGAGATCCGCGACCTCGAGACCGGCTCGATCGCTATCAAGGCGGCGCTCACCGGACACCTCGTGCTGTCGACGCTGCATACCAACGATGCCCCGTCGACCGTGACGCGTATGGTGGATATGGGCATCGAGCCATTCAACGTCGCGAGCGCGGTCAACCTGATCGTGGCGCAACGGCTGGTGCGTCGCATCTGCGTCGATTGCAAGCAGCAGCACGACTACTCCGACGAAGAAATGCACGCGTTCGGGATCGACCGGGATCAAGGCCCGTTCTTCAAGGGGACGGGTTGCGATACGTGCAACGGCACCGGGTACAAGGGCCGGCAGGGTATTTACGAGGTGATGGCGCTGTCCTCGCAGCTGCGGCGGTACATTCTCAAGGGCGCGTCCACGGAAGAGTTGCGGGAAGTCGCCGTGTCCGAGGGGATGCTGACGCTGCGCATGGACGGTCTGGTGAAGATCAAGAAAGGCGTCACCACGCTCGAAGAGGTCGTGAAGGAAACCGCCGCCTGAAGGAGGCGACACGATGCCGATAAACCTTCGAGCGCTGCTCGAGGAAATGATCGAGAAGGACGCCTCCGACCTCCACATCGTCGCCGGCGAGCGGCCCAAGCTGCGCGTCGACGGCGACATCCTGAGCGCGTCGGCCGAGGACGTGCTGACGCCCAAGGACACGCTGTCCTTGGCGTACTCGGTGCTCACCGAAAGCCAGAAGAAGCGCTTCGAGACCGACAGCGAGCTCGACTTTTCCTTCGGGATCCAGAACCTGGCGCGGTTCCGCGGCAACTGCTTCAAACAACGCGGCTGCGTGTCCCTCGTGATCCGGCAGATCCCGTTCACGGTGCGGACCTTCGACGAGCTGGGATTGCCGCCGGTCGTCGCCAAGCTCTCCGAAAAGCCGCGCGGGCTGGTGCTGGTGACCGGGCCTACCGGTTCGGGGAAGAGCACGACCCTGGCGGCGATGATCGACAAGATCAACAAGGAGATGAAGGGGCACATCATCACGGTGGAAGACCCGATCGAGTTCATCCACCGCCACCAGTCGTGCCTGGTGAACCAGCGCGAGGTCGGCACCGACACCAATAGCTTCGCGGCAGCCCTCAAATACGCGCTGCGGCAGGACCCGGACGTCGTCCTGATCGGCGAAATGCGCGATCTCGAGACGACGCAATCCGCGCTGACCATCGCTGAGACCGGCCACCTCGCGTTCGCGACGCTGCACACGAATTCGGCGGCTGAAACGATCAACCGCATCATCGACATTTTCCCCGCCCACCAGCAGTCCCAGATCCGTGCGCAGCTTGCCTTCGTGCTCGAGGGCGTGGTCACCCAGACCCTGTTGCAGAAGGCCAAGGGGCGCGGCCGGGTGATGGCGGCCGAGATCATGGTGTGCACCCCGGCCATCCGGGCGCTGATCAGGGATGACAAGGTCCACCAGATCTATTCCTCGATGCAGGCGGGGAAAAAGCACGGCATGCAGACGCTGAACGACGCGCTGTACCAGTTGTACATGCAGCGCGATGTGGTCAAGGATGAGTGCTTGCGGGTTTCATCGGATCCGAACGAGTTCCTGCGGATGATCGGCGAAGCACCGCCGGACGAAGCGACGGCGGCCGCCGCGGCCGCCGCCGGTCAGTCCAAGGTGGCCGCTCGCCGCTAGCGGAGGGATGACCCATGCCAGTCTTTGAATACACGGCCCGGAACCTCAAGGGCGACCTGGAGAAGGGGCAGGTCGATCTCCCCGGCCGCGACGACGTCATCGCCCATCTGCGCAAGAACCGCCTCGTGGTGGTCAACGTGCGGCAGGCGCCGAAGGCGATCTCGTTCGGGGCCATGTTCAAGGCCGGGGTGAAAACGCGCGACGTCGTGGTGTTCACCCGGCAGTTCGCGACGATGATCAACGCCGGGCTGCCGCTCGTGCAGGCGCTCGACATTCTGGCCCAACAGACCGAGAACAAAGTCCTGGCGGACGTGACACGCCAGGTCGTGTACGACGTGGAGAGCGGACAAACGCTCGCCGACGCACTGCGCAAGCACCCGAAGGCGTTCTCCGACTTGTACGTCAACATGGTCGCGGCGGGCGAAGCGGGCGGTATCCTCGACACCATCCTGTTGCGGCTGGCGGAATTCCTCGAGAAAAACGACGCCATCATCCGCAAAGTGAAGGGCGCGATGGTGTACCCGGTGGTGATCATGTCCGTCGCCGTGATCGCGATCGCGGTGCTCCTGATCTTCGTCATCCCGACGTTCCAGACGATGTTCGCCTCGGTGCAGCTCGAGTTGCCACTCCCGACCCGGATCGTCATCGGCATGAGCCGACTGCTGACGAGCTACTGGTGGGTGATCCTCGGCGTGATGGGGCTGGGCGCGTTTGCGCTCAACCGCTACTACAAGACGCCGAGCGGGCGGCTGCAGATCGATCAGATCATGCTCCGGTTGCCCGTGCTGGGCGACGTGCTGCGCAAGTCCGCGGTGTCGCGGTTCACGCGCACGCTGGGCACGCTGATTTCTTCTGGTGTGTCGATTCTCGACGGCCTGGAGATCACGGCGCGCACTGCGGGCAACATGGTGATCCACAACGCCGTCATGGAATCGCGTCAGTCGATCGCCGGCGGCGATACGATCGCCGCTCCCTTGCAGCGGTCCAAGGTGTTCCCGCCCATGGTCATCTCGATGATTGCGGTAGGCGAGCAGACGGGCGGGTTGGACGAAATGCTCTCCAAAATCGCCGACTTCTACGATGAGGAAGTCGACGCATCGGTCAGCACGCTGCTCTCCCTCATGGAGCCGGTGATGATCGTGGTGCTCGGCGTGATCGTCGGCGGCATGGTGGTGGCCATGTACCTGCCGATCTTCGACATGGTGAACGCCGTGCAGTAGGCGGGCGGATTCGCGAATCGAGACCGGCAACGGGCCCCGAAATGGGGCCCGTTTGGCATCCATTCTTGCATTCTGCCACACCGCATCCAATACTTAGCACCTTGTCAGTCTTGAGGTTAGATGCGCTGGCTCGGCGGTTCGTCGACAACGTCTAAGGTCCCCAGCCCCAAGAATCTGCTCCGCCTCGTTTACATCGGGCGGGTCTCGGTCGCGATCGCGATCTACCTCACGGCGGCGCTGAAGGTGAGGATCGCCGCGCCGCTCGACATCCTCGTCACCTCGGTGCTGTTGCTGTCCACGCTTGCCTTCACGGGCGCGTCCTACTGGCACACGCACGCGCGCCGCCGGCCACCGGGACGGACGTTCCTCTACCTCCAGGCCCTGTTCGATATCGTGCTGGTGACCACCGTGGTCCACGTCACGGGGGGTCCGGACAGCGACTTCTCGACCTTGTACGTCCCGGTGATCGCGGTGACCGCGGTGCTGATGCCACCGGCGAGCACCGCCCTGATCACCGTGCTCGTTGGTCTTGCCTACCTCGCCGATCTGCTGTTCGGTCACCACACCACCGTGTCCTCGGCGTTGTGGATCCAGCTCGGTCTGTTCGCGGTGGTGGCGGCGGTCCCGGCGTATTTCGCGAGCCGGATCAAGGTGATGACCGCCGAGCACGAGGCCCTCGCGGGCGAGCTGCGCCAGGCGCGACTCGAGGCTAGCGACGTACTGCACAACCTGGCCAGCGGAGTCCTCACCGTGGACGCCGAGGGCCGGTTGTTGTATTCAAACCCTGCGGCCGAGAATATCCTCGGGTTCCGCGCCAACGATTGGATTGGGAGGACGTTTCTGCCGGAGCTGGCGCGTACGTCGCCGGAGTTCTGGGCGGCGGTCGCGTCCACGGCGCGGCGCGGCATCCGGCTGATGCGCGTGGAAGCGATCGTGCGCCGGACCGATCGGACGTTCCCAGTCGGCCTCACGACGACCACGATCAACGCCGGCGCGGGGCACCCGCCGCGGGTGACGGCCATCTTCACCGACATTTCCGATTCCAAGCGGCTCGAGGAGCTGCACCTGCGCGCCGAGCGGCTCGAAGCGGTCGCGGAGCTGTCGGCCAGCCTCGCGCACGAAATCAAAAACCCGCTCGCCTCGATCCGTTCCTCGGTGGAGCAGCTGTCGCGATCGAGCCGTACCAACCCGGACGAGAAGTTCCTGGCGGGCCTGATCGTGCGGGAGAGCGACCGCCTCAGCCGGCTGCTGTCGGAGTTTCTCGATTTTTCGCGCGTCCGCGTGACCGAGTATCGCACCATCGACCTGCGGGCGATCGCCGGGGCCGCGGTCCGGCTGGTGCGTGCGCACCCCGATTGCCCGGCGGACGTCGTGATCGAGCTGACGGGCGAACCGACCCCGATGGACGGAGACGAGGATCTGCTGCATCGCGTCGTCTCCAACCTCGTGCTCAACGCAGTGCAGGCCGCCGGATCGAGCGCCCGGATTCTGGTGCAGACCTTCAACCCCCGCCCGGAGGAGCTGCCGCCGGGGATCGCCGTCGAGAAGCCGGTGGCGCTCCGGGTCAGCGACAACGGCCCGGGCATCCCCGATTCGGTGCGCGAGCGGTTGTTCGAGCCGTTCGTGACGGGCCGGGTCGGCGGCACCGGCTTGGGCCTGGCCATTGTGCAGCGCGCCGTGGTGGCGCATCGCGGCATGGTGCTGGTCGACTCGGCACCGAGCCATGGCACGACGTTCACCGTGTACTTCCCGGCGGCCCGCCGGAAGGAAGAAGCCGCATGACCACCGCGCCCGTTCCCTCGATTCTCATCATCGACGACGAGTCGGCGATCCTCGACGCCCTGCGTATCCTGCTCAAGAACGAAGGGTTCGACGTCACCATCGCGCAGGGCGGGAAGGCGGGACTGGAACAGATCAAGAGCTCGACCCCGGACATCGTGCTCACCGACGTGCGCATGCCGACGGTCACGGGCATCGACGTCCTCACCGCGATGCGTCATCAGGACCCCGAGACCCCGGTCATTCTCATGACGGCGCAGGCATCGCTGCAGACCGCAATCCAGGCGGTCAACGAGGGCGCCTTTTACTACATCCAGAAGCCGTTCTCCAACGACGACATGATCGCCATCTGCCGGCGGGCGGCGGAGCATCGCCGCCTGCGGACCGAAAACAGGCAGCTGAAGCAGGAAATCCGGCGGCGCGAGCGCTCCCGCTTCGTCACGCCGCTGGGGAAGTCTCGGGTGTTCGCCGACGTGCTGCGGCTGGCGGAGCAGGTGGCCCCCACGGAGAGCACCGTATTGATCCAGGGCGAGTCGGGCACGGGCAAAGAGGTCATCGCCCGTTTCATCCACGAGCTCTCCGCCCGCAACGATGCGCAGTTCCTGTCGCTCAATTGCGGGGCGTTGCCCGAGAGCCTGCTCGAATCCGAGCTGTTCGGACACGTGAAGGGGTCGTTCACCGGCGCCGTGCGCGACAAGCAGGGGCTGTTCGCCGCGGCCCGCGGCGGCACGTTCTTCCTCGATGAGATCGGGGAAATGTCCCCCGCGACCCAGGTGAAGCTGTTGCGTGTGCTGCAGGAGCGCGAAGCGATTCCCGTCGGCGGCACCGAGGCGATCCCCGTGGACGTCCGGGTCGTCGCGGCCACCAACCGGGATCTGGAGGACGACATCAAGCGGGGGCGGTTCCGCACCGATCTTTACTACCGGTTGAACGTCATCGCCATTCACCTGCCGCCGCTGCGCGAGCGCCGGGACGACATAGAAATCTTCGTCAACGCGTTTCTCGACCGGATCGCGAAGGAGCATGGGGGGCCGCCAAAGCGGCTGGCCCCGGAGGCGATGGATGCGGTCCTGGTGTACGACTGGCCGGGCAACGTGCGCGAGCTCGAAAACGCGCTCGAACGCGCCGAAGTGCTGACCAAGGGTGAGATCATCTCGCTCGCCGCCATGCCCGCGAAGGTCACCGAGCGGCGCGCCGAGCCGTTGGTCGCCGAGCGCGCGCACCACAATCCCACGCTGGACACGATCGAGCGGGCCTACATCACCTGGGTGCTCCAGGCCGAGGGCGGTAACAAGAGCCGCGCCGCCGAAGTGCTGGGGATCGATCCCTCAACGCTGTACCGCAAGCTGAGCCGATACGACGGGCCCTCCAAGGTGGAGGAGGAGGCCTGACCCCCGCCGACGCGCGACGCGTGGCGGTCGAGGCTGCCGGTGTCGCGCTGGTTGTTGCAGTCATCCACGTGGTGTTCCGGTTATCCGCCGGCTTTCTCTTCGGTGTCTTCGACGACGACGGCGTGTATGTCGCACTCGGCAAGTCCATCGCCCAGGGCACCGGATACCACTCGATCCACCTTGCCGCAGCGCCGGTCCAGGTCCGCTATCCACCCGGCCTGCCGCTGGTATTGGCGATCCCCTGGGCGCTGGGCGGCTCGTTGAGCGCCGTACGAAGCGCGATCGATGTCCTGCAGGTGCTCGTCACGGCGGCGGGCGCCGGTCTCATCTGGTGGATCGGGCGCCGCGACTGCCGGATCTCCGCCTGGCCGTTGGCCATCTGCGCCGTGTCGCCGTTCGTCCTGGACGCGACGATTCAGTTCTACAATCTTCCGCTCACCGAGCCGTATCTCGTCCTCGGATGGGCGGCAGCGCTCGCCCTCGTCACCGGGGAGCCAAGCCCCGGCCGCGCCGCCGCCGTGGGGGGGATCCTGGCCGCCACCACGTTGTTCCGCGCCGCCGGCATCGCACTCGTGCCGGCCATCCTGATCGCACTCGCGCTCGAGCGGCGCTGGCGGGCGGTGGCGGCGTGCGCCGCGACCAGCCTCATCCCGCTCGCGGCCTGGGCAAGCCTCAGGGCGGTGTGGGCCGCCGCCGCCGCGCCCCCCCCCGGGACATCATCGGTCGTGCTCCCAGACGACCGCGGCTACTGGGAATGGCTCGGGGCGGATGGTCCGGTTGCGCTGGCGGGGTACACGGCGCGGACCATGGGGGCGAATGCCGTGGAGTATGTGCTCGACCTGGCGCGGTACCTCGTGTCGATCCAGGCGGTGGGAGTCATCATCGTTGGGGCGGCCATCCTCGCCGCGATCGCCGCCGGCATCCGGCTCCGGCGCACGCACGCTGCGCTCGTGCTGACGGTGCTGTGCGTCACGGTGCTCACCCTGAGTTGGCCGTTCGCCCAGGCACGGCTGTTCCTGCCGCTGTTGCCGTTCATCGGGTTGCTGGCGGCCAATGGCGTAGACGCCGGCGTGCGCCGGGCGTCCCCGGTGATGGGCTGGGGGGTCCATGGGTTTCTCGCCCTTATGGCCATGACGGTCACGTTGCGACAGCTCGAGCTGCGCAGTGCTGCGGAGCGCGCGTATCAGACGGGCACCTTGCCTCCGGTGGCGGACCGGTCGCCGACGATCACACTGTCCTTTCGGAGCCGGTTCATTTTTCAGGTCGCCACCTGGATTGGGCAGCACACGACGCCGCAGGATCGGGTCATGGTCCAGGCACCGGCCGGCGTGTTTCTCTACTCCGGCCGGCGCACGGTCTCCGCGATTCCGACCGAGAGCCCACTCGGTCCCTCGGTCTTCGAGATCCCCGGCCGCTACCTTGCCGAGCGCATCCTGACCGACAGTGTGACGGTCGTGGTGTGGACGCCGGCGACCGTCGCCCTGGGGCGCGACATCGAGTCGGTGCAGACGCGTTGCCCGCAGGTGTTGGCGCGGATCCCGGTGACGCCTGAGCCGCCGGTGTACTACCGTGTGAACCGGGACGTGGATTGTCTCCAGTCCATAGCGTTGCATTCCGCGCCCATGGTCTCGATACTTCGCCGACTCGGGCCGGGACCGGGACGCCAGTGCCGCCACAGCCATTCATGACGAGCCCCACCGCTCGCGCCGAGCCGGGCGATGCCGTCGGCGCCGCCACGCTCAGCCGGCTGGCCGCGGCTCCGCGATACAACCGCTGGATGTTCGAGCGGCTGCGCCCCTGGCTGGGCGATCGCGTGCTCGAGGTCGGTTCGGGCATCGGGAATCTCTCGGAATTCCTGATGGACCGGTCTCGTGTCGTCCTCTCCGATACCGACCCGGGCTACCTCGAGCGGCTGCGGCAACGGTTCGCGGGGAACGCGCAAGTCGCCGTCGTCGCCCTGCGGCTCCCCACGTTCCACCCGGATCTGATTCAGGAACGGTTCGACACCATCATCTGCCTGAACGTGCTGGAGCACGTGCGGGAGGATCGACTCTCGCTCGCCACGCTGTTCCGGCTGCTCCAGCCGGGCGGGCGGTTGATTCTCCTGGTGCCGGCACTTCCCGCGATTTACGGCACGCTGGACCGCGCCTTGGGCCATTTCCGCCGCTACACGCCGTCGGAGCTCCGGCGCAAGTACGACGAGGCAGGGTTCCGGATGCGCCACGTCGAGTACTTCAACCTCGCCGGGATCCCCGGCTGGTGGTTCACCGGACGCGTGCTCAGGCGGGAGCTGATCCCGGCCGCCTCGCTGCGCTGGTTCGACGCCCTGGTGCCGCTGTTCCGGCTGGAGCGGTTTCTGCCGTGGCGCGTCGGGCAGTCCGTCATCGCGATTGGTGAGCGGCCGGCATGACCAGGCCTCGAGATGCGTCCCCCGCCGGTCTCGTGCTTTCGGTGGTCGTACCGGCCTACAATGAGTCGGCCACGGTCGAGGCCGTGGTGCGCCGCCTGCGCGAGCTGCCCCTGCGACTCGAGGTGATTGCCGTCGACGACGCCTCGACCGACGGGACGGGCGACATCCTCGACCGCCTTCACGAGGAGCGTGTGCTCGACCGGGTCATCCACCAGCAGGGGAATCGCGGCAAGGGCGCCGCCCTGCGCGCCGGCTTCGCGGCCGCGATGGGCGACGTCGTCGTCGTGCAGGATGCCGATCTGGAGTATGACCCCAGCGACCTCCCGACCCTCCTGGACCCGATCCTCCGTGGCCGGGCGGACGCCGTGTACGGGTCCCGGTTTCAGGGTGGGCCGCGCCGCGTGCTGTTTTTCTGGCACTCGGTGGGGAACCGGACCCTCACGCTGCTCTCCAACATGTTCACCAATCTCAACCTCACGGACATGGAGACGTGCTACAAGCTGGTCCGTCGCGACTTGCTGCAACGGCTGCCGCTCCAATCCAACCGATTCGGCTTCGAGGTGGAGATCACCGCGAGACTGTCCCAGTCCGGCGCGCGTATCTGGGAGCTGCCCATCACCTACAGCGGGCGCACCTACGCGGAAGGGAAGAAGATCACCTGGAAGGACGGGTTCGCCGCGCTGTTCCACATCATCCGGTTCAATCTGTTCCCCCCAGGCGGCGATTGGCGGAAGCGCTGACGACCGCCGCGTACGCGCGTCGGGCGGCGCTGGCGGTCGCCGCCGTCGCGCTCGCGGGCGGTGCCGTCGCATTCAGTCGCACGCTCGTCGGCGTGTTTTACGACGACGGCTTGTACGCGGGCATTGCGGCGGCCCTCGCCTCGGGTCACGGCTACGTCCATCCGCACCTGCCCGGCATGCCCGCGGTGATCCACTACCCGCCGCTCTACCCGCTGCTGCTGGCGCCGTTGTTCGGGTCACTGTCCGTGGACGCCGCGGCCACTGCCGCCAAGATCTTGAATGTGCTCCTGGCGGCGTGCGGCGCCGCCTTGATCGCCTGGCATGCCGTGCGGACCAATCTGCTTGGGGAGACCGCCCCCCGTTGGCTCGCGCCCGCCTGCGTGTCCGCGGCCGCGCTGGCGATCCCGGTCTTGACGGTCCAGTCCGTCCTGTTCGCGGAGCCGCTGTTCGGCGTGCTGCTCGCGCTGGCGGTGATCATGGCGGACTCGCCTCCGGCGCGTTGGTCGCCGGCTACCGCGGCCGTGATGGCCGGATCGGCGGCCGCGCTCGCGTTGCTCACCCGCACCATCGGGGTCGCGGTGGGCGCCGGCATCGTCCTGTTCCTTATGGTGCGGCGCGTGCCGCTCAAACGCGCGCTGCTCGCGGCGGCCCCGGTGGCACTCGCAGCCGCGGTGTGGGGCGCGTGGACCGCGATGCACCGTTCCGGGATCGATCCGGCGATGGCAATCAACTACGGGAGCCTGTCCGAGGTCATCAAGCAGAGCGGCTTCGCCGCGTTTGGGTCCCGCGCTCCGGACCTGGCCCGTCCGCTGGGCGTCATCACCCTAGGCTGGGTTCCGGTGAGGCCGTTGTACTACGTGTTCAGCGCGGCGGGGTTGGCGGTGTGGCTGTATGGCTTCCGGGAGATCCTGCAACGCTCGGCGATCGGCCTGAGTCTGCTCGGCTACCTCGCCATCCTCGCCGTCTGGCCGTTTTACCCGGACCGCTTCCTGTGGGCGGTGCTGCCCTGGGTGGCCCTGGTCTGGGCCGCGGGCGCGGTGGCGTGCTACCAACGCCTCCCCCGCTCGCGTCTGCCGCTCGCGATCCTCGTCGCCGTGATGCTCGTGGGATACGGGCTGTTTCAGGTGCGGGGAACGCTCGGACGATGGTGGGGCACCCAGCAGGCGCAGATCTCGGCGAATTTCACCGAGCTGTTGCCGTGGGTGGCGACATTGCCGAGCGATGTGGTGCTCGCCACCGACGATGAGGCGCTGGTGTGGCTCTACACCCGCCGCACCGCCGTCCCGTTATACGTGTACGGGTACCGGGGCGCCGAAGAAACCCATCCGACGCCGGCGGACCATCGCGCCTATCTCGAGCGCATGCGTGTCACGCACATCCTGTTTTCAGGATTCGGGGGAGGCTCGGACGAGGAGCTGGATGCCCTGATCGGCGCCTACCCCGGGTGGCTCACGATCGTCCATGCGTGGTCGGGCGGTCGAGTGGTGTTCCGGGTCAATCGTGACCAATAGACGGATCTATGCCGCGGTCGCCGCGAGCGCCCTGGTCGTGTACCTCGGGGCGCTGTGGAACGGCTTCGCCCTGGACGACATCTCGATCATCGCCCTGAATCCGCGGGTGCACGAGTGGGCCGGTCTGTGGCAGGCATTTCGGGAGCCCTATTGGCCTCCTGAGCTTGGGGCCGCCATGTATCGGCCGCTGGCGATCGCCTCGTACGTGCTCGACTGGCAAGTGGGGCACGTTGCCTGGATGCACGCGATGAACCTCCTCTGGCATGCAGGGGTCAGCGTGGCGGTCGCCGTGGCCGTCAGACGCTGGACCGATTCCACCGAGGGAGCGCTGCTGGCCGGCCTGGTGTTCGCGGTCCATCCCCTGCACGTGGAGGCGGTCGCGAACGTCGTCGGGCGGGCCGATCTGATGGGCGCGTTGTTCGCGCTCGTGTCGGTGTACGCGGCGCTGGTCCGCGACCGGTTGTGGTGGAGTGTGGCGGCGCTCGCGCTGGGGCTGCTCAGCAAGGAGAGCGCCGCCGTCGTGCCCGCCCTGATCGTGTGGGGCTGGATCGTAGGGATTGGCCGACCCGACCGGAACCGCCGGTGGGCCTATGCGGCGTCGTGGGTGGCATTGGGCGCCGCCTATCTCCTGGTGCGGTGGGGCATCCTGCATCCGTACACGCGCCTGCTGCACCTGGCCCCGGCGTTCGTGGACGCGAGTCCGCTGGACGTCCGCCTGACCGCGGTCGCCGCGCTCGCGGACATCACCCGGCTCCTCGTGTTTCCCCTCACCCTCCGGGTGGATTACTCGCCGGCCGAACGGACCCTGGTGACCACGCTGCTCGACGCTCGGTTCGCCCTCGGGCTGCTGTGCGCCATCACGTGGGGGGCGCTCGTGTGGCTGGCATGGCGCCGTGGCCGCCGTGTGGAGGCGTTCGGCCTCGGCTGGATTGCCATCGCATTCCTGCCCGTCGCCAATCTCCTGTTTCCCACCGGCGTGCTGGTGGCGGAGCGGACGCTCTATCTCCCGTCCATCGGGCTCGCCATCGCCGTCGGGGCCTGGCTCAAAGCCCTGCGGGCGCAGCGCTTCGCGTTGATTGTCGGGGCGGTGGTTCTGGCCGGGGGCGCCCGCACGGCATGGCGCGTCCCGATCTGGCGCAACACGCGCACGGTCACCCTGAGCGTATTGGAGGATTCCCCTCGCTCTTTCAGTGGTCCGGCGCGCATGATCGGGATCTATTTGGCCGAACGGCGGCCGGGGGAAGCGCTCGAGGCGTTTCGAGTGGCGACCGAGATCTACGACCGCGTGCCACCGGTGTTTCTCCAGGGCGCCGACGCCGCTTTCACGCTCGGGCAGGCGCGCCTGGCCGACTCGTTGCTCGCCCGGATGGAGCAGCTGTGCGATAGCTGCCAGTTCTACTACCAGTACGAGGCCGGTGTCGCCCTCGCCCGAGGGGACACCGCCGTCGCCGATTCGTTTCTCGTGCGGGCCGGCCGGGTGGGCCCCGCACCTGGGGTACCATGAGCGCGCGGTCGGCAGCACGATGAGGCGGATGCTCGCGATGGTATTCGCCGCAGCGGTCGTCCTCTACGTCCCAACGGTGGGCTACGGGTTCGTGCAGGATGACCGCGCGGTGATCGCGGCGAACCCAGCCGCTCACGACGTTGGTGCGGCGCTACGCGCGTTCGACGATCCCTATTGGTCCGGCTCCTACTACCGCCCGGCGACGATCCTGAGTTTCGCCGTCGACTGGACGCTCTCCGGTGGTCGGGCAGGTTGGATGCATGTCGTCAACGCCCTCTGGCACGGGCTCGTGTGCGTGCTCGTCGTATTGGTGTTGGCCCGCTGGCTGCCGCTCGCTGGGGCCGTCGCGGCTGGGTTGGTCTTCGCGGTTCACCCGGTCCACGTCGAAGGGGTCGCGAACCTCGTCTCGCGTAATGAGCTGTTGGCGGCGGCGGGAATGCTGGCCGCGGTCCTCGCGGCGCGGCGCCGCTGGTGGATCGCGGCCATCGCCTGCGCACTGGTGGCTATGCTCAGCAAGGAGATCGGTGTCGTTACCGGTGTAGCGATACTGCTCGATGACTGGCTGCGACCGGCGGGCGAGGACAAATACCCAGGGAAGTTCTACGCAGCGCTCGGAGCCGTCACCATCGGGTTCTTCCTCGTTTGGCTACGCATCGGGTATTCGCCGCTTACCGACGTAGCCGCCCCGTTCATCGGGGCGGGAGTGGGACGGCGGCTGGCGATGGCGTTCCCGGCCGTCCTGCGAGCAGCGGAGCTGCTCTTGTGGCCCGCATCACTCTCGGTCGACTACCACCCGCAGGTTGTTCCATTCCGAACCGGGTTCTCGGCGGCCGCCGGGCTCGGCGCAGTCGTGGTCCTGGGAATCGTGGCGCTCGGCCTGGGCGCGCGGCGCCGTGCCCCCGCGCTGAGCTTCTCGGCCCTGCTCGCCGGCTTGGCGTTCCTGCCGACCGCGAACCTGTTGTTCGCGTCCGGCATTGTGCTGGCTGAGCGGAATCTCTACCTGCCCGCACTGCTGCCGGCGGCGCTGGTCGGCGCCGGAGTCGCCTGGGCGCTGCAACGCTGGGGTCGGTCGCGGGTAGTCCTTTCTACGGCCGTGCTGCTCGCGGCCCTGGCGGCGCGCAGCCTGGTGCGCCTGCCGGCGTGGGCGGACAACCGGTCGTTCCTGCTCACGCTGCTCGCCGAGCACCCGGAGTCGTACCGGGGTCAGCAGTCGGCGGCGGCGGTCCTGGCGGGGATGGGGAAACCGGTGGAGGCCCGCGCGGTGTACGCCCGGGCTGATTCGTTGTTTGGCGGCGATCCCCATCTGAAGGCCGGCTTCGCGTTCTTGCTGATCGGCCAGGGCGACACCGCCGGGGCGGCCCCGCTCGCTCGCGCGGCACGACAGATCATGCCAAGGGAACGAGTGGCGCTACGAGTCGAATATTTGCTGGCGCGTGCACGCGGTGAGAGCGGGCGCGCGGGGGCGCTGGCGGACACGGCGATGGGCTGGTTCCCGCTCGAGCGGGATTGGTATGCGGGTGCGGGGCGGCCCTAGCCGCCTTGCCCCAAATGGATAGCTTTTGTCAGCGCCCAACACCATTCAAGCCTGGGAGACCGAGATGAATCGTAAGGGTTTCACGCTCATTGAGCTGCTGATTGTGGTGGTGATTATCGGTATCCTGGCCGCCATCGCGATCCCGAAGTTTGCCAACACGAAGGAGAAGGCGTACCTCGCCTCGATGAAATCGGATCTCCGCAACTTGATAACGGCGGAAGAGGCGTACTTCGCGGACTCCGTGAAGTACACGACGAGCCTCGGCACGGCGTTCACCGTGACCACCGGGAACGGCACGCCGACGATTGCCTTGACCGCCGACGGTTGGACGGCGACGATGACCAATCTGAACACCAAGAAAACCTGCGCGGTCTTCATCGGCAGTACGGCGATCGCCCAGGCCACCAAGGAAGGCGAGCCGAAGTGCAAGTAGGTTCTCAGGCGTGATATCTGGGACAGGAACGGCGGGGCTTCCCCGCCGTTCCTGTCTTAGGCCTTTGGTGCCCTCGCAGGGTAAGCAAAAGCCCGACAGATCCTAGTCTTGCTCGGCCGTGCGTTTGCAAGCGGGACCTTGCAAAACGCGTGGGTCGGGGCCTTCAGGCCACCCGTGGCAGGTTGTTCCCGGACCCCCCAAGGCATTATGTTGTATCGGCTTAGGCGGCGGCTCGAAGCAGGGCACAGGCCTTGCCGATGCTCTCGTCGGGAACAACAGGCGCCCATCATTTCTTAACCCGGGAGAACGAGATGAACCGCAAGGGTTTCACGCTCATTGAGCTGCTGATCGTGGTGGTGATTATCGGCATTCTGGCCGCCATCGCGATCCCGAAGTTTGCCAACACGAAGGAGAAGGCGTACCTCGCCTCGATGAAGTCGGATCTCCGCAACCTGGTGACGGCGGAAGAGGCGTACTTCGCGGATTCCGTGAAGTACACCACGAGCCTCGGCACGGCGTTCGCCGTGACGACCGGGAACGGCACGCCGACGATTGCGTTGACCGCCGACGGCTGGACGGCGACAATGACCAATCTGAACACGTCCAAGACCTGCGCGATCTTCATCGGCAGCACGGCGATCGCCCAGGCCACCAAGGAAGGCGAGCCGAAGTGCAAGTAGGTTCTCAGGCGTGATATCTGGGACAGGAACGGCGGGGACTTCCCCGCCGTTCCTGTTTGGGTGACCGGCCGTGGCCGTCAAACCCCCACTGAGAACTGTTCTCCTCGTCCAGCTGGCGTTCCTCGCGGCGACAGCGCTCATCCTAGGAGTCGCCACCAGTCTTCTGGCGAGTACCCTCGCTCCCGAGCGGGCCTTTCCTCTCGTCCTGGCGGTCGTGGCCGGGGATGTCGTCATCTTCATTGCCTTCGGCCACTACCTGGTGACCCGCCTGATCCTCAAGCCGATGCAGCGTCTCAAGGCCTCCGCGGATGCGGTCATTGCCGGCGATCTGGACGCCCGCGCGCCGCAGGCCGAAACCGACGACTTCTCCACCCTGGCTGACCGGTTCAACCGCATGACGGATCACCTGCTCGACGCCCAGAGTCAGCTGGTGCGCGCCGAGAAGCTGGCGAGCGTCGGCCGTCTGGCCGCCGGAATCGCGCACGAGATCGGCAACCCGCTGGGCGGGGCGGCGACGTACGTCGAAGTGCTGCGGAAGCGGGGCGGCGACCCTGAAGTGACCGACGCCTTGGCCCGCGAGCTCGACCGTATCGACCGCATCATCCGCAGCCTCCTCGACTATGCCCGCCCGCACGATGAAGCGCCCCAGCCGGTCTCCGTCGGGGTCGTGCTCACCGCGGCGTTCGAGCTGCTCCAGGCCCAGGGGACGCTGCGGTCGGTGCGGGCCCGGCTCGACCTGCCGGCCGACCTCCCAGCCGTGCTGGGCCGGGCGCACCTCCTGGAGCAGGCCGTGGTCAACCTGTTGCTCAACGCCGTCGATGCCGCTCCGGACGGCGACCTGGTGCTTGGGGCGCGCCCGTGGGCCTATCAGCCGGCCCGTCTGATTTCGCGACGGGCCAGCGACGCCGCCGACGCCGTCTTCCCCAGGGCTCCGGGACGGCGGCCCTCACGCAGCGAGATCGCCGCGGGCGCGCCGGGGGTGCTGATCTTCGTCGCCGACTCGGGGCCGGGAGTGCGTGCAGGGGATCGCGAGCAGATCTTCGAGCCCTTCTTTACCACCAAGGAGCCCGGCCGGGGCACCGGCCTTGGGCTCGCGATCGTGGCCCGAGCGGTCTACGACATGGGTGGGGTCGTGTGGCTCGAGCAGGCGCGCGAGGGTGGTGCGGCGTTCAAGCTGTTCTTTCCGGAGGCGGGGCGGTGAGTCGGGTCCTCATCGTGGATGACGAGCCGGGGCTGCGCCAATCGCTGGGCCTGCTGCTGGGCGATGCGGGCTATGACGTGGTCGCCGAAAGCGATGGGCGACGCGGGCTGGAGCGGGCCCTCGCGGAGTCGTTCGACCTGGTGCTGTGCGACGTCAGGATGCCTCAGCTCAGCGGCATCGAGTTTCTGCGCGGCTATCGGGATCGGGGCGGGACCGCGCTGGTCATCATGATGAGCGCCTATGGTGGCGAGGATGCCGCGCTGGCTGCGATGAAGGAGGGGGCCTACGACTATGTCCCCAAACCATTTCGTCCCGACGAGGTGGTGCTGGCGCTGCGCAAGGCGGAGGAGCGGGAGCGCCTGCGCCGGACCGTCGTGGGTCTGCGGGCGCAGCTCGACCGTGGTCCGGAGGCCCGCGCCCTCGTGGTGGCCAGTCCCGCGATGCAGGCCGCCATGGAGCTGGTGGAGCGCGTCGCCGAGCACAAGACCACGGTCCTGATCACCGGGGAGAGCGGCACCGGGAAGGAAGTCATCGCGCACGCAATCCACCGCGCCAGTCCACGGGCGGGAGCGGCTTTCATCGGAGTGAATTGCGCGGCAATCCCGGAGAGCTTGCTCGAATCCGAGCTGTTCGGCCACGTGCGCGGCGCCTTCACCGGGGCCACCGGTGACAAGTCCGGTCTGTTCGAGCAGGCGGATGGCGGTACGCTGCTGCTGGACGAGATCGGCGAGATGCCCCTCGGGCTGCAGGCGAAGCTGCTGCGCGTGCTGCAGGAGGAGGAGATCCGCCGGGTCGGGGACAACAAGACCCGCCGGGTGGATGTGCGTCTCCTGGCGGCGACCGCACGGTCGCTCGACGTCGAGGTGGCCGCCGGGCGCTTCCGCGAGGATCTGTTTTATCGCCTCAAGGTCGTCACCATCCTGCTGCCCCCGCTGGTGCAGCGCCGCGAAGACATCTTGCCGCTCGCCCGGCACTTCGCGGCGCGCCTGGCGCGACGCCTGGGACGACTGATCGACTTCACCCCCGAAGCGGCGGCCTGGCTGCAAGCACAACGGTGGCCGGGGAACGTCCGGGAGCTGGAAAACGCGATCGAGCGTGCGGCCGTGCTGTCTGGGCATGAGCTGCTGCAGCCCGACGACCTGCGCCAGGATTCCGCTCCAGCCGTTGCCCCACCGGTTCCCGGAGCAGCCGGTCGGACGTTGCGCGAGATCGCCGAGCAGGCCGAACGGCAAGCGATCCTCGAGGGCCTCCAGGCCGCGGACGGCAACCGTCGAGCGGCCGCCGAGCAGCTCGGGATCAGCCTCCGGACGCTGTTTTACAAGATGCATCGGTACCATCTCGAATAGCGCAACTTTTTGCATAAATGCAGACAATTGCGCGGTTCAAGGCTGGCACGCAATTATGTAAGTGCTTATATCGCAACGAAATGATGGTGGGCACGGTTCCTGTACTTGCAAGCCGGCGAACCCAGGGAGGATTGGCATGAAACGGCACCTATGGAGCGCAGGAGAAGGAGCGTCGGGGCTGATGTCTGGCCGCGGTGCGGCGGGCGCTCCGGCGTCTACGGCCGGGTTCTCGTTGATCGAGATCCTCATCGTGATGGCCATCCTCGGACTCGTCGTAGCGATCGTCGCGCCGAAGATCGACATCACCCGGTTCAAGTTGGAGGCGGACATGCAGGGCGTGGGGATGACGTTGCTCGCGGCGGAGCGGCAGGCCATCACCCAGCAGCACGACGTCATCCTGACCTTCAACGCGCCCCAAGGGCTGATCCGCATCCATGACGACAAGAACAACAACGGGCTGGTCGAGACAGGCGAGCGGGTGCGTGGCGTCGCGTTGGGAGAAGGGGTCGTGTTCGGCCGTGCCAGCGCCCCGGCCCGCCCGATGGGTCCCGGCCCCGTGACGTTCACGAAAATGGTCAATGGACTACCGGCGGTGGTGTTCCACCGGGACGGCAGCGCCAGCGAGGCCGGGGGTTTTTATCTGACCTCGGTGCGGGCGGCGACGTCGGGCACCCACGTGGAAGACACGCGCGCCATCGAGCTCGAACGGGCCACCGGCCGCGCGTCCTGGTATCGCTACGGGCCGCCGTCGTGGCGGAGGGCGTTCTGACATGAACAACAAAAGCGGCTTCACCCTGATCGAGGTCATCCTGGCCCTCACCATTCTGCTCGTGGTCATGATGATGCTGGCGAGCACGACGGGGAAAACGGTGCACATCGCCACCACGAGCGGGAACCAGAATGCGGCGATCCAGCTGGCGCTCGATCGAGTGGAGCAGATCCGTGCCGATCCGCGCTACGACGCCCTCGATACCGCCTATACGGCGACCGAAACCACGTTCCCGACGCTGTCCGGGTTCACGCGCGTGACGAGCATCGTGCGGACCGGCGGGGTCGGGCAACCCAACGACTACAAGAAAGTCACCGTGCGGGTCACCGGTCCGGGCGTCTCCCCGGCGGTCGTCCGGACGGTGACGGTGGCGGCCCCATGACGAACATGCTTCGACGCCCGACCGATGAGCGCGGCTTGACCCTCATCGAAATGCTGGTGGCCCTGGTGGTGTTCTCGGCCGTGCTCGCGGGCGCGCTGGCGTTCCTGCGCGCGCAGGGACGCAGCTTTTCCCTGGGCAGCCAACGCGTTGCCATGCTGCAGAACGGCCGCTTCGCGATCGACCTGCTGGAGAAGGATCTGCGCACCGCGGGCGCCGGCGCTCCCGACATCCAGCCGCCGCTGATCTACATCGGGGCATCGACGTTGGCGTTCAACGCCAACTACCTCACGAACACCCCTGGGGACGTGTTCGCGGTCTACTACAACCCCGACGCCGTCACGGGCAGCACGGCCGCGATGACCAAGGCCGAGCGGATCACGCTTCCCACGACCTCGTTCGCGTATCCGGACACATCGTATGTCGAGCTTGGCATCAACAGCGATGCCGAAACCATCACCTTCTGGTTCGTGACGGATTCGACGACCGCCCGGGTCGATGATTTCATCCTGTACCGCCAGGTCAACAACCTGACTCCCGAGCTCGTGTCGCGGAACATCCTCCAGACGACGGGAGTGCCCTTCTTCCGGTACCACCGGCTCGCCATGGTGTCCGGGAATCCGACGCTCGCCCTGGTCGCGAACGCGACCCTTCCCTGGCAGCACTCGGTGCCCATTCATCTGGCGCTGAGCGATACCGGTGCGGTGTCACGCATCGACAGCGTTCGGGCGGTGCAGGTCAGCTTTACCGTGACGAACGGTCTCACCGGCACGGCGGAGCGGACGCGGGCGCTGAGCCGCTACATGCGCCTGCCCAACGTCGGCCTGGCGAACAAGAAAACGTGCGGCGACGAGCCAATCCTCGGCGTTGGACTGACGGCGACCTGGAATCCGGTTGCCGGCGGAGTGGACCTGGCCTGGAACGCGGCGGTTGACGAGGTGGGTGGAGAAAAAGACGTGCAGCGGTATGTCATCTGGCGTCGCCTCAGTACGGAGCTGGCGTTCGGCGATCCGTACCTGAGCATCCCGCCGGCCGGGCTGCCCGTCTATGGGTACACCGACGCGGCTGTCGTTTCCGGGAGCTCGTACATCTACGGGCTGGCGGCGCAGGATTGTACGCCGCTGACGTCTACCCGGGTCGAGACTCTGCAAGTCAACATTCCTTAAGGACGAAAGAGGAACATCTGTATGCGGACCCATCGGGTAATCGGGAATGAGCGCGGCATCGCGCTGGTCGTCGTGCTGCTGGTGGTGCTGGCCGTCGCGGCCATCATCGCGGGTGCCGCGATGCTGGGCTCGAACACCAACCTCATCAGCCGGCACCAGGCTCGGCTCAGCGTCCTCGAGACGGTGGCGGACGCCGGCCTGGAGGAGGCCCGGTCCCTGATCAACGGGGACAAGACGCAGTACCCTGACTCGGGGTTCAACACCATCGAGGCCGGCGCGACCGTGTATGCGGCCGACGGCTCGGTGATTCCCAACGTGAAGCGCTGGCTCTATGTCGGACCGAGCGGCGTGACCACCGGCCAGTACGGCGTGTTCGGGAGCGTCGTGGCTGTCGCCGAGGACCCCCAGGGCAACCGGGTGGTGCGGCGCGGTGAGGTGTTCCAGGAGAGCTTCTCCAAGTACGCCTATTTCACGACGATCGAAGGACTGATCTACTTCGCCAATGGCGACCAGATCTTCGGGCCGGTGCATTCCAACGACGTGATCAACATCGCGTCCTCGGGCGCCACGTTCCATGGCCCGGTGTCGACCGGGTCGACCATCTCGGGGCTCTCGTACGGCACGTACAACCAGGGATACAAGCAAAACGTCCCCATCATCCCGATGCCCGGCACCGCCGACCTGGCCAAGCTGAAAAACCAGGCCATGATCGGGAGCACGTCAATCACCAGTACCATGGGCGGCAACGCGGGGCAGGCCACGACGCGCATCGAGTTCGTGGCGCTCGACCTCAACGTCGATGGTGACTCGACCGACGAAGACGAAGGATTCATGAAGGTGTACCAGGTTCCCCTGGCCGCCAACGCCTGGTGGGTCGTCGCGGATACGAACAGCTATACGGGTACAGGCGCTACCAACGGCGTGCGCAATTCCCCGAACTGCGGGCACGTCTATACCGGGGCGGGCACAAACCACCCGTTGGGAGGGTTCGTCACGTTTGCCAACCACTCGGTCTTGTGGGTCGCCGGCAACGACTCCAAGAGCAACGCCCCGAACAATGGCGGCGCGACGCGCCGGTGTTACTTGGGCGGGTCGGACATCCTCAATCCCCTGGGCGCCTTCCTGCCTGCCGACGGTCGCGGGACCTGGCTCCTGTGGCCCGGTGCCGTAGACCCACGGGTGATTGTCGCGGTCGGCGCGGCGCAGGCGCCGTACATGTGGCCCATCACGCGCGGGTTGAACCCGAACTTCAAGGGCGTCGTCCACGTCGAGGGAAAGGTCGCGGTGAGCGGGAAGCTGCGGGGCCGCGTCACGCTCGCGGCGACGGGGAACATCATCCTCGCCGACGACGTCACCTACGTCACCAACCCTGGGGCGGGAAACTGCAAGGACATCCTCGGGATGTTCAGCGGTGACTCCATCGTGGTGGCTGACAACCTGCTCAACAATCCGCTTCCGTACATCAGCAGCAGCGGGACCGATGTGCAATGGGACGAGACCCAGGACGAGTTCATCCACGGTTTCGTACTGGCGCTCGAGATCTTCACGGTCCAGCAATACAACCAGTGGGTCGATCTGACCGCCACGCCGTGCGGCGGCGTCAATTCCGCCCGCGGCTGTCTGTTCTTGACCGGTGGCATCATCCAGAAGCAACGCGGCGCCGTCGGTCTCACCAACGGCTCGGGGTACATCAAGCGGTACTCGTATGACCAGTGCGGTCTCACGAATCCGCCGCCGTACTTCCCGACCACGGGGCACTTTGCACGTGGCCACTACTTCGAGGTGGAGCCCACCGGGTTCAACGTCGCCGCGTACTGGGACCTGTTGACGCCCAACTAGCCGTCGTCGCAGGCCCGATCGCGGGAACCCCGCGCCGCCGTTTGGTGGCGCGGGGTTCTCTCGTTTCGCGGGGAAATGCCCACGGCAGCGTGGATTTGCCCTATGCGGCCGCGCGGGACCTTCACTATCCTCGGCCCATCATGGCAGCGGCGCGTGGGTTCACAGTGGTCGAGGTGCTCGTCGCCCTCGTCGTGTTCGCGGTGGGGATCCTGGGGCTCGCCGCCGAAACGGCGTCGCTCACCCGTGCGCTCGCCCGGACGCAGCGCGCGGCAGTCGCATCTTCAGCGGCGGCGGCGCGGCTCGAGCGGCTCCGGATCACTGCCTGCAGGACGCCTGCGGACGGCGTGGAACCCGTGCTGCATCACGGCACCACGCTCGCCCGGCTCGAATGGACCTGGGGGCTCGCCGGCGATTCCACCCCTCGCGTGCAGCTCGTCACGGTCCCGGCCGGCCCGGCGGCGCACCCCCTGGTCCGCCCCGACACCCTCACGGCGGTCTTCTCATGCCGGCGCTGATCCGCGGCGGGTTTACCCTCCCCGAGCTGGTCGTCGCCCTCACGCTCCTGGGGCTGATCTCCGCCGCCGCGCTTGGCCTGCTCCGCCAGACGCGTGATGCGTACCGGGCCGAATCGCAGGGGATCGACGGGCGGCAGAACCTCCGCATCGCGGCGGCCTTCCTGCCGGCCGAGCTGCGGGAGTTGGACGCCACGGACGGTGATCTTGTGGCCATCACCGATACGGCCATCACCATCCGCGCTCCACGCCAGTTCGCGGTGGCGTGTCGGACTCCCGGGTCGAGCGGCTCAGGAGGTGCACTGACCCTGACGCTGCGCGACGCACCGTTGTACGGCCTGCGGGACTTCAACCCGACCATCGATTCCTTGTGGGTCTACTCGGAAGCAATTGCCGACAGCGCCGGGGACGGCGGGTGGATGCTGGGCTCGATCGCGTCTGTGGCTCCTGATTCCTGTCCCGATGGGCGGCCGGGCCGGCGAGTGACGACGGTGTTCAGTCCACGCGTCGGACCGGTCACGCCCGAGAGAATGATCCCGTCGGGTGCGCCGGTTCTCGGGTTCGAGACGCTCACGTACCGGCTGTACCGCGCTACGGAGGACCGCCGCTGGTACGTGGGGATGAAAACCGCCACCGATCTCCAGCCGCTGCTCGGTCCGGTGACGAGCGACGGGCTCGCGTTCGCGTATTTCGATTCCAGCGGTGCGGTCACGACCGATCCCACCCGCGTGAGCTTGATCGAAATCCGCGTCAGGACCGAAGCCGTTCAACCAGTTCGGCGGGCGGGGCGCCTCGAGCGCCAGGTGGACAGCCTCGTGACGCTCGTCGCGCTGCGCAACAATCGCCGGTTCTAAGGTGGAATCGGTCCGCGGAGAGCGCGGCATCGCGCTGGCGCTCACCCTGTGGGTGCTGGTGATCGGGGCGGCCGTCTTGACGGTGGCCGTGTTCCTCGGATTCCAGGAACAGCGAGCCGCCGGCGCCGGCCGCCGGCTACACCGCACGCTGACACGCGCCGAATCGGCGCTCGCCGGCGTGTTGTCGGTCTGGACCCCCGGGGTCCTGAGCCGGCGCCTTCCGCAACCGTTCGATTCGGTCGTGATTAACGGGACGGGAGCGAGCGCGGACGAGAACTGGTCAGGCGCGATTCATCGATTGGGCCGGGACCTGTTCCTCGTCGAGCTGACAGCCGTCGATGCCCTCGGCGCCGGCGCTCCGCCGGCCATGGCGACCCGAGCTCGATTAGGCTTACTCGTGCACGCTCGGCCCGTACCCGTGGTCGTGTCCGCCGCGCTCTCCAGCGGTGGGCCCGCGTTCGTCGGGACCGGGTCGACAATCGACGGTCGTGACCAGCCGCCTCCCAATCGCGAGGATTGTCCGCCGCCCGACAGCTCCGTCCCCGGGGTTATCGCTGGCGCGATCGCGGAGATTGGCAGTCCCCAGATCGACGGTTCGCCACCGACAGTGACGCGCCAGGCTGGCGACACCGGTCTCCCCGCCGAGGATCAGGTCGCGTTCGACCAGCTCGCCAACCAGGCTACGATCACCTTGTCGGGCGGTAGTTGGGAGACCTGGCCACTTTCCAATGGCTCCGACTGCGATACTGGGTCACTCTACAATTGGGGCGATGGATCGAGCGCGGGCGGGCCGTGCAGCAGCTACGTCCCAATCGTGCTCGTTTCGGGGGACCTGACGCTCACCGCCGGCCACGGGCAAGGTATCCTATTGGTGGACGGTAACTTAGCGATCACCGGAGGATACCGGTTCTTTGGTATCGTCATGGTCCGCGGTACATTCGCCGCCGGAGGTTCAGGCGTTCGGTCGACGGTGTGGGGCGGCGTTTCGGCCGCTCGGACCGCAGCAGAAACGCGGCCGCTGACCGGAGTTTCTGTGATGTACTCCAAATGCATGAT